>JAZKDL010000202.1:0-3837 GCA_040387575.1 Pseudomonadota bacterium
TGGCCGCCGCGCTCGCCGGTTGCGCGGGCATGCCCGATGCGCGTTCGGTCCGGCTCGACGCCACGCCGCGCATGGCAGTCGTCTCGGCGTTCGCGCCCGAGGTCGTGCTGCTGAGCAAGCAGTTGCGCGACCCGAAGACCTACACCGTCAACGGCACCGACTTCACGACCGGCACGCTCGAAGGCAAGCCGGTCGTGCTGTTCATGTCGGGCATCAGCATGACCAACGCGACCATGAACACGCAGGTGGCGCTCGACCGATTCCAGGTCAGCCACATCGTGTTCAGCGGCATCGCGGGCGGCGTGAATCCGGCCCTGCACATCGGCGACGTGACCGTGCCGGTGCAGTGGGGCCAATACCTCGAAGTGCTGATGGCGCGCGAGACCGCGCCCGGCAAATACAGCCCGCCGCCCTGGATGAAGGACGTCACGATGCCGGCCTTCGGGATGATGCATCCGCGGCCAGTCGAAGTGCGCTCGGCGGCGCAGCCGGCGATCCAGCGCAAGTTCTGGTTCGAGGTCGATCCGAAGATGCTGGCCGTGGCGCGCAGCATCGGCAATGTCGAGCTGGCGAACTGCGCAGGGACAGGTGCCGGGCAGTGCCTCACGACGCGGCCGAAGCTGGTGGTCGGCGGCAATGGCGTGTCGGGCCAGGCCTTCATGGACAACAAGGCGTATCGCGAATACGTGTTCCAGAACTTCCAGGCCAACACGCTGGACATGGAAACCGCGGCGGTCGGCATGGTGGCGTACAGCAACGGCGTGCCGTACATCGCGTTCCGCTCGCTGAGCGACCTGGCCGGCGGCGGCGACGGAGAAAACGAGATGGGCACCTTCATGGGCGTCGCGGCCGACAACTCGGCCAAGGTGTTGCTGGCCTTTTTGGCGGCCTGGAAGTGACGGTCGGCGCGCCCGCGCCGCAGGTGCTGCGGCTGGACGGCATCACCAAGCGCTTCGGCGCACTGGTCGCCAACGACGACATCTCGCTGACGCTGCATGCCGGCGAAGTGCTCGCGCTGCTCGGCGAGAACGGTGCCGGCAAGTCGACGCTGATGTCGATCCTGTTCGGCCACTACACCGCCGACGAAGGCCACATCGAGGTCTTCGGCAAGCCGCTGCCGCCGGGCAATCCGAAGGCTGCGCTGGCCGCAGGCGTCGGCATGGTGCACCAACACTTCACGCTGGCCGACAACCTGAGCGTGCTCGACAACGTGCTGATGGGCACCGAATCGCTCTGGCGCCCGTTCTCGCGCCGGCGCGCCGCGCGCGAACGGCTGCTCGAGGTGTCGCAGCGCTTCGGCCTGCCGGTGCGGCCCGACGCGAAGATCGGCGACCTGTCCGTGGGCGAGCGCCAGCGGGTGGAAATCCTCAAGGCGCTGTACCGCGGCGCCCGCATCCTGATCCTCGACGAACCAACCGCCGTGCTCACGCCGCAGGAAAGCGAAGCGCTGTTCGCGACGCTCGCGCAGATGGTCGCGCAAGGCCTGTCGGTCATCTTCATCAGCCACAAGCTGCCGGAAGTGCTGCGCGTGTCGCACCGGATCGCGGTGCTGCGCGGCGGCAAGCTGGTGGCCGAGGCGCCGGCCGCCGGCACCACCCAGGCGCAGCTCGCGCTGTGGATGGTCGGCCATGCGGTCGAGACCACCCAGCGCCGGCCCGCCAAACGCATCGGCGACGCGGTCTGCGTGCTCGACCACGTGAGCACCGCCGGCAGCGGCCACGACCGGCTCGACGACGTGTCGCTCACGCTGCGCGCGGGCGAGATCGTCGCGATCGCCGGCGTGTCGGGCAATGGCCAGGTCGCGCTGGCCGACCTGCTGAGCGGCACGCGCCGCACGGTCGCCGGCACGGTGAAATTGATGGGCCGTGCCTTGCCGCCCTCGCCCGCGAAGCTGGTGCCGCGCGGTATCGCACGCATCCCCGAAGACCGGCATGCGGTCGGCGTGATCGGCGACCTGCCGGTGTGGGAGAACGCGGTGTCCGAACGGCTGCGCAGCCGCGCGTTCTCGCGCTGGCTCTGGATCCGCCGCGGCGCGGCGCGTGCGCACGCGCAACGCGTCGAAAAGGCCTACGACGTGCGCGGCGCCGGCCTGATGGCGCCGGCACGTGCGCTGTCGGGCGGCAACATGCAGAAGCTGATCCTCGGCCGCGCACTGCTCGCGCCCGGCGCGGCCGACGGCACGTCGAAGCCGCCGCGGCTGATCGTCGCGCACCAACCGACCTGGGGCCTGGACATCGGCGCCGTCGCCTATGTGCAGCAGCAACTGATCGCGGCGCGCGACGCCGGCGCCGCGGTGCTGATGATTTCCGACGACCTCGACGAAGTGCTCGCGCTGGGCGACCGCGTCGCGGTGATGCACGGCGGCCACCTGAGCGAGCCGCGCCCCGCCGACCACTGGACCCGCGAAGCCATCGGCTTGGCAATGGCTGGATCATGAGACTCGAACGCCGCTCCGAAACCTCGCACGCCGCGCTCGTGCTCGCGCCCATCGGCGCCGTCCTGTTCACGCTCGCGGTCAGCGCGCTGCTGGTGCTGTGGGCCGGCGCGCCGGTCAGCCGCACCTATGCGCTGCTGCTCGAAGGCGGCTTCGGCTCGGTGTTCGCGTGGAGCGAAACGCTCACCCGCGCGATCCCGCTGATCCTCACCGGCCTGGCGGCGACGGTCGCCTTCAAGGCGCGGCTCTTCAACATCGGCGCCGAAGGCCAGCTGTACGCAGGCGCGCTCGCGGCGGTCGCGGTCGGCGGCATGCACGGCGGCACCGGCTTCGAGTTGCCGATCTGGCTGCTCTTCCCGCTGATGATGCTGGCCGCCGCCATCGCCGGTGCGCTGCTGCTGCTCGGCCCGGCGCTGATGAAGAACAAGCTGGGCGTCGACGAGGTCGTGACCACGCTGCTGATCAACTTCATCGTGCTGCTCGGCGTGTCGGCGATGCTCGACGGCCCGATGAAGGACCCGACCGCCATGGGCTGGCCGCAGAGCGTGGCGCTGCAGGGCGACCTGGAACTCGGCAAGCTGATCGCGCAGACGCGCGTGCACACCGGGCTGATCTGGGCCGTGGCGCTGGCCGCCATCGTGTGGGCGCTGTTCAAGTACACGGTGATCGGCTTCGACATCCGCGCCGTCGGTGCCAATGCGCGCGCCGCGGCCTTCGCCGGCGTGCCGGTGACGCGCACGGTGGTCACGGTGGCGCTGCTGTCGGGCGCGCTGGCCGGGCTGGCCGGCGCGATCGAGGTCGCGGGCCGCACCAGCTACGTCACGCTCGACATGTCGCCCGGCTATGGCTACACCGGCATCGTGATCGCGATGCTCGCCGGGCTGCATCCGCTGGGCGTGGTGGCGGCCGGCGTGTTCGTCGCCGGCGTGCTGGTCGGCGCCGACAGCATGAGCCGCGCGGCCGGCGTGCCGACGTACATCGCCGACGTGATCGTCGCCGCGTCGCTGATCGCGGTGCTGGTGGCGACGCTGCTGACGCAATACAAGGTCAAGCGATGAGCGACCTGTTCGACATCCTCGCCAACGCGTCGTTCTGGGTCGCCACGCTGCGCATCGCGACACCGCTGATCTTCGGCACGCTGGGCGTGCTGCTGTGCGAGCGCGCGGGCGTGCTCAACCTGGGCATCGAAGGGATCATGGTGGCCGGCGCGTTCACCGGCTGGCTCGCGGTGTACGCGGGCGCGCCGCTGTGGGTCGGCGTCGGCGTGGCGGCGCTCACCGGCGCGGTGTTCGGCCTGCTGCACGCCTTCCTGACGGTCGGGCTGGCGCTGTCGCAGCATGTGTCGGGGCTGGGCATCACGCTGCTGGCCACGGCGCTCAGCTACTACGGCTACCGGGTGAGCT
>JAZKDL010000203.1:0-8694 GCA_040387575.1 Pseudomonadota bacterium
AATGACAGCACGCCATCACGTCGAAGGCCGCATGACCCTTCCGCAGCAGCACAAAGGCCAGCCATGAAGCCGGTCATCGCGCTCGTCGGGCGTCCAAACGTCGGCAAGTCGACGCTGTTCAATCGCCTCACCCAGACCCGAGACGCCATCGTCGCGGATTTTGCCGGGCTCACGCGTGATCGCCATTACGGCAACGGCCGGCAGGGCAAGCACGAGTTCATCGTGATCGATACCGGCGGTTTCGAGCCTGACGCGGGAAGCGGCATCTTCAAGGAGATGGCCAAGCAGACGCGACAGGCTGTTGCCGAGGCCGATGTGGTCGTCTTCGTGCTCGATGCACGCGAAGGTCTTTCGGCGCAGGATCATGAGATTGCCAAAGAGTTGCGCCGCTTGGGCAAGCCGACCTTGCTCGTGGCCAACAAGGCCGAGGGCATGCGCGATGCGACCAAGCTAGCCGAGTTCTACGAACTGGGTTTTGGCGAAGTGCATGGCATCTCCGCAGCACACGGCGAGGGCATTCGCGGCATTGTCGAGCTCGCGCTCGAACCGTTGAACCTGCCGGATCCCGACGACGAGCCGGGCGACGAGGACGCGGGCAAGCCCATCAAGCTGGCCGTGGCAGGCCGGCCCAACGTCGGCAAGTCGACCTTGATCAACACGTGGCTTGGCGAAGAGCGTCTCGTGGCCTTCGACATGCCTGGCACGACCCGCGATGCGATTTCGGTGCCCTTCGAACGCAACGGTCAGCGCTTCGAGTTGATCGATACCGCGGGTCTGCGTCGCAAAGGCAAGGTGTTCGAAGCGATCGAAAAGTTCTCCGTCGTGAAGACGCTGCAGGCGATCGAATCGTCGAACGTCGTTCTCTTGCTGCTGGATGCCACTCAGGGTGTCACAGACCAGGATGCGCACATCGCAGGCTACATCCTCGAATCAGGGCGTGCAGTGGTCATTGCGGTGAACAAATGGGATGCGGTCGACAGTTATCAACGTGAGCAATTGCAGCGTCAGATCGAAACCCGGCTCCCCTTCCTCAAGTTCGCTGCGATGCATTTCATCTCTGCGATCAAGCGCCAGGGGTTGGGGCCCGTCTGGCAGGCCATTGCACAAGCGCACAAGTCGGCCACGCGAAAGATGTCGACGCCCGTGCTGACGCGGCTTCTGCTTGAGGCTGTGCAGTTCCAGGCGCCGCAGCGTGCCGGCATGTTCCGGCCCAAGATGCGCTATGCGCACCAGGGCGGAATGAATCCGCCGGTGATCGTGATCCATGGCAATTCGTTGGAGCACGTCACGGATGCATACAAACGGTTTCTAGAAGGGCGTTTCCGAAAGGAATTCGATCTCGTTGGAACACCCATGCGCATTGAATTCAAGACATCTGCGAATCCGTACGCGGATAAGGATCGGAGCTGATTCAATACTGAACTCGGTGAATAGGCGGCTGCGAGTCAGGCTCGCGCGCAAAGTTCAGTCTTCGAAGTGCCGTTATTTTCGTCCGGGTTTTCCCCTTGGCGGGGTATCACGGAAACGGTGTGTTAAGGTTCTCGGTCCAACAACTCTTCCTTGAACACGGAGAATATCGTGAGCAACAAAGGGCAACTTTTGCAAGACCCGTTCCTGAATACTTTGCGTCGGGAGCATGTGCCGGTTTCCATTTATTTGGTGAACGGCATCAAGCTACAGGGTCAGATCGAATCTTTCGATCAATATGTCGTGCTGCTGCGTAACACCGTGACGCAGATGGTCTACAAGCACGCTATTTCCACCATCGTGCCCGGCCGCGCAGTCAATTTCTCGGCCGCCGAGAACGACGACGCTGCTGCCTGACCGGCATGCCGCGCGACGGGGCAACCCGTCGCGCTTTTTATTTCTGATTCCGCTTGTCCGAACTGTCACCACGCCAAGAAGGCGCCGCTGTTCTCGTCGGTGTCGACTTCGGCTTGCCTCATTTTGACGGCGAACTCGAAGAACTCGGCCTGCTTGCGCAAACTGCTGGCCTCACACCCGCCGCACGCATCGTCTGCAAGCGCAAGGCGCCGGATGCGGCGCTGTTCGTAGGCAGCGGCAAGGCCGCCGAAATCCGCGAGCTTGCCGAATTACATGGTGCAAGCGAAGTCATCTTCGACCAGTCCTTGAGTCCTGCGCAACAGCGCAATCTCGAGCGGTTGCTCGAAATTGCAGTCTATGACCGCACCTTTCTCATCCTAGAGATTTTTGCTCAGCGGGCGCGGTCTCACGAGGGGAAACTGCAAGTTGAACTCGCACGGCTTCAGTATCTGAGCACACGCCTTGTTCGGCGATGGTCTCACTTGGAACGTCAGACTGGTGGCGCAGGCGTGCGCGGCGGTCCTGGCGAAAAGCAGATCGAACTCGACCGTCGAATGATCAGCGAGTCGATCAAGCGAACCCGTGAACGCCTGGCCAAGGTACAGAAGCAGCGCGGAACACAGCGACGCCAGCGCGAGCGGCGCCAGACATTCAACATTTCACTGGTCGGTTACACCAATGCCGGCAAGTCGTCGATCTTCAATGCGATGGTCAAGGCGCGTGCCTATGCGGCCGATCAGTTGTTTGCGACGCTCGATACCACGACCCGGCATCTCTATTTGGGCGATGCGAAGCGAGAGGTGTCGATTTCCGACACGGTAGGCTTCATTCGCGACCTGCCGCACGGTTTGGTCGACGCGTTCAAGGCGACCCTTCAGGAAGCTGTGGATGCCGATCTGTTGCTGCACGTCGTCGACGCGTCCAATCCTCACCATCCCGAGCAGATGGCCGAGGTTCAGCGGGTGCTGGGCGAAATCGGCGCAGGCGAGGTGCCGCAACTGCTCGTCTTCAACAAGCTCGACGCTCTTGAATCCGGCCAGTACCCCCTGCATCTGCAGGATGAGATCGAAGTCGATGGCGTGAAGGTGGGGCGCATTTTCGTGAGTGCACACACTGGACAGGGCTTGCCCGCGTTGCGCGGCGAGCTGGCACTGCGCTCGGGTTCGGTCGTCGACGATGCCATGCCCTTGGACGCCGGTGCTGAATTGCATGGTGCGGCCGAGTGATTGGGCACAATCCCCTCACTGACGAGAGAAGCAAAAACGAATGAATGCAAAGCCAGTGTGGAGCCGTTTTCAGGGCATGTTCAATCTGAACGACGGCCGGTGGGGACGTGGGGACGAGCCATCGTCCAACAACAACGACCGTCCTGCCCAAAACCGTCCTGATGCGGACCCGCCGCCTTCGGGCAACAACAATCGCCCTCGAGGTCAGGGCCCCAATCAGGGGCCGCCGGATCTCGACGAACTCTGGCGCGACTTCAATCGCAAGCTTGGTGGCCTCTTTGGCGGTGGGCGTGGAGGGAACCGTGGACCCTCCGGTGGCAATGGCGGAGGAAACTTCAAGCCCGACATGAAAAATGCAGGTTATGGCATCGGCGTGATTGCCGTTGTCGCTGTGTTGATCTGGCTGGGAACCGGCTTCTTCATCGTGAATGAAGGCCAGCAGGCTGTGATCACCCAATTCGGCCGCTACAAGGCGACGGTGGGCGCCGGTTTCAATTGGCGCATGCCATACCCTGTCCAGCGTCACGAGCTTGTGGTGGTCACGCAGATCCGCTCTGCCGACGTGGGCCGCGACAGCATCGTGCGCTCGACCGGACTGCGCGAGTCTGCGATGCTGACTGAGGACGAGAACATCGTCGAAATCAAGTTCGCCGTGCAATACCGTTTGAGCGATGCGCGGGCTTATCTCTACGAGAGCAAGAGTCCTGCCGAAACCGTGGTTCAGGTGGCTGAAACGGCTGTGCGCGAGGTCGTAGGCAAGATGAAGATGGACGCAGCGCTTGCGGAAGAGCGCGACCAGATCGCGCCACGCGTGCGTACGCTGATGCAAACCATTCTGGATCGCTACAAGGTCGGTGTCGAAGTCGTGAACATCAATTTGCAGCAGGGCGGTGTGCGGCCGCCGGAGCAGGTTCAGGCCGCGTTCGATGATGTCCTGAAGGCTGGCCAAGAGCGCGAGCGCGCCAAGAATGAGGCTCAGGCCTATGCCAACGATGTCGTGCCCCGCGCAACCGGTACCGCGTCTCGCCTGAAGGAAGAGTCCGAAGCCTACAAAGCCCGGATCATTGCGCAGGCGCAAGGCGATGCGGGCCGCTTTGCTGCCGTGCTGGCCGAATACCAGAAGGCGCCTCAGGTTACCCGCGATCGCATGTACACCGACGCCATGCAACAGATCTACAGCAATACCACGAAGGTATTGATCGACTCGAAGCAAGGCTCGAACCTGCTGTATTTGCCGCTCGACAAGATCATGCAGATGGGTGGCCAGAACGCAACTGCCGCCCCGGTCGACGCGGCCAGTCCGAACGTTGCCGGCACCGCGCCGTCGCAGTCGTCGGTAATCCCGGTGGCACCGACATCCAGCGACCTGCGCGCCCGAGACGGCCGGTCGCGTGATCGCGACGTGCGTTGAGAAAGCCAGAACAATGAACAGAATCGGATTCATCGCATCGACGATCCTCGTGGCGCTTGCGCTGCTGAGTTCCACGCTCTTCGTGGTCGACCAGCGCCAGTTCGGCGTGGTCTACGCACTCGGCCAGATCAAGGAAGTCATCACTGAGCCCGGCTTGAATTTCAAGCTGCCTCCGCCTTTCCAGAACGTTTCGTATATCGACAAACGACTGCTCACACTGTCGAGTCTCGAGACCGAGCCCATGCTCACCGCCGAGAAGCAGCGTGTCGTTATCGACTGGTATGTGCGTTGGCGCGTGACGGATCCGTCGGAGTACATCCGCAACGTCGGCCTCGACGAAAGCGCGGGCGCGGTTCAGCTGAACCGTGTCGTTCGCAATGCATTCCAGGAAAACGTCAATAAACGCACCGTGCGCGATTTGATCTCCGTACGCCGCGAGGCGCTAATGGCCGATGTCCAGCGCGAAGTGCTGGCGGTCGTCAAGGGTGCGAAGCCCTGGGGCGTTGACATCGTCGACGTCCGCATTACCCGTGTCGACTATGTCGAAGCCATCACGGAATCGGTCTATCGTCGGATGGAAGCCGAGCGTAAGCGCGTGGCCAACGAGTTGCGTTCCACTGGTGCGGCAGAGGGGGAAAAAATTCGCGCCGATGCAGATCGGCAGCGCGAGGTCACGGTGGCCAATGCGTACCGCGATGCCCAGAAGATCAAGGGTGAAGGCGACGCGCAAGCAGCTTCGGCCTATGCCGATGCCTTTGGGCGCGACCCGCAGTTTGCGCAGTTCTATCGCAGTCTTGATGCCTATAAGCAGAGCTTTGCGAAAAAGAGCGACATCCTGGTGGTCGATCCGTCTTCGTCCGACTTCTTCCAAGCCCTGCGCAGTTCCGGTAGCAATACGGCAGGTCCCCGCCGCTGATCGCGCGTGAGCGTCGATGTGTTCTGGGGCGCGATTGCGCTGGTGCTGGTCATCGAGGGTATCTTGCCCTTCCTGTCGCCCGGTGGATGGCGCCGGGGCTTTGGCCAGCTGATGCAGTTGCGCGATGGCCAACTGCGCTTTTTTGGTCTTTGCAGCATCGTCTTGGGCTTCATATTGCTCTGGATCGTCGGCTAGCCCGACACCTACGTTGCACGCCTTTACCGGGTCGCCTGGCGCGGCCCGGTAGAATCCTGGTTTAACCACGCCCCCGATCCCCATGTCCGCTTGGGTCCTCCCGGATCACATTGCCGATGTGCTGCCTTCCGAGGCGCGCCACATCGAAGAACTTCGCCGTCAGCTGCTCGACACCGCCCGTGGCTATGGCTACGAGTTGGTGATGCCGCCGCTGTTGGAGCATCTTGAATCGTTGCTGTCCGGTACCGGCGAGGCCCTCGGCCTTCAGACTTTCAAGCTGGTCGACCAGCTTTCGGGTCGAACCATGGGCCTGCGTGCCGACACCACGCCACAGGTGGCGCGCATCGATGCGCATCTGCTCAATCGCCAGGGTGTAACGCGCCTTTGCTATTGCGGCCCGGTGCTTCATACACGTCCTGACCGTCCGCATGCGACGCGAGAGCCGCTGCAGTTCGGTGCCGAAATCTACGGCCATGCCGGCCTCGAAGCCGATACCGAAATTCTCGTGCTCGCGTTCGACTGCCTGCGTTCTGCCGGCATTGCTGAAGGTGCGATCGTCGACATGGCGGATGCCCGCATCGTACGGTCGCTGTTCGCCGGCGTGCCGGTTGATGCGGTCCTATTGGCACGCGTTCACGCTGCCTTGGCCGCCAAGGATTCGAGCGAACTCCGCGCACTGACGCGGGATTTTCCCGTGGCGTCGCGTGAAGGGCTGCTCGCGCTTGTGCAACTGTACGGCGACGCCTCGGTACTCGATGAGGCCGAGAAGGCCCTGAAGCCGACAGCGACGGCGCGCCAGGCGCTGGACGACCTGCGTTTGCTGGCTTCGCGCTTGGCCGGCGCGAAAGTGAGCTTCGACCTGTCCGACCTGCGCGGCTATGCGTACTACAGCGGCATGCGCTTCGGCATCTATGTCGACGGTGCGGCCGATGCGTTGGTGCGCGGTGGCCGATACGACGAGGTTGGAGCAGTCTTCGGACGAAACCGACCTGCAGTTGGTTTCAGCCTCGACGTGCGTGAGTTGGTCGGGGTGCTGCCGGCACAGCAGTTACGCGCTGCGATACGCGCGCCCTGGAACGACGACCTCGCACTCCGCACGGCCATTGCCGGCCTGCGCGCGCGTGGTGAGACCGTGGTCTGTGTGCTGCCGGGCCACGGCAGCGAAATCGACGAATTCAACTGTGACCGCGAGCTCATCGAGCAAGGCGGGCAGTGGAGTGTGCAAGCCATCCGAATCTTGAGAAGCGACAAATCATGAGCGTTACCACAGGTAGAAACGTGGTCGTCGTCGGCACCCAGTGGGGCGATGAAGGCAAAGGCAAACTGGTCGACTGGCTGACCGAAAGCGCCCAAGGCGTGGTCCGCTTCCAGGGCGGCCACAACGCAGGCCACACGCTGGTCATCAACGGCGTCAAGACGGCGCTGCATCTGATTCCGAGCGGCATCATGCGGCCGGGCGTCAAGTGCTACATCGGCAATGGCGTGGTGCTTTCGGCCGGCAAGCTGTTCGAGGAAATCGAAGGGCTCGAAAAAGCCGGTGTCGAAGTCCGTTCGCGCCTGCGCATCAGCGAGGCCTGCCCGCTGATCCTGCCTTTCCATGCCGCGCTGGATATCGCTCGCGAGGCCTATCGCGAAAAGGGTGGCATCGAGAAGATCGGGACCACCGGCCGCGGCATCGGCCCGGCCTATGAAGACAAGATCGCGCGTCGCGCGCTTCGCGTGCAGGACCTGAAGCATCCCGAGCGATTCGCAGCCAAGCTGCGCGTGTTGCTCGATCTGCACAACCACGTGCTGACGCAGGTGTTGAGCGCGCCTGCCATCGACTTCGACACCGTTTTCGACGAAGCGATGAAGCACGCCGAGTTGTTGAAGCCGATGATGGCGGACGTCTCGCGCGAGCTGAACGATGCGCATCGGAACGGCGCCAACCTGCTGTTTGAAGGCGCACAAGGCACGCTGCTCGACGTCGATCACGGTACGTACCCGTACGTCACTTCGAGCAATTGCGTGGCCGGGAACGCAGCAGCAGGCTCGGGTGTCGGCCCTGGCATGCTGCACTACATCCTGGGCATCACGAAGGCTTACTGCACGCGGGTGGGCGGCGGTCCGTTCCCGACTGAACTCGAATGGGAAAAGCCGGGCACGCCCGGCTATCACATGAGCACCATCGGTGCCGAGAAGGGGGTGACAACAGGTCGCAGCCGGCGTTGCGGCTGGTTCGACGCCGCTCTGCTCAAGCGCTCGGCGCAGGTCAACGGTCTGTCGGGCCTGTGCATCACCAAGCTCGATGTGCTCGACGGCCTCGAGAAGCTTGAACTCTGCACCGGCTACGAGCTCGACGGCGAGGTCACCGACATCCTGCCAATGGGTGCGGACGAGATCGAGCGCTGCACGCCGATCTACGAAACGCTGGAAGGCTGGACCGAAAGCACGGTCGGCGTCACGCAATACGACAAGCTGCCGGTGAACGCGCGGCTTTATCTTCAGCGCATCGAGCAGGTTACGGGCGTGCCGATCCACATGGTGTCGACCAGTCCGGACCGCGACCATACGATCATGATGCGCCATCCCTATTTGGCCGACTAACCAGGAGCACACGCCATGTTGACCGAAGACGGAAAGCATCTCTATGTCAGCTACGACGAGTACCACAACCTGATCGAAAAGCTTGCGATCAAGGTGTACCAGTCGGGCTGGCAGTTCGACACCATCCTGTGTCTTGCACGTGGCGGCATGCGTCCTGGCGATGTGCTGTCGCGCATCTTCGAGAAGCCGCTGGCCATCATGTCGACGAGCTCCTACCGCGCCGACGCTGGCAAGGTGCAGGGCCATCTCG
Organism: Pseudomonadota bacterium; assembly: GCA_040387575.1. Classification (GTDB taxonomy): domain Bacteria; phylum Pseudomonadota; class Gammaproteobacteria; order Burkholderiales; family Burkholderiaceae_C; genus Variovorax. Next base: position 8,409 of record JAZKDL010000203.1, read on the forward strand.
ATATCGCGCGTTTCATCACCACGCCCAAGGGTGAGATTGCGGGCAAGGTGCTGCTGGTCGACGACTTGGCGGATTCCGGCCACACCCTGCATGCCGTCATCGACATGTTGCGCAACAACTATCAGCCGATCACCGAACTGCGCAGCGCGGTGATCTGGACCAAGGCCCTGTCGACCTTCACGCCCGACTACTCGGTGGAATACCTTGAGACCAACCCATGGATCCATCAGCCTTTCGAAGGCTACGACAGCATGGGTGCGGAGAAGCTGCTGAAGAAGTGGTCGGT
>JAZKDL010000204.1:0-1907 GCA_040387575.1 Pseudomonadota bacterium
TACACCGAGCGCTCGAAGATGCAGGCGGTGTTCAACACCACGTCGCGCGCCTTCGGCCAGTTCTTCGAGGAGTGGGACATCATCCTCACGCCGATCACCGCGCTGCCGACGCCCAGGGTCGGCACCACCGAATATCTGACGACCAGCACCAATCCGTCGGTCTACGACTGGTTCGACAACCTGTGGCAGAACTTCGCGTACACGCCACTGGCCAACCTGTGCGGCATGCCCGGCATCTCGCTGCCGATGGCGAACCAGGAAAACGGCCTGCCACTCGGCATCCAGGCGCAGGCGCGCCAGGCCAACGACGGTTTGCTGCTGCAACTGGCCGCGCAGATCGAGCGCGCGCTGGACGGCAAGTGGAACGGTGGGCAGCGGCCGGGGGTGCACGTCACGGCGGGTTGAAGGCGGCGGGGCTCGCGCGCGCAGCGCCCCTGGCCACGAGCACCCAGAAGCTCACCGTGAACCGGAAGCCGGTCGCGTCTTCGATGCCCGGTGCCACGCCTTGAGCCAGTCCAGCAGGAATGCATGGAAGGCTTCCGCCGCCGGCGGCACGGCGCGCACCGTCGAGCGATACACGCAGACCTGACGGATCGCCTCCGGCGCCCGGACGCGCCGCATCACCAGCCCGAGCGGCAACGCGACCACGCCGACATATGCCGGCGCCAGCGTCGCCGCAAGGCCCTGCGCCGCGATGCCGAGCGCGGTCGAGATGTTGTCGACCACGTCGACCGCCTGGATGCGCGTGCCCTCGGGCGCGTTGAGATGCATCTGCGCGACGCTGCGCTCGTGGTCGCGCCCGGCCGCGACCAGGCGCACGTCGCGCAGGTCGGTCCAGACCAGTGACTTGCGCGCGGCCAGCGGATGCCCCGGCGAGCACCACAGAACCCACGGACTGTCGAAGGCCGGCATCGCCTCGACCTGACCGATGCCGCTGCGGTCGGGGCCGACCGCGAGGTCGAGATCGCCGGCCGCGATGCGGTCGACCAGGTCGTCCACCGCGGTGTCGCGGATCCGCACGACCACGTTCGGCCGGTCGGCGCAGAACGCGCGGATCGCGCCCGGCAGCACCGCGCTGGCGAGCACCAGCGGCGCACCGATGCGCACCACGCCCGAGGCCCGGTTGCGCACGTCCGACGCGGCCGACTCCGCCATCTGCGCATGCCGAAGCACGCTGCGCGCCGAGCCGAAAAAGTCGCGCCCCGCACTCGACAGCTCGACCCGCCGCGTGCTGCGGTCGAACAGGCGGAAGCCCAGCGTCGCTTCCAGCTCGGCGATCAACTGGCTCACCGCAGATGAAGACAGGCCCATCTGCGCACTGGCCGCGGAGAAGCTGCGCAGGTCGGCCACGGCGGCGAAGGCCTCGAACTGGCGGAGCGTGAAGCGGGTCAGGGGCATGGCGCGTATGGCGAGGAGGATTGCGTTGAACGGGCGTTGAACGGGCGTTGAATGGTCGTTGAACGGGCGCGGCGCGATTGTCCGGCGCTGCTTACGAATCGGTCAATATTTGTCGATTGTCCTGAAGGAAGTCGGCCTGGATACTGCGACCGCCATCCACTCCGGGCTCGCCCCGCCGACCGTGAACCTTCTTCCCCACACCCATGCCGAACTGGCGCGCCAGCTGCACGCCGCGCAGCGCACGCGCATCCAGCTCGAGCACTTCTCGCGCCTGCATCCGGACATGGATATCGACGACAGCTACGCCATCCAGAGCGCGTGGATGGCACTCTGCATGGCCGAAGGCCGGCGCGTGATCGGCCACAAGATCGGGCTCACCTCGCGTGCGATGCAGATCGCATCGCAGATCACCGAGCCCGACCACGGCACGCTGCTCGACGACATGCTGCTGCGTGACGGTGCCGAGATACCGATCGACCGCTTCATCGTGCCGAGGCTGGAAGTGGAGT
>JAZKDL010000205.1:0-4230 GCA_040387575.1 Pseudomonadota bacterium
TCACTGAGCGCGCGCGCATCGGCTAATCTCCGGCGATCGGAGGTCCGAGCGCAGCCGGGCCGTCCTTCAACCGATCCCTGAAGGAGATGAGCATGTCGATCCTGTCGTCCAAGCGGGCCGCCATGGCCGTTGCGCTGGCCATCATGGGCAGTGCGGGCGCACAGCCCGCCGCGTCCCCGTCTCCCGGCGCCGATCCGTCCGGCCCGCCACCCACGCTGACGCGGGCGCGCGTGCATTCGTTCTCCGCGGCGCCGGGCGGCAAGTTCCTTTTGCGGCTGAAGCTGGTGCCGCGTGCCAAATTGCCCTTCACCACCCAGACCTTCACCGTGGCCGACCGAACGCTGCTGTCAGGTATCTCGGAGGGCGACTGGGTCAAGTTCGCGATGCAGCGCATCGACGGCGAAAACACGGTAACTTTGCTGCAGGTCGTGGCGGCGTGCCAGCGCTTCCAGCCTTGCGATTGATCCGTTCAACGGATCGCACAAAGCTTCTATCCAGTTCCGGCGGCAGAACCGCCAATCGGGGCCTTCAAATCCGAGTCCTGCCGAGTCCTGCCGAGTCCCCATCGACATCCATGCGCGCCGAAGCCCGTCCCTCCACTGCCCCTCACGCGCCCGCGTCGCAGGCTGGCGCGTCGGAAGACAGCCTCGGCTGCCAGGCACAGCAACTGGGGCGCGACCAGACGCTGTCGGCCAACGGCGTGAAGATCTACCGCAAGACCTCCGTCAGCGCGGAACTGCACCAGGTCGAGACGGCCGCGAGCGGGCGCGGCGTGCTGGTCGGCATCTCGCTGGGCGACGGACACAGCCGGCGGATTCTTCACGCCAATCACGCATCGACTCACCAGTTCGGCCGGGGCTCGATCTACATCCGCGACTTTTCCGAACGCTACCGTGCCGACATCCAGAGCGCTTTCGACTTCGTGCTGATCGAGCTGTCGCATGCCGCGGTCGAGCGCGCGATCGACGAGGGCGGCGCGCGCGCCTGCGGGCTGGCGCGCGTGGCCGGCGAGAAGGACGAGGTGCTCGCCAACCTGGCCTGGGCGCTCACGCCCGCGCTCGAAAACCCGGGCGACGCGAGCATGCTTTTCGTCGACCAGGTGAGCATCGCGATGGGCAGCTATCTGGTGTCGAACTACGCAGGCGCGTCGACGGCGCCTTCCAAGGCCAGGCGACTGCTGTCGCGCGCGCATGAGGCGCGTGCCAAGGAAATGCTGCGCAGCAGGATGGACGGCAGCCTCTCGATCGCCGAGATCGCCGATGCCTGTTCGCTCTCGCGCAGCTACTTCATTCATGCCTTCCGCGAGACGACCGGCCTGACGCCGCACCAGTGGCTGACCGCGCAGCGGATGGAGCGTGCACGCACGCTGCTGATGGATTTCGAACGCCCGCTGGCCGAAATCGCGGCCGAATGCGGCTTCTCGGACCAGAGCCATTTCACGCGCGTGTTCTCGCAGTGCACCGGTACGCCGCCGGGAACCTGGCGGCGCACGATGCGCGTCGGGCGCTGACGCAACCCGGGCAACGACCGCAGCGCAGCTGGCGATCAGTGCAGGGCGTCGCCGCCGAAACGGTGGACCAGGTGGGCGCAGATCGCCATCGCGAGGTGGTCGAAGGTGCGGGCATCGCGGTCGGCGTGCTGGCGCTCCAGCAAGGCCAGCACCACCGCGCCCAGGTGGCCGATCACCGGATCGACCAGGCCCGGCACGCATGAGAGCGCGTGCACGCGGCCAATGCCCATCGCGTCGGCAACCGTGTCGATCAGCGCGCGTGGCACATAGAAGGTGAGTGCGTCGAACGGGCTGCCGAGGTAGTTGGCCACTTCGTCGCGCAGGTCGACGATGCTGATCGCGCCGGGCAGGTAGCCCTGCACGACGCGCGGCCGGCCGCGCATCCAGAGTTCATGGTGCCGGACGCCGGCCAGGTGCAGCGTGACAACGAAGGCGTCTTCGGCCGGTATCGCGCGCTTCATGCCGAGCTGCGACTGCGTGCAGGTGATGCGCGTGGCCGCGAACGGCGCACATGGCGCATGTGGCGCATGTGGCGTTGCGCGCATGACGAGCGCGGGCGCGGAGTCGAGTTCGAAGCATCGCCCGAGGCGATCGCCGTAAGCTCCCCGCGCGCACATGCTGGTCATCGGTCGTCTCCTGTTGCGCCGCGGGGCTCGGCGCGCTCCGTCAGGGCTGGATCAGAGCGCCAGGAAGTGATGCACCTCGGGCTTGTCGGGCCCGATGTGGAAGCGCAGCGCCTCGCTCTGCAGGTCGGCGTCGGCGTTCGACACGCGATGGTGCTGGCGCAGGTGCTCGGCCCACGACTCGACCAGGAACCACTCCATCACGCGCTCGGCGTCGCCGGTGTGCTCCTGCAGTCCCCAGGCGTAGGCGCCGTCGCGGCGGCGCTCCTGCGACAGGCGCTGCATCGCCTGGATGAAGGCCGGACGGTCGAGCTTGCGGATGCGGTACTCGACCTGCACCATCACAGGCCCGCGGTCGTGTTCGACCGGCTCGGTCAGCAGCGGTTCGGGCCAGTGGTTGGAGGCCTGCAGGTCCGATTCGCCGCTCGGCAGCCGCACGCGGTGGAACAGCAGGCCGACCACCACCAGGCCGATGGCGCCGGCGACCAGTGTGGCGGGCACGCCGATCTGTTGTGCGATCAGGCCCCAGCCGAGGCTGCCGGCCGCCATCGCGCCGTTGAACACGGTGAGATACACCGCGAGCCCCCGGCCGCGCACCCAGTTCGGCAGGATCGACTGCGCCACGCCGTTGAGCGTGGTCAGCGCGATGATCCAGCCCAGGCCGAGCACCAGCAGCAACAGCACCGCGAGCCACTTCGGCGGCGCGAACACCAGCGCACCCATGACGGCGGCGGTGAGCACCGATGCCAGCAGCATCATTCCGTCGGCATCGAGCCTGGCGCGCAGCCGCGGCATCACCAGCGCACCGCCGATCGCGCCCGCGCCGACCGCGCCGAGCAGGATGCCGTAGAAGCCCGCCGTGCCGCCGAGCATCTGGCGCGCAACCAGCGGCAGCAGCGCCCACACCGAACTCGCGAACAGGAAGAACACGGCGGCGCGCAGCAGCACCACGTGCAGTTCCTTGCTGGCGCGCGTGTAGCGCAGGCCGGCGCGGAAGGCACCGAGAAAGTTCTCCGACAGGTTGCTGTCGACCGGCGCCGGCCGGCGCCACCACAGCAGTGCGGCGATCACGAACACGTAGCTCAGCACGTCGGCGCCATAGGTCATGGCCGCGCCGAAGCTCGCGAGGATCAGGCCGCCCGCGGCCGGGCCGATCGAGCGCGCGATGTTGATGCCCAGCGAGTTCAGCGCGACCGCGCTCTTCAGGTCGGAGCGCGGCACCAGTTCCGGCACGATCGACTGCCAGGTCGGCCCCATCAGCGCCGCGCCGATGCCGCCGACGAAGGTCAGCGCGATCAGGTATTCGACCGTCAGCGCGCCGGTGTTCGACAGCACCAGCAGCGTGCCGCTCACGCTGGCGAGCACCAGCTGCACGAAGATCAGAAAGCGCCGCCGGTCGAGGATGTCCGACAGCACGCCGGCCGGTATCGCGAGCAGGAAGATCGGCAGCGTGGCCGCCGTCTGGATCAGCGCCACCGCGGTCGGGCTGGCCGACAGGTCGGTCACCAGCCAGGAGCTGGCGACGTCGCGCATGAAGCTGCCGATGTTGCCGAGCACGGTCGCGGCCCACAGCACCGCGAACACGGGCTGGCGCAACGGCGCGAAGGCGCCGGACGCTGCCGGCTTCTGGACGGCGTCAGTCATGCGAACGCTCCCGCAGGTCGTGCCAGGCGACCAGCATGAAGCCGCCGACCAGCCCCCAATGTTCGAAGAAGGCGTTGGCAACCATGAAGCGGTCAGGCATCGGAATCTCCCAGAAGCGGTTGGCCACGAAGGTCGCCACCAGCGTGAAGCCGGCCAGCCCGAGCGCGCCCAGCCAGCGGTAGAAGCCGGTGAGGATCATCAGCGCGGCGCCGAACTCGAAGACGATCACTGCCGCGGCCATCGGTGCGGCCGGCGACAGGCCGAAGTGGTTCATCTCGGCGATGGCCGAGCCGAAGTCGGTCGCCTTGTTGAAGCCGCCCTGCAGGTAGGCCGCGCAGAGAAACAGCAGTGCGAACCAGCGCACCACGTTGGCGGTGAAGAGGCGTGTGACGGCGTTCATCAGACGGCCCAGCAGGCGCAACCGAGCGCGCCCCAGAAGCTCTTCAGATCGGC
>JAZKDL010000206.1:0-2059 GCA_040387575.1 Pseudomonadota bacterium
CGCATCCTGCACAACCTGAGCCTGCTGATGAACCGCAGCTTCAAGACCGTGCAGGAGCTCAACCGTTACCGCAAGGAAGTCAGCGCAGCGGTGGTCTCGAAGACGGCATACCAGGGCGCCTGACAGGCCGATGGCCGACGAGTGCAAACGCTCGGCCATGGCCGGCAATCGAGCCGTATCGCCGATGGCCCTCGGTTCGCCTCAGCGCCGCTCGACGATCATCGGCGCGAGCTGCAATCCACTGCGCACCTGCTCTGCCGTTTCACGCGCCAAATCGCGTGAGGCATAAGGGCCGGCCTGCAGCCGATGGGTGCCACGCTCGCTGAACACATTGAGCACCGGTGCCAGAGCAGGCAGGCTGCGCGCCACCTGCTGCCGAAAATTCATCGCGCCCTCGCGCTGACTGAAAGCGCCGAGCTGCACCCAGAAGCCGGGCGCGGCAATCACGCCTTCGAGTGCTGCCGGAATTTCCACGGACGCGGCGGCCGGCGCCAGCTGCGAGGCAGGCGGTGAAGCCAATGCTGCGGACGACGACCATGGCATGGCGGCAGGCGCGAGCGGCGGCAGGTCCATCACCTGGCTGCGAGGCGCGCTGACCACCGGCGTCGTCATGGCCTCCGGCACCGGCACGCTCTGCGCGATGACCGTTGGCGCAGGCGCTGCCGCAAGTTGAGGCTGAGCACCGGCAGCAGAAACGACAGGCGACGCGAAAGGCACGACGGCGGCCGGCTTCACTGCGGCATACGCCGTGCCTCCGTCCCTCCGCCATGCACCCGTCCGGATGTCCTCATTGGTGATCCGCTCGATCTCGACCGGCGCGACGCCGCGCAGCAGGTCTAGCTTCAGCGCCGCCGCATAGCTCAGGTCGATCACGCGGTCATCGTGAAACGGTCCGCGGTCGTTGATCCGAACGATCGCCTCGCGGCCATTGGCCGGATTGCGCACCCGCACGTAGCTCGGCAGCGGCAACGTCTTGTGCGCACCGGTCATCGCATACATGTCGTAGGGTTCGCCGCTCGCGGTCGACAGGCTGTGGAACTGGCGTCCGTACCAGGACGCCAGGCCGGTCTCGCGCAACGGACGGTCGTCGGTGATCGGCACGTACGAACGGCCGAGCACGGTGTACGGCTTGCTGGTGCCGCCGCTGCGGCGGATCGTTTCGATGCGCGGCTCGGCGTCGGGCACCTGCGCCAGGCCGGATGGCGGATTGGCAGGCGGGCCATCGCGGCCGCTGCGCGGACCGCTGGCACAGCCGGCGAGCACGGCGAGCGCCACACAAGCCAACGGCAACGCGAACGCCGAAGGGAGCGCAACGGCCCGGTCGCGGCCTGTCCGATACGCCACGCGCTCAGCCAAAGACTGCCTTCCAGAGCGCAAGCATCGCCTCGCGCTCTGCTGCAAGTGCCGGCAGCACGACCTGCGTGGGCTCCTCGTTGAGCCGCGCGCGATGCTGCACGCGGCGCAGCTCGCGGTAGGCGGTGGCGGCGTTGCGGCCGACGCCATCCGGCAGCAGGCCGGCCTGCTCGGCACGCAACAGCAGCGCGATGTTGCCGACGTTGGCGATCAGCTCGCGGTGCGTCTCCGACGCCGACAGCACCAGGAACTGGACCGCGAACTCGGCATCGACCATGCCGCCCGCGCTGTGCTTCACGTCGAAGAAGCCGGGCTTCACGGGCCGCGCATGGCGCACCTTGTCGCGCATCTCGACGATCTGCTTCTTGAGCGCCTCGGCATCGCGCGGCGCGGTGACGACGGCCTCGCGCACGCGGTCGAAGCGCGCCTCGAGCGCCGGGTCGCCGAGCACGAAGCGCGCACGCGTCATCGCCTGGTGTTCCCAGGTCCATGCGGTGTTGCTGCCGCGGCCGAGCTGGTACTTCTCGTAGGCCAGGAAGCTGGTGGTCAGCAGGCCCGAATTGCCGTTGGGACGCAGCGCGGTGTCGATCTCGAACAGATCGCCTTCGCGCGTCTTCACGCTCAGCCAGTTGATCAGCTTGCGCACGTAGTTGGCGTACACCTCGCCCGCGTTGTCGTCCTCGTCCTCGTAGACGAACACGATGTC
>JAZKDL010000207.1:0-2367 GCA_040387575.1 Pseudomonadota bacterium
AGCCCTGCCGCGCATACCAGCGGCACAGCGCGGTCGTGACCCAGCTCTTGCCGGCACCGCTGGTGGTGCCCAGGACCATGACGCAGCGGGCTGGGGCGCTGTCCACCTTTTGACTCATCGCCGCATTGTCCCCGAGGACGCGACGAGGGCCGCGGCGGCGCCCTCTTCTGTCGTCAGTCCATCCGTCGATCAGTCGAGACGCGAAACCTTCGTGGCGCCCGGCACGTCCCACCCACCGCCCAGCGCACGGATCAGCCCGACGGTCGCCTGGTACTGCGCCGACTTCACCTGCAGCGCCTGCCGGCGATTGCGCAGTTCGCTGCGGCGAGCGTCGAGCAGGTCGAGCTGGCTGACCATGCCGTTGCGGTAGCGCGAGTCCGACAGCGCCGTGGCGCGCCGGGCCGACGTCACCGCCCTCGCCTGCACGGTCGCCTGTTCATCGAGCAGGCGCAGCGAGGACAGCTGGTCTTCGACTTCACGGAAGGCCGTCAGCACATCGCTCCTGTAGCTCGCGAGCGCGCCGTCCAGCTGGGCCGATGCGCTCTGCACGCCGGCCTCGCGCCGGCCGCCGTCGAGCAGCGGCAGCGACAGCAGCGCGCCGATGCCCCACGAGCGGGCCGACCACTTGAACAGGTCGCCCAGGTCCGGCGACGCGTAGCCGCCCGCGCCAGTCAGCGAGATGGTCGGGAACCACGCCGTCTGCGCCACGCCGACGCGCGCCTGTGCGGCCATCACGGTGCGCTGTGCCGCGGCAACGTCGGGCCGGCGTTCGAGCACGGTCGACGGCAAGCCGGCCGGGATGGTCGGCAACGCCGTTGTCCATTCGCCCGCATCGAGGCTGAAGCTCGATGCAGCGTCGCCGGTCAGCACGGCCAGCGCGTGCTCGAGCAACGCGCGTTGACGGTCGAGCGCAATCGCGTCGGACTCGGTCGAGGCCAGTTCGGTCTGAACGCGTGCGACATCGAGCTCGGCCAGGTCGCCGGCGCGCTGGCGACGTTCGGTCAGCGTGAGCGTGTCGCGGTAGGCGGCCACCGTCTCGCGCATCAATACGCGTTCGGTGTCGGTGGCGCGCAGTTGCAGATAGCCCTGCGCGACTTCGGCCTGCACCAGCAGCCTGGCGCTCTGCAGCAGGGCTTCGCGCGATTGCGCATCGAGCGCCGCGGCCTGGCTCGCGCCGGAGAGCCGGCCGAACAGGTCGAGCTCGTACGACACGCTGGCACCGGCGTTCAGCAAGGTGCCTGGCCGTCCGGTGGTGGTGCGGTCGATACCTGCAGCGCGATTGGCGCCGGCGCCGAGGCCGAGTTGCACCGAGCGATCGGCATCGACCGTGCGGGCCAGCGCCCGGGCTTCGGCCAGCCGCGCGGCCGCCTGCTGGATGCTGGTGTTCTGCGCGGCGGCGCGTTCGACCAGGCCATCGAGCACCGGATCGTTGAAAGCGCGCCACCAGTCGCCGGCCGATTGCACGGGTGCCTGCACCGCGTTGGCCTTCGCAGCAGCGGCTTCCTTGAACTGCGTGGGGGCGCCGGTCATCGGCGGGACGACGGCGGTCGATGCGCAACCGGCCAGCACGAGTGCAGCGAACAGAGGCAGCCATGCCGCGCGCAGCGGCCGGCTTGCCACGGAAGATGCCGGAGAGGATGAAAGTCGGGTCATGTGAGACTCCTTGAAACTTGATTCGCGACGCGCTCAGGCGTCGGGATGGCGCGGTGCAGCAGGTTGCGGACGCAGCCCGCCGCCGCCACCGGACGAGGTGCCCGTGCCTTGACTGACATGGCTCACCGCCAGGTCGCCGGCCGGCGCGAAGTCCTCGACGTCGTGGGGCGCGCCGCCGTGCAGCTTCAACGGACGGTTGCCTGCCAGTTGTCGCATCAGCACATAGAACACCGGTGTGAGGAACAGGCCGAAGGCCGTCACGCCCAGCATCCCGGCGAACACCGCCACGCCCATGGCGCTGCGCATTTCAGCGCCGGCACCGGTCGACAGCACGAGCGGCAGCACACCCATCACGAAGGCCAGCGAGGTCATCAGGATCGGCCGCAGACGCAGCCGGCTGGCCTCGATCGCAGCCTGCACCGGCGAGCGCCCAGCGAACTCCAGCTCACGGGCGAACTCGACGATCAGGATCGCGTTCTTCGCACTCAACCCGACCAGCACGATCAGCCCGATCTGCGTGAACACGTTGTTGTCGCCACCCGAGATCCAGACGCCGGTCATGGCGGCGAGCAGGCCCATCGGCACGATCAGGATGATCGCGATCGGCAGCGTCAGGCTCTCGTACTGCGCGGCCAGCACCAGGAACACCAGCAGGATCGCCAGCGGGAACACCAGGAAGGCGGAGTTGCCGGCCAGGATTTCCTGGTACGTCAG
>JAZKDL010000208.1:0-1592 GCA_040387575.1 Pseudomonadota bacterium
CCGTCGACCGCGGCCTGCAGCACGAAGTGCAGATGGTCGAACTGCAGCTTGCCCGCGGACTTCAGGCGCGGCGCGCCGACATGCCGCTTCCAGTCGTCCCAGTCGGCCTTGCGCGTGCGCGACGACAGCAACACATGGTTGGCGAGCGAGCGCAGGTCGTGCAGCGGCTGCTGCGCGAACAGCGCCGCCGAGCCGACGACCAGCGCCTCGTCTTCCAGAAAAGGGCGCAGCTGGATCGACGGCGGCCAGCCCTTGAGCCCGCGGCGCACCGCGATGTCGAAGGCATCGACCGCCTTCTCTGGCGACACCGTGCTGGTGACGACCTGCGGCTCGATGCCGGGATAGCGTTCGACGAAGAGCGGCAAGCGCGGAATCAGCCAGCGCACGGCGAAGGTCGGCCGCACGTTGATGCGCACCGCGCGGGCCGGCGTCTGGCTGCGCAGCGCTTGGGCGGCGGTCATGATCTGCGCCAGTGCGGGGCCGACTTCGGCGAAGAACTGCTGGCCGTCCGCCGTGAGCACTACCTGGCGGACCTGGCGCTCGAACAGCGCAACGCCCAGAAAGGCCTCGAGACTCTTGATCTGCCGGCTCACCGCGCTGTGCGTGACGTGCAACTCGGCGGCGGCGCGGGTGAAGCTCTGGTGGCGGGCCGCGGCAGCAAAGGCGCGCACGGCATTCAACGGGGGTTCGCGACGCAGCATGTGTGCGATTTTCTCACGCATGCGTCACGTTAATGTCGTTTGTCGGTGGTATCGCATCGGCGCACCATCGCGGCATGCCAGCGCCCGTCGTCACCACCACCGCCACCACAACTGCGGTCCCCGCGGTCCCCGCAGCCGCCGCCCCACACGCCCTGCGCACCGATCAGGTCGATCGCAACTCCCGCAACGCCGCCATCTCTCTCGGGCTTTCGCTGCCTGGCGATGTCGTGCTCTACCTGCTGCTGCCGATGTACGCGGCCAGCTTCGGCGTGACGCTGGCCGAGGTCGGCCTGCTGCTCGCGGCCAACCGGCTGGTGCGCATCGCCGGCTATGGCTGGGTCGCGCGCTTCTACGCCCGCAACGGCGACCGGCCGACCTGCACGATCGCGGTGGTGGCCGCGGCCTTCTGCGCGCTGGGCTACGCCACGCTGTCCGGCTTCTGGGCATTGCTGCCGCTGCGCCTGGTGTGGGGCCTGTGCTTTGCGGCGCTGAACCTGTCGACCCAGGCGCTCGCGACCGCCGACCCGATGGGCGCGGCGCGGCGCAACGGGCGGTCGCGCGCCTTCATCTCGCTCGGCCCGGTGATCGCCTTGCCGGCCGCAGCGCTGGTGGCGCAATGGGCCGGCCCGCGGCCGATCTTCATCGCGTTGGCGCTGGCGTCGCTGGTGGCGGTGTTCGCGGCTCGCAAGCTGCCGTCGGCGGCGCATGTGATGCCGAAGCCGACGCGCCGTTTCAAGCGGCCCAACAGCCTGGACGTCTGGTCCTTCATGGAAGGGCTGACGCTGGACGGGCTGTTCATCGTCGGCCTGTCGTACCTCGGCCACGACCTGATGCCGACGCACGCGGTCGTCATGGCGGGCGTGCTGATGGCGCTGCGCTACATGGCCGAAA
>JAZKDL010000209.1:0-6161 GCA_040387575.1 Pseudomonadota bacterium
GGCTTCTCGAGTTCGCCCAGGATGTCCTTGACCGTGATGACGCCGAACTTCTCGTTGGCGAACAGCTCCGGCTTGAGCGTCTTCAGCATCTCGGCGCGGCCCATCAGCTCGGTGATCGGCTTGCCGGTCTTCTGCATGATCTGCTCGACCAGCGGATAGGTTTCCGGATGCACGCCGGTGATGTCCAGCGGATTGCTGCCGCCACGCACGCGCAGAAAGCCCGCGCTCTGCTCGAAGGCCTTCGGGCCGAAGCCCGTGACTTCCATCAGCTGCTTGCGGGTCGCGAACGCACCATTGGCGTCGCGCCAGCGCACCACGGACTTCGCCACGCTGGCCGACAGGCCCGAGACACGGCTCAGCAGCGGCACGCTCGCCGTGTTCAGGTCGACGCCCACCGAGTTCACGCAGTCTTCGACGACCGCATGCAGCGTGCGCGCCAGCTCGCCCTGATTCACGTCGTGCTGGTATTGGCCGACGCCGATCGACTTCGGGTCGATCTTCACCAGCTCGGCCAGCGGGTCCTGCAGGCGGCGCGCGATGCTCGCCGCGCCGCGCAGGCTCACGTCGACGTCCGGCATTTCCTGCGACGCGAATTCGCTCGCCGAATAGACCGAGGCGCCGGCCTCGCTCACCACCACCTTGTCGATCGCCATCGGCGGTGCGCCGGCCTGCTCGGCCATCTTGGCGAGCAGCTTGATCAGGTCGGCGGCCAGCTTGTCGGTCTCGCGGCTGGCGGTGCCGTTGCCGATCGCGATCAGGTTCACGCCGTGCTTGGCGCACAGCTTGCCCAGCGTGTGCAGCGAGCCTTCCCAGTCCTTGCGCGGCTCGTGCGGGAACACGGTGGCCGTCTCGACCAGCTTGCCGGTGGCGTCGACCACCGCGACCTTCACGCCGGTGCGGATGCCCGGGTCGAGCCCGAGCACCACGCGCGGGCCGGCCGGTGCGGCCAGCAGCAGGTCGCGCAGGTTGTCGGCGAACACCTTGATCGCGACCTTCTCGGCGTCTTCGCGCAGCCGCGTGAACAGGTCGCGTTCGGTCGACAGCGACAGCTTCACGCGCCAGGTCCAGGCGACCGCCTTGCGGATCAGGTCGTCGGCGGCGCGGCCGGCATGGCTCCAGCCCAGGTGCAGCGCAATCCTGCCTTCGGCGATCGACGGCTTGCCCGGTTCGGGCTCGACCGGCAGCACCAGCTTGGCATCGAGAATTTCCAGCGTGCGGCCGCGGAACACCGCCAGCGCGCGGTGCGAGGGCACGCGGCCGATCGGCTCGTCGTAGGCGAAGTAATCGCGGAAGCGCGACACGTCGACGTTGTTCTCGTCCTTCCCGCTCATCAGCGTCGACTTGAACAGGCCGTCTGTCCAGAGCCATTCGCGCATGCGCTGCACCAGCACGGCGTCTTCGGCCCAGCGCTCCGACAGAATGTCGCGCACACCGTCGAGCACCGCGGGCACGGTCGAGAAATCGGGGCCCGGCTTGCCGTCGTCGAGCGTGGTCGCTGGCTTCAAAAACGCCTGTGCCTCGTCGGCGGGGTTCAGGGTCGGATCGGCGAACAGCTTGTCGGCCAGCGGCTCGATGCCGAACTCGCGGGCGATCTGGCCCTTGGTCCGGCGCTTCTGCTTGAACGGCAGGTACAGGTCTTCCAGCTCCTGCTTGGTCGGCGCGGCCTCGACCGCGGCGCGCAGTTGTGGCGTGAGCTTGCCCTGCTCGTCGATGCTCTTCAGGACGGCCGCACGGCGGTCCTCGAGTTCGCGCAGGTAGGACAGGCGGGCTTCGAGTTCGCGCAGCTGGATGTCGTCCAGGCCGTCGGTGGCTTCCTTGCGGTAGCGCGCGATGAACGGAACCGTGGCACCACCGTCGAGCAGCTCGACGGCTGCCTTCACCTGGTGCTCGCCGACCTTGATCTCGGCCGCCAGCTGGCGAATGATTTTCAGCATGTCTTGGACGTGTCCCTGGGAAAAGCGGGCGAGTTTGCCATAGGCGCCAAGGCCGTCCTTCCCCTGCCGGACCCCGTCTAGTTGCGGTTGCGGGTGCGACGCGGCGCCTCCGGCACCGGTGCGTGCGCAAGGTCGGCGTCGAGGTCGGACGCATTGCGCAACTGGCCGTCGGCATCGTGCTGCACCACCAGCCGGCGGCCTCGCTGCCAGCGAGACAGCTTCTGGGGCGGCAGGCGTGCGAACTCGGCCAACGCGTCCACCGAGCTCTCGCTCGCCTTGGCACGTCGCTTCTTCTCATGCTGGCGCCGCCGAACAGGCGCCACCACCAGCATCACCACGAAGATCACCGCGATGACCACCGCGTAGATCGCGAGCAGGCTCAGGCCCTCCCCGTCGTCGGTCGGCTCGAAGAAATGGCGCCATGCATAGAAGGCGGCGCCGACCCAGAACATCACCAGCACGAGCGGGCGCAGCAGATGCAGCCAGATGTACATCGCATAGGCACTGAACGTGGGCTTGTTCTCGCGGAAGGCCTTCAACGGCACGCGCGCAGCGTCCAGGATCGGTGTGCCGTTGGGCTCGGCCCAGTCGCTGGCGCGCTCCGGTGGTGGCTTGGTGGACGGGCTTCCGTTCATGGGGTTTTCTTGTGGTTCAGCTGACATTGCTCTCTCCTCGGTCAGGACTCGTCCACGTCGCACGCTGGCCTCGACGACGGAACAAAGTGATCGGAATGGCCAGCACCGTCGTGAACATGTTGATCATCCAGAAGGCAACCGGATACCAGATGGTCCACACGAAGTACCGCATGATGTCGCGGTCGTAATGGCGGTCGATCCACAGGCTCACCAGCATCTGCAGCATGCAGGTGATGCCCAGCAGCATCCCGTTCCATTGGGGCAGGAAGCCGACGTAGATCCAGTCCGGCGGCAGCAGCGGCCGGATGATGGCCAGCACCAGCACTGCGAACATCGCGTAGGCCCAGACCACGCTGGCCATGTACTCGATGAAGATCGGCCACATGCGGATGTGTTTCGGGTTCAGCAGCTTGAAACCGTGGCGCATCAGCGTCTGGATGCCGCCGGTGGCCCAGCGCTGACGCTGGCGGTAGAGGCCGCGCACCGTCTCGGGCATGAGGATCCAGCACAGCGCGCGCGGCTCGAAGCGCACGTCCCATCCCTTGAGCTGCAGCTTCCAGCTGACGTCGATGTCCTCGGTCATCACGTCGGGGCTCCAGAAGCCGACGTCCAGCAGCGCCTTCTTGCGGAACATCGACAGCACGCCCGACACGGTGAAGAGCCGCCCCAGCAGCTGTTGCGCGCGCTTGATGAGGCCGATGGTCGACGAGAACTCGCCCACCTGCATGCGCCCCAGCAGGCTGGTCCGGGTGCGGATGCGCGGGTTGCCGGTGATGGCGCCGACCTTCTCCGACTGCAGCATGTGCCGCATCATCCAGCCGATGGCGTCGGGGTCGACCAGCGCATCGCCGTCGACACCCAGGATGTATTCGCCATTGGCCAGCAGCGCCGCGGTGTTCAGGCCGACCGCCTTGCCCTGGTTGCTCGCGTGGTGGATCACGCGCAGCTTCGGGTAACGCGCAGCCAGTGCATCGAGCGCCTCCGCCGTGTTGTCGGTGCTGCCGTCGTTGATGGCGATCACCTCGTACGCCGGATAGTGGCTGCGCATCAGCTGGTCGATGACCTCGCCGACGCCACTGCCTTCGTTGTAGCAAGGCACGATCACCGTGACCAGCGGCGTCTCTTCCAGCAGGGTCAGCGGATCGACGTACTCATGGCGCCGACGCTCGAACACCAGCGCATGGGCGATGCCGCCGCCCATCCAGACGAAGGCCATGAGGAAGGGGTAATAGAAGACATAGTCGAGAAGGAACTGAATGGTGTCGGCGCCAAGGAAATCGGGACTCATCGAGGAACTCCAGTGGCGGTTGTGCCGGGAACGGTAGGGACGGCACGGCCATCGGATGGTTGTTCAGGGACCAGGTTGGGCGCCTCGGGCTTGCGCGGCGCATGCGTCGGCTCGGGCAGATCGATCGCACCCAGCAGCGTGCTGCGCACCGAGATCGCGTTGCGGACCACCGGCAGGCCCGGCTGGTCATTCAGGAAGTCGTCGGGGTAGTACGCAAGATGGCGCGCGCCCATGCGATGCAGCATCGACCACTGCGCGGCGAGCGTCGCGTCGGGCACCGGTTGGCCGTTGCGCCAGTCGCGCGCCTGCAGCTCGAACACGGTGCGCTCCAGGCCATTCGGCGTCGCCGCGACGCGCCTGGCGAGCCCGGCCAGCCAGGCCTGCGGATCGGCCGCCTCTTCCATATAAGGCATCGCCATCACCGCGGTGTAGTCGTAGGCGGCCAGCGACTGTTCGTAGTTCTGGGCGAACCACGCCTCCGACGCGGGTTCGGTCACCGTGCGCGCATACAGGTTGCGTGCGGTGCGCAGGCCAGGCTGCCAATCGCGCACGCGCTGCGCGAGCTGCAGCGTGAAGTCGGTGAGGAAGCGCGTCTTCTCGTGGCTCCAGCGCTCGCTCAGCGCCGGGTCGGCACGGATCGCGGCGACATCGGCCGGCAGGCCCCAGCGCGCATAGGTCTGCAGTGCGGCGGGGCTGGTGTCCTCGTCGTCGCCGATGGTGGCGTCGTCGTGGAACAGCACCCCGGCGATCGGCGCATTGCGGCCGAGGTCTTCGTAGATGTCGCCGATCAGCGCGCGCACGTCGGCGTCGAAGGGCGACAGCCGCGCGTAGCGGGTACCGGACGCCTGCGGCACCGGCGCCTTGGCGGCGTTGTCGAGCCACGCGATGCGATGCGTCGCGAGCGGGTTCTGCGCCGGCAGCTTGAAAGCCAGCACCGGCATCCACGCGTACACCCGCACACCGACACGGGTGCGCAATTGCCAGGCGACGCGGTTGAACAGATCCGCACGCACCGGCATGTACCGGTTCGGGAAGTACAGAGCATCGGCCACGCCGTCGCCATCCGGATCGGCAAAGGCCTGCAGGTAGACCGCGCTCGGCCCGACCGCCTGCACGCGGTCGAGCAGCCGCGACAGGTTCGCCTCCTGCCGCACCGGATCGGCGTCGTAGACATAGTCGAGGTCGACATGCATCGCGCGGTTCAACGGATAGAACGCGCCGGCACCTGCCGGCATGCGGAAGAGCCCGAGGTACGGCGCAGTGACGTCGTACTGCGCGAGCCCGCGGCGGATCTCCTGCAGCGGCACGTCGCGGGTGTTCGGCCCTTCTTCGAGCGTCAGCGTGACCGGCATGCCGGCACGGTCGGCCGCGCGCAATGCCTCACGGTTGTAGGCGCCGTAGGGCCAGACCATCGCGCGCACCGGGCTCTTCGTGCGGTCCTGGATCAGCGCGCGGCTGCGGCGCAGGTCGGTCTCGACGCGGGCCACGTAGTCGGGCACCGATTCGTAGGTCCTTGACCCCGCGTCGTAAACGCGCGTGGTGGCCGCCGGCTGCAGGTTGCCCTGCGGATTGCCGAGCACGCCCTGGTGCAGCGCGTCGCTGTGGCTCGCGAACTCGACCAGGCCCGAGGCCGCCATCTCGCGCGCCTGCGCCCAGGTGATGAAGGCTTCCCGGCGCAATGGCGTCTTCGTGCTGTAGCCCTGCACGATCTCGCCCGGCGGCACTTCGAGCCAGCTCGTGACCAGTGCCATCACCACTGGATAGTTGAAGCGCTTCAGCAACGGGAAGGCCTTGGTGTAGGCGCTCTCGTAGCCGTCGTCCAGCGTCAGCAACACGGCACGTGGCGGCAGCGGCTTGCGGCCGGCCCGGGCGTCGATGACCTGCTGCAGGCTCACCGGGTGATAGCCGTTGAACTGCAGCCAGGAGAAGAACTCCGACAACGTGCGTTCGTCGAGCGCGGTCGCTTCGGGCTCGGTCTCGAAGCTCTCTCGGACGTTCGTGCGGATGTCGTGCAGCGCGATCGCACGGAAGGTCTGGCCGTCGTCGGCGTCGGGCTGCGGCACCTTCTGCGCAAGCGCCGGCAGGCCGATGCCGAGCACGCAAGCGGCCAACAGCAGGCCGAGCAGCGTGCGCCAGATCGCGCTGGGCGATGCTGTCGATGCAGCCAATGGACGAGCGACCAGTGCCGCGCGGACGGGGTTGTTCAAGGAACGGGTTCTCATTGCAGTGGCACCGAAAGACTCAGGAAAACGAACGGCCGGCGCTCCTTGACGCCGTCGTAGGGATGGCTGGACACGCCGAGCC
>JAZKDL010000210.1:0-12454 GCA_040387575.1 Pseudomonadota bacterium
GGCACTGGGTCTGGAAATCAGCCCGTTTTCGCCACGCACCCTCGCGGTGCGTGCAGTGCCCGGGACGCTGGCCGACGGCGATCCCGTCGAACTTGCACGGAGCGTCTTGGCCGAACTCGCCCAACACGACGCCAGCACGGTGGTGCAGCGCGCCCAGAACGAGCTGCTGTCGACCATGGCCTGCCACGGCGCCGTGCGCGCCAATCGCAAGCTCACGCTGGACGAGATGAACGCATTGCTGCGCCAGATGGAGGCCACGGAGCGCTCCGACCAGTGCAACCATGGGCGGCCGACCTGGCGCCAGCTGTCGATCCGCGAACTCGACGCGCTGTTCCTGCGCGGGCGCTAACCCGTTTCGGACGCGCCCTGAATCAGGGTTTCCGATGGTCATCGGAAGAACAGGCACGCACGTTGCATGTACCTCACGATTGAACTTTCGCCCCAGGCGGCTGTCTGTCCTCCACATGAAACGCTGGTCCATCATCGCTTCTGTCGCCATGCTCGCGGCCCTTCTCGCGGGCGGCTGCTCGACGCTGGATGAACGGCAACGTGAATGGATCTTCCAGCCGAGTGACGTGAGCTGGGGCAATTCCGCCGCCATGACCGAGGGCATGGAGCATGTCTGGATCAATTTCCAGTCCTCCGTGAGCGGCGAGCCCGCGCGTCTGCATGGTCTCTGGCTCGGCGGTGCGCCCGATTCGCCTGATACGCCGGTCATGCTCTTCCTGCATGGCGCACGCTACAACGTGGCCGGTTCGGCACCACGCATTCGCCGCATGCATGAGCTCGGATTTTCCGTGCTGGCCATCGACTACCGCGGCTTCGGCAAGAGCACCAAGGCGCTGCCGTCCGAAGATACTGCGCGCGAAGACGCCCGCGCCGCCTGGGCCTGGCTCGCCGCCCACCATCCGAAGCAGCCGCGTTACATCTTCGGACACTCGCTCGGCGGCGCGATCGGCATCGACCTCGCCGCGCACGTGAACGACGAAAGCGGCACGATCGTCGAAAGCACCTTCACCTCGATCGCCGACGTGGCCAACAGCTTCAAGTGGGGCTGGCTGCCGTTCAACGCGTTGATCACGCAGCGCTTCGAGGCCATCCGCAAGGTCAAGGACATCGGCTCGCCGCTGCTGGTGGTGCATGGCACGGCCGACAGCCTGATCAACCCGACACTGGGCCGCAAGCTGTACGACGCGGCCACCGTGCCGAAGATGTTCGTGCTCGTCGAAGGTGGCTCGCACCACAACACGAATTCGATCGGCGAATCGCAATACCGCGCTGCGCTCTCGCAGTTGTTCCGCATGCAGCCGGCACAGCCAACGAATGCGGCGGTCGCGGCGCCACAACACGCCAGCTGACACGTCGGCAGAGGCCGCGGCACCATTTGCCGCGCTCACATTTGTTAACCTCGGGCGCTTATGTCGCCCTCGTCCGCTCCGGCCGTTGCCTCCTCCGTGCCGCTGTCTTCGCGGATGTCGCCTGCCCTCGTCGTGGTCACGCTGGCGTTGCTGCTCGGCATCCAGCCCATCACCACCGATCTCTATCTGCCTGCGCTGCCGGCGCTGACGACCGGTTTCGGCGCGCGCGTGGCGGACGCGCAGCTCACGCTGTCGGCGCTGCTGCTCGCTTTCGGCTGTGCGCAGCTGGTGCTCGGCCCGCTGTCGGACCGCTTCGGCCGACGGCCCATCTTGCTCTGTGGACTCACGGCCTACGTCATCGCGGCTGTCGGCGGTGCGATGGCGCCGTCGATGGAGATGCTGATCGTCTGGCGCACGCTGCAGGGCGCAGCAATGGGCGCCGCCGTGATGGCCGCGCGTGCGATCGTGCGCGACCTCTACCAGCCGGTGGAAGGTGCACGCGTCATGTCGCGGGCGCTGACCGGGCTGGGCGCCATTGCCTGCGTCTGCGCGCCGCTGGGCGGGCTCGTGTCGGACCTGTTCAATTGGCGCATCGCGCTGCTGGTGCCGGCGCTCTTCGGCGCCGTCACGCTCGGGCTGGTCGCGCTGCGCTTCAACGAGACGCTGGCGAGTCGCAACCTGCAGGCGCTGCGCGCCGGTACGCTGTTACGCACCTGGGCGCTGGTGCTGCGCAACCCGACCTTTCTCGCGTTCTGCGCGCTCACCACGGCGTCGTACAGCGTGCTGTTCACCTTCCTGGCGGCCTCGTCCTTCGTCTTCATTCAGGTGCTGGGCCTGACGAAGACACAGTACGGCCTGGTGATGCTCTGGAATTCGATGGCCTACGTCGCCGGCACCATGCTTTGCCGGCGCTGGCTGCCGCGCTACGGCGTGCGGCGCAGCGTGGCGCGCGCGGCCGTACTTTCGTTGACCGGCGGCTCGGTGATGGGCGGCCTGGCGCTCGCTGGCGTGCAGTCGGTGGCCGCCATCCTGGTGCCGCTCACGCTGGTGATGCTGGCGCACGGCGTGCATCAGCCTTGCGGCCAGAGCGGTGCCGTCGGCCCGTTTCCCAAAGCTGCGGGGGCGGCGTCGGCGCTCAATGGTTTCGTGATGATGCTGGCGGCCTTCGGCGTCGGCGGCTGGCTCGGCACGCACATCGACGGCACGGTGCTGCCGCTCACCATGGGCATGTGGTTCTGGTGCGTCTGCATCGCGCTGATCGCCTGGACGCTGGTCTGGCGATACGGGGAACCGCGTGGTGGCTGAGCTTCGGTATGTCGCCTTGGCCGGGCCGACCGCTTCGGGCAAGACCGCCGCGGCGCTGGCGTTGGCACGGCGCAGGCCCGTGGAGATCGTGAGTGTCGATTCGGCGCTCGTCTACCGCGGCATGGACATCGGCACCGCCAAACCCACGCCGGCCGAACAGGCCGAGGTGCCGCACCACCTGATCGACATCCGCGACCCGCTCGACAACTACAGCGCCGCTGCCTTCGTGGCCGATGCGACGCGGCTGATCGGCGAGATCGGCGCGCGCGGCCGGCTGCCGCTGCTGGTCGGCGGCACGATGCTGTACTTCAAGGCGCTGTTCGATGGCATCGACGCGATGCCGTCGGCCGATCCGGCGGTGCGCGCCCTGATCGAAGCCGAAGCGGCGGCGCACGGCTGGCCCGCGATGCATGCGCGGCTGGCCGAGATCGACCCGTTGACTGCGGCCCGGCTCGCGCCCAATGACAGCCAGCGCCTGCAACGTGCGCTGGAGGTCTGGCACACGAGCGGCCGGCCGCTGTCGAGCTTCCATGCGGACGACGCCACACGCAGCGCACGCGGCCTGATGCCGGCCGCCTTCGTGTCGCTGGAACCGACCGAGCGAAGCTGGCTGCATGCGCGCATCGCACAGCGCTTCGACGACATGCTGGCCGCCGGACTGGTCGCGGAAGTCGAGGCATTGTGTGCGCGCGGTGACCTGTCGCCCGACCTGCCGTCGATGCGCTGCGTCGGCTATCGCCAGACATGGGAAGCGCTCGATGCTGGCGAGCCGCTCGCGTCCATGCGAGAACGCGGCGTCGCGGCGACGCGCCAGCTCGCCAAGCGGCAGATCACCTGGCTGCGCAGCATGCCGCAGCGCCATGTCGTCGCGGCGGAAGCGGCCGACGCCACCGCGCAAGTGGTGGAACGGCTGATGGCGGTCGCATGACGCTGGCGCTGCGCGATCTCGGCAAGCGCTACGGTGACAGCGCGGTGTTCTCGCAGGTCACGCTGGACGTCGCGGATGGCGAGTTCGTCGCGATCGTCGGCGAGTCGGGCGTCGGCAAATCGACGTTGCTCAACTGCATGGCCGGTCTCGACAGCTGGGACAGCGGCAGCGTGGCGCACGACGGCATCGACATCGGGGCACTCGACGCGGAAGCACGTGCGCTATGGCGTCGACGGCAGGTCGGCTTCGTGTTCCAGGCCTTCCACGTGCTGCCGCATCTGGACGTGGCGCAGAACGTCGCGTTGCCGTTGATGTTGCTGGGGCGCCAAGACCCGGTGCGTGTGGCGCAGATGCTCGATGTCGTCGGCCTCGCGGGGCTCGGCGCCCGGCTGCCGCAGCAGTTGAGCGGCGGACAGCTGCAACGCGTGGCGATCGCGCGTGCGCTGGTGCATCGGCCGGCCTTGCTGCTTGCCGACGAACCGACCGGCAATCTCGACCCGACGACTGCCGCGAAAGTCATGGACGTGCTGCTCGCACAGACACGCGAGCACGGCGCGTCGCTGGTGCTGGTCACGCACTCGGAAGCCGCCGCAGCGCGCGCGGACCGCGTGCTGCATCTCACCGTAAGCGGCATTCGCGATGCGTGAGCTCGCGAACAGCGTGCTGCGAGAGATCGCGACGCTGCTCCGGCACGGCCTTCCGACCACCACGCTGCATTCGCCGCGCCTGCTCTGGAGCCGGTGGGCGATGGTGGTGGCGTTGATGTTTGCCGGCGCACTGACGGTCAACGTCGTGACCGAGCGTCTGGGCTTTGCACGGCAGATGATCTACATGGGCGCTGCGTCGAATGGCGTGGGCTGGCGCGACTGGATCATGGCGTGCCTGCTGGCGCCCGTGATGGAAGAGCTCATCTTCCGCAGCGGACTGCGCTATGCGCTCATGGCGATCCTCACCGTCTGGGGGGTTGCGCTGCTGTTCGCCTGGAACAGCGCCTGGCGCGGTCCGCTCCTGGGCGTGTGGGTCGTCCTGAGCGTCGTCGCACTGCTGCCGTTGCTGAAACGGCGGCGGCGCAAGAAGCTGCTGCCGCGCATCGACCGCATCCTGGTGCGGCACCGTGTGCTGTGGGTGCACCTGTCCACCGTGGCTTTCGCGGCCATCCATCTCTTCAACTGGCGCGGCATGAGCGGCCTGCCCGTCGGTGCGGTGGCGCTGGTCATGCCGCAGCTTCTCGTCGGCTACGGACTCGCCTACCTCTGCATTCGCATGGGCCTGCGGTGGTCCATGCTTGCGCATGCGGCGTTCAACGGCTTCGCGCTGGGGCTGGCGTCCTTGGCGGAATGAGGCCAGCCTGGCCGCACGGCGACATCACTCGCCGCACAGCAGATCCGCATAGCGTGCCAGGTCGACGTTGCCGCCGCTGACGATCACGCCGACACGCGCGCCTTGCAACCCGCCTGCTGTCGCCGCCGCACACGCGCCAGCGAAGGCCAGGCAGCCGGTCGGCTCGACCACCATCTTCATGCGTTCGGCGAAGAAGCGCATGCCGTCGACCAGTTGCGCATCGGTCACGGTGACGATGTCGTCGACGTCGCGCTGGATGATGCCGAAGGTGTACTCGCCCAGGTGCTGCGTCTGCGCACCGTCGGCGATGGTCTTGGGCGTCTCGATGTGCACGATGTGGCCGGCGCGCAGCGACTGCTGGCCGTCGTTGCCAGCTTCCGGCTCGACACCGAAGACCTTGCATTGCGGCGATAGCGCACGCGCAGCCAATGCCGAGCCGCTGGTCAGCCCGCCGCCGCCGAGGCAGACGAACAACGCATCGAGCGCGCCGACCTCGTCGAACAGTTCCTTCGCCGCCGTGCCCTGCCCGGCGATGACATCGGGATGGTCGTACGGCGGAATCAGCGTCATGCCGCGCTCCGTCGCGAGCCGTTGCGTGAGTGCCTCGCGGTCCTCGGTGAAGCGGTCGTACAGCACGACCTCGGCGCCGTAACCGCGGGTCGCGGCCAGCTTGGCGGCAGGCGCGTCCTTCGGCATCACGATGACCGCGGGCATGCCGAGCAGGCGTGCCGACAGCGCCACGGCCTGCGCATGGTTGCCGGATGAAAAGGCGATGGCACCGGCGCGGCGCTGCGCCGCATCGAACTTCGACAGCGCGTTGAACGCGCCGCGGAACTTGAAGGCGCCCATGCGCTGAAAGTTCTCGCACTTGAAGAAGAACTGCGCGCCCCAGCGCGCGTCGGCCGTACTCGATCGCAACACCGGTGTTCGGTGGGCATGGCCTTGAAGCCGCGCGGCCGCGGCGATGACATCGTCGTAGGTGGGAAGTGCCTGCATGGCCAAAGCTTAGCGCGAGGCACCGGCACAATCGAGCCATGCGCGCCCTGCTCACCACTTTTTCCTGGCAGGAACTGCGCCACCATCCCTGGCGCAATGCAGCCGCCGTCGTTGCCGTGATGTTGGGCGTGGCGCTCGCCTTCTCGGTGCACCTGATCAACGCATCGGCACTCGACGAGTTTTCGAGCGCCGTGCGCGCCGTCAATGGGCAGCCCGATCTGGAACTGCGCGCCGCACAAGGCGGCTTCGACGAGGCGCTGTTCGCGCGTGTCGCGCAGCATCCCGAGGTCGCGCTGGCCAGCCCGGTGGTCGAAACGCAGGTCACCGCGCTCGTTCAAGGAGCCCGTGTGGCGCTGCGCGTGATCGGCGTGGATGCACTGGTACTGCCGACCATCGCGCCGGCGCTGATGCCGGTGCCCGATAAGGACGCAGCGCGCTTTGCACTGTTCGCGCCGCGCCAGTTGTTCGTCAACGCGGCGGCACGGACGGCGCTTGGCACTTCAGCTCGTCAGGTCGACCTGCTGATCGGCACACAGCGGCAGACCGTGGACATTGCCGGCAGCGTCGCTGCGGGTGGCACCGCGCTCGCCGTGATGGACATCGGCGCCGCGCAGGATCTGCTCGGGCTGCGTGGACAGCTCACGCGCATCGACCTGCGGCTCGCGCCGGGCACCGATCGCGCGGCCTTCGTGCGCTCGTTGAAGCAGTCCTCCGATTGGCCCGTGCGCGTGCAGATCGCCGAGCCCGGCGATGCTGCGGAACGCGTGAGCAACCTGTCGCGCGCCTACCGCGTGAACCTGACGGTGCTGGCGCTGGTGGCGCTGTTCACTGGCGCTTTCCTGGTGTTCTCGGTGCTGGCGTTGAGCGTCGCCAAGCGTGCGCAGCAGTTCGCGCTGCTGGGCGTGCTCGGCCTGACGCCGCGCGGACGGCTGCAGTTGGTGTTGGCTGAATCGCTGGTGCTCGGCCTGGTCGGCAGCCTGATCGGGATTGCGCTCGGGACCGCACTTGCCGCCATCGCACTGCGGGTGCTCGGCGGCGATCTGGGCGGTGGCTACTTCGCGGGCGTGGCACCGCGCCTTCAATGGAGCACGTCGGCCGCGCTGCTTTATGGCGCACTCGGTGTGGCGGCGGCGCTGGTCGGCGGATGGTGGCCGGCACGTGCCGCGCAATTGCTGCCGGAAGCCCAGACGTTGAAAGGCCTGGGCGCAACGGCAACCGCGCGGGGCGGCTACCGGCTGCCGATCGCGCTGCTGCTGGCGGGCGTGGCGCTCGCCGCAGCGCCGCCGGTGTTTGACATTCCGATCGCGGCCTATCTGGCGGTCGGTTGTCTGCTGGTCGGCGGCATCACGGCACTGCCTTGGCTCATCGCGTTGCTGTATGACCGCCTGGCGCCGCTGTTCGCCACGCGACTGCTGCCGCTGCTTGCCATCGAGCGCGCGCGCCGCATGCGAGGGACAGCGGCCGTGGCGGTCAGCGGCGTGGTGGCCAGCCTGAGCCTTGCGGTGGCACTGACGGTGA
The DNA here is from genome assembly GCA_040387575.1 of Pseudomonadota bacterium. GTDB lineage: Bacteria > Pseudomonadota > Gammaproteobacteria > Burkholderiales > Burkholderiaceae_C > Variovorax. The sequence goes on from JAZKDL010000210.1 coordinate 7,447, forward strand.
TGGTGGCGAGCTTCCGCGACTCGGTCACGCACTGGCTCGACGTGGTGCTGCCAGCCGACATCTACCTGCGCGTGGCTGGCAGCAGCGGCGACGACGACATGGCCGCCTTCACGCCGGCCTTCGTACAGTCCGTCGCGCAGTTGCCTGGCGTCGCGCGCACCGGAACCTTGCGGTTGCGCTCGTTGACGCTCGATCCGACGCGCCCTGCGGTTGCGCTGATCGCACGGAGCATGGATGGCGATCCGAACCGCGCGCTGCCGCTGGTCGGCACGCCAGTGCCCGTACCTGCGGGTCAGATCGGCATCTACGTGAGCGAAGCGATGGCCGACTTGTACGGCGCGCGGCAGGGCCACCCATTCACGCCGCTGGCCGAAGCCTGGGTCCCGTCCAGCGCCGCTACGCCGCAGACCGCGCCCGTGTTTTTCGTTGCCGGCATATGGCGCGACTATGTGCGCCAGTTCGGCGCCATCACGATGGATGTGCGCGACTTCGAAAAGCTCACCGGCGACCGCAGCGCGAGCGATGTGTCGGTCTGGCTCGCCGCCGGCGCGGACGAAGCGCAGGTGCAACAGGCCTTGCGCGACCTGGCTGCACGTGCGCTCGGCGACGTCACGCCGATCGAACTGTCTTCGGTCGCACAGATCCGCGCCAATTCGCTGCGCATCTTCGACCGCAGCTTTGCAGTGACCTACTGGCTGCAGGCGGTAGCGATCGCGATCGGGCTGTTCGGCATCGCTGCCAGTTTCAGTGCGCAGGTGCTCGCGCGGCGCAAGGAGTTCGGGCTGTTGGCGCATCTCGGCTTCACGCGGGCACAGGTGCTGGCCGTGGTCGCGGGGGAAGGCGCGGCCTGGACGGCCATCGGCGCGATCGCTGGACTGGGCCTGGGTCTTGCGGTGTCGGTGGTGCTCGTGCACGTGGTCAATCCGCAGAGCTTCCATTGGACGATGGACATGCGCGTGCCCTGGCTGCGGCTTGCCGCGCTGTGCATCGCCGTGGTTGCGGCCGGCACACTCACAGCATGGCTTGCGGGACGATCGGCCGCCGGTCAGGATGCCGTGCTGGCTGTCAAGGAGGATTGGTGATGCGCGAGAGCCACGTGGGTTTCACGCCGCATCCCGGCATGTCGCGGCGCATGCTGCTGCTCGGCGCGCTGGCCAGTTGGAGTGCATCGCCGGCCCATGCGCTGCCGCTGCGCACGCTGGTCTTTCCGCGCGATTTCGGCAGCCACCCCGACTTGCGCACGGAATGGTGGTACGTGACCGGTCATGCCGAGGCGGGCGCGCGCAGTTTCGGCTTTCAGCTGACGTTCTTTCGCTCGCGGGTCGATGTGGCCCAGTCGCTGAACTCTGATTTCGCAGCGCGTCAATTGATCTTCGCGCACGCGGCCGTGACTGATCTCGAAGGGCGCCGACTGTGGCACGACCAGCGCATCGCGCGTGCAGGTTTCGGCGTGGCGGAGAGCAGCACCGATGACACGGCGGTGCGGCTGCGCGACTGGTCGCTGCAGCGCGATGCCTCGGGTCGCTATGCCGCGCGGCTTCCCGCCGACGGCTTTGCACTGGACCTGCACTTCCGGCCGACGCAGCCAGTGCTGTTGCAGGGTCAGGCCGGCCTGTCGCGCAAAGGCCCGGATGCGGAGCAAGCCAGCTATTACTACAGCGAACCGCAATTGGAGACACAAGGCGCCATCACTCTGCAAGGGAAGCGCTTCGACGTCAAAGGCACTGCCTGGCTCGATCACGAATGGAGCGAGGCGCTGCTGCATCGCGAGGCCGTCGGCTGGGACTGGATCGGCATGAACCTGGACGACGGAAGCGCACTGACTGCCTTTCGCCTGCGCCGCGCCGACGGCAGCGCATTATGGTTCGGTGGCTCACTGCGCAACGCCGATGGGCGGCTCCGCACCTTTGGGCCGGACGACTTGCGTTTCGAAGCCGAACGGCACTGGACCAGTCCACGTACCAACACCCGCTACCCGACCCGATGGCGACTGACGACGCCGGCCGGCATCTTCACGGTGAACGCATTGCTGGACGACCAGGAACTCGACAGCAGCAGTTCCACGGGAGCGGTCTACTGGGAAGGCCTGAGCGAACTGCTGGACGCCGACGTCAAGCGGGTTGGCCGTGGCTATCTCGAAATGACGGGCTACGCGCGACGACTGCAGTTGTAGCGGGCGCGTCGGTGCGGCCCGCATGGCCGCATCCAAGCCGGTGACGGTGGCCGTCAGCTGGCAATGTTGCGCGCAGCAAGCACGGTCGCAACCTTGCGTACCGGGCTCGACAGCACCAGCGAGGTCGTCACGCCACCATACTGCGCCAGCGCGTCAACCACGCGCTCCAGGTCCTGCGGCTCGGCGATCGCACACCGCACGATGAAGCAATCCTCGCCGGTGACGCGGTCGGCCTCGAGCACCTCCGGCATCTGCTCGAAGAGCGCGATGTACTTGCGAATCCCGGCGTGCGTGGTCTCGATGCGAATGATGGCCGTCAAGCCGATGCCGATCGAACGCAGGTTCACGCGCGCGCCATAGCCTTCGATCACGCCAGCCTCTTCCAACTTTCGTACACGCTCGCTCATGGCGGGCTGTGAAAGCCCGATGCGTTTGCCCAGAGCGGCAAGGCTCTGGCGCGCATCGAGCTGCAGCGCCTCAAGGATCAGTCGGTCCTTCTTGTCCAGTTTCACGGTGACTCCAGGAGAGCAGAACAGCAACCGATGACTCATCGGTTTGCCGAGTTCGATTCCGATGCTTCCGCATGGGCCGGTTGGTATCGATTCTCTATCGTCAACGCGTGTGCCCATGTTGGGCGTATTCATTCAAGGAAGCCCCATGGAACTCATCGGCATGCTCGATTCACCCTACGTCCGGCGCGTGGCCATCACGATGCGGTTGCTCGACATACCCTTCGTGCATCGCCCGATCTCCGTCTTTGGCACCTTCGAAGCATTCAGCCGAATCAACCCCGTCGTGAAGGCACCGACGTTGGTGTGCGACGACGGTCAGATACTCATGGACTCGACACTGATCATCGATCACGTGGAGAGCGTGGCCGGTCGCAGCCTGATGCCGACAGACCGCATGGCGCGCCAACGTGCATTGCGTATTGTTGGACTGGCACTCGCGGCCTGCGAGAAGACCGTGCAGATCGTCTACGAACATGGGTTGCGGCCCGCCGAAAAGATACATGAACCGTGGGTGCAACGTGTGCAGTTGCAACTGGCTGCAGCGTACGCGGCGCTGGAGGCGGAGCTCTCACATTCGAGATCGACGCTCGCGTCAGACACCATCGATCAGGCAGAAATTACCTCCGCTATTGCTTGGCATTTCACGCAAATGATGCGGCCTGCGGCGATCGACCCACGACTTCACCCGATGCTGGCCTCGCGTTCTGAGGCGGCTGAACAGCTGACGGCATTCAAGGCCCTGCCCCACGGTTGACCACCCCGGGTTGCTGCGGATGCTCATTGCATCGGCTCGCACTTGTTGAGCACACGCGCCGATTTTCTCTCGCTACCTGGAACTCGAACGCGCCGCCCACTGTTACATTTCTTTTGAATCTTGAGTAGTACTTTTGTCGTATGTAAGGTTTACCCTTATGACGACTTTAGTATGCATTTTACCGCTTCAGCAACGCACTCTTGGCAAGCGTCTCATCCTCCGGCTGCCCTCTGCCAAACAGGACTGAAGAATCCCCTTTCTGGGAGCCTCTGCACTACGCACTTCGGCGTCACGGCGCCTGGCACATGGACCGTCCCCGGCAGACACGACATCGTGGCCGATGCAGTTGCGGGTGGCGCCCTGCGCACATCCTTGAGAACATTTGCAGTTGTCGCAACGGCAGTGTTGCTGGCCGCCTGTGGCGGTGGCGGTGGAGGCAGCGAAGGAGGCTCGCTAGCAGCATCGAACACGCCGGTCTCGGTCGCACCCGGCTCCTCAGCTCCAGAGGAAGATGCGGCATCCTCCTCCGAAGATGCAGTAGAGGCTGGTGGCTTGACCCAGACAACGTCTCCTGTTCCTGCATCTGCCGTCACCGCGGGGCGATCGACAGACTTACCGGCATTGCAGGCAGCTGTTCTGCAGACCCTGCAAGCGGAACGGCGGCGTTGTGGCTTCAGCTTGTTAGTGCGGGATGCAAATCTTGACCAAGCAGCAGTAAATCACGGGCTATATCTGGCCAATGAATATGCCAACGGAAGAAAAGGCTCACATGCCGAAGCACCGGGAAGTACGGGCTTCACTGGTGAAACAGCGAGTGCGAGGGCCAAGGCGGTGGGCTACGCGCCGCGCACTGTCGGAGAAGCATTTGCGCATTCAAATCTGGACGCTACCGATGCAGCGATTGCTAGAGCGCCCACGCCAACCGATCGCGCGGTCTCCCATACAGAATTTTTGCTGTCGACCGTCTATCACATGCAGGCGCTGTTGCTCCCGCGTGCCGATCTCGGTGTGGGTTATGCCGAACAACGAGGCGCGGATGTATTCACACAAGTTACCGTCATGGAGTTCGGCGCAAAGACCGGGGTTCCGAATACAGTTCAGTCGGATGTACTCACCTATCCTTGCGAGGGCACTACAGCCGTCCGCCCGTCTTTCACCCCATCAAAGGAAACACCAAATCCGATGCCAAGTACTGGCGACGGCACGGTCGGTACGCCTCTTTATATCCGCGCTCCAGAAGGAAGTGTTCTCGCCTTGACGAGCAGCAGCGTGACCGCCTCGGATGGAAATGCCGTGGCGACGACGGTACTGAACTCCACCAACGACCCTGAAAAGCGACTCACCCAAGCACAGATTTTCGTTGTGCCGCAGAGTGCGTTGATCAAAGGAAAAAGTTATCAGGTCAATTTCAACGGCACTGTCGACGGAAAGGCATTCAATCGGACCTTCAGCTTCACGCCGAATTGATTGCGTACCAGCCAGCCGAATCAGTGAGCAGCACCAATGCGATTGGGCTGCTCAGGCTTTGCCAACGCTCTCAAGAGCGATGTTGAGTTATCGAATCGAAGT
>JAZKDL010000211.1:0-9338 GCA_040387575.1 Pseudomonadota bacterium
GGCAGCGAGCACCACGGCATCGCCGGCAAGAGCATGACGAACCAGATCGCCGTCTGCACTGCGATCATCGCGACCGTCGGCGCGCTCTTCTCGTACATGGGCGGCGCCACGCAAGCGAACGCCGGGCTCTACAAGAACAACGCGGCCATCAAGAAGACCGAGGCGTCGAACCAGTGGAACTACTTCCAGGCGAAGAGCACGAAACAGGCGCTGACGGAGTTCGCGCGCGACGCCGCGCCCGACGACCGCAAACCGGCGTTGCAGGCCAAGGTCGATCGCTACGAGAAAGAAAAGGGCGATATCCAGCTGGCCGCGCAGAAGCTCGAGACCGAAGCGACCGACTGGGACCATCAGTCCGACGCGCAGATGCATCAGCATCACCGGTGGGCACAGGCCACGACCGTGCTGCAGGTCTCGATCGCGCTGGCCGCCATCGCGCTGCTGACCAAGAAGAAGTGGCTGGAGTACGGCATGCTGGCGCTGGCCGGCGTCGGCGTGCTGGTCGGCGCAGCGGCGGCGCTTCATCTCTGACACTGCGCCTCGTGCGCCTTCTGGAGCCCACATGACCCTCTCCGAATTCCTCGGCATCGAACTGCCGGTCATCCAGGCGCCGATGGCCGGCGTGCAAGGCAGCGCGATGACCATGGCGGTGTCCAACGCGGGCGGGCTCGGTTCGCTGCCCTGCGCGATGCTGACGCCCGAGTCGATGCGCGCCGAACTGCAGGCGATCGCCGCAGGCACCGCGCGCCCCTACAACGTCAATTTCTTCTGCCATACGCCGCCGACACCCGACGCCGCGCGCGATCTGCGATGGCACGAGGCGCTCGCGCCCTACTACGCGGAATTCGGCATCGACGCGTCGACGATCGCGCCCGGCGGCGGGCGCGCGCCATTCAGCGATGCGGTCGCAGACGTGCTCGCCGAGTTCAAGCCGCCAGTGGTGAGCTTCCACTTCGGACTGCCCTCGCCCGCGCTGCTGCAACGCGTGAAGTCGTGGGGCGCGAAGGTGCTGGCATCGGCCACCACCGTCGCGGAGGCGCGCTGGCTCGAGGCGAACGGTGCCGACGCCATCATTGCGCAGGGCCTGGAGGCTGGCGGCCATCGGGGCATCTTCCTTAGCGACGATCTGACGACGCAGATCGGCACGATGGCGCTGCTGCCGCAGGTGCTGCGCGCGGTGCACGTGCCGGTGATCGCGGCCGGCGGCATCGCCGATGCGCAGGGCGTCCAGGCCGCGCTGGCGCTGGGCGCGGCCGGCGTGCAGATTGGTACGAGCTACCTGCTCTGTCCGGAAGCCACCACCACCGAACTGCATCGCGCCGCGCTGAAGAGTCCGCGTGCAGAACACACGGTGCTGACCAACCTGATCACCGGACGGCCGGCGCGCGGCATCCTCAACCGCTTGATGAAGGAGCTGGGGCCGATCGGTGAGGCCGCTCCGGCGTTCCCCCTGGCCACGGCCGCACTCGTGCCGCTGAAGGCTGCCGCCGAAAAGCTGGGCCGCGACGACTTCTCGACGCTGTGGTCGGGTCAGAACGCTTCAGGCTGCCACGAAATTCCGGCGGCCGAACTGACGCGCCTTCTCGCAGGAGCCTGAAAGAACGACCGTGCGCAGCGGCATGACGCCGCGCTCATCTGTTGGGCTGGTGCCGGGCTGGTGTGCCGGTCCGATCCGTCAGCGCGGCAGGTTGTGCTGCGCCAACGCGGCTTCCAATCCATTGATGCGCGCCTGGGCGGCCGACAGTCCGGCATGCAATTCGGCGATCCGTCCGGCCTGGGCCTCCGCGCTGCTTGCAAGCCTGCGCCTGGAGATTTCCTGCGCCGTGCCGTGCAGCGCCACGACCACGCCACCCTCGTCCCGCTGCGCAGCACCACGCAACTCGAGCCAGCCGCGGCGGCCACTGCTGTGCATGTATTCGACCTCCAGCGTATAGGCCTCGCCCAACCGGATGGCGCGGTCGACGATGCGCTCGAACCGAAGCCAGCTTTCGGGACTGAAGCACAGGGCATGCTCGCCAAGGCTCGGCGGATCGAGAGCGGGGTCCCGGCCGAAGAGCTCGTAGAGCTGGGCCGACCAGGTCGTGGTGTCGCTCGCCACGTCGAATTCCCAGCTGCCGATCTGCCCCAGCGTCTGGGCCTGCTGCAAATTGGCTTCGCTCTGGCGCAGCAGCGCGCAGGCCTTTTCGGTTTCGAGGATCTGCTGCTGCAGTTGAGCCTGCATCTCGTGCAGCCGGCTGACGTCGGTGACCTGCACGATGAAGCCGAGCACCTTGCCATTCACGACATGCGGCATGTAGTTCACGAGTCCCGGTCTTCCGGGACGGCGCGAATCCACCGGCATGCGGTCGAATTCTTGTGGGATGCCCTGCAGCGCGCCACGGATGTAGTGCTCGCTGCGCGCGAACAGCTCGGGCCCGAGCAGGTCGCGCAAAGAGCTGTCGAACAACTGCGACGCCCGCACGCCGAACCATTGCTCGTAGGCCCGGTTGGCAAAACGGCACTGCAGGTCGCGATCCCAATAGGACAACATGGACGGCAGGCTTTGCAGGATGGCCCAAACGGGATCGTTGAAATCGATCGCCGATTCGTCGTCCATGACATGCGCTCCCGATCGTTTCGGCGCGGCGACGGGATCATCGCCGTCGCCGACAAGCTTCGACTTGCGCTGAAATGCTAAGGTAAATTCAAACGCCCGCGAAGAGCGGGTAGTACGTATCGGCGCCGCCTAGACTCAGCGCCACTCGCTTCATCCGGAAATCAACCTACTGCGGCACCCATGAAAATTGCCACCTGGAACGTCAACTCTCTCACCGCCCGCCTGCAGCACGTGCTCGACTGGCTGATCGCGAACCCCGTCGATCTGCTGTGCCTGCAGGAACTGAAGATGACCGACGACAAGTTTCCGCTGGAGGTGCTCAAGTCGGCCGGCTACGAAGCGTCGGTGTTCGGCCAGAAAACCTACAACGGTGTCGCCATCCTGAGCCTCGCGCCGGCACGCGACGTGGTGCGCAACATCACCGGCTTCAGCGACGAACAGTCTCGCGTGATCGCGGCGACGGTCGACACGCCGTCAGGGCCACTGCGTGTGGTCAATGGCTACTTCGTCAACGGCCAGGCGCCTGGCAGCGACAAGTTCGCCTACAAGCTCCAATGGCTCGACGCGCTGCGTGAATGGCTTCGCGCGGAGATGGCCGCGCATCCCAACCTCGTGCTGCTGGGCGACTTCAACATCACGCCCGAAGACCGCGACAGCTTCGATCCGGTCGGGCTGCGCGAGACCATCCACCACACGAGCGAAGAACGCGCTCATTTCCAGTCGCTGATCGGGCTTGGGCTGACGGATGCGTTCCGGCTGTTCGACCAACCCGAGAAGAGCTTCTCGTGGTGGGACTATCGGATGCTGGGCTACCAGAAGAATCGCGGCCTGCGCATCGACCACATCCTGATCAGCGCACCGCTGGTGGCCAAGGCGACGGGTTGCGTGATAGACCGTGTCCCGCGCAAATGGGAAAAGCCCAGCGACCACGCGCCGGTGGTGCTGGACCTGAACCTCGGCGCCTGACGCTGACGCGGGGCGCTGCGGCTACTCCAGGCCCAGCTCCTGGATCTTGCGCGTGATGGTGTTGCGGCCGATGCCGAGCTTCTGCGCCGCTTCGATGCGGCGTCCGCGCGTGTTGGCGAGCGCAGTGAGGATCAACCGCGATTCGAAGCGGCGCGACAGTGCATCCCAGACATCGGTGCGCCCGGCGGCCAGCAAGGTCTGAGCTTCGAGTTCCAGACCGATCTCCCAGCCGCCGAGTGCGCCGGCGTCGATGGGGGACGAGCCGGCGGCCGTCGAGGACGCCGTCGCGGCGGCCGACGAAGCCAGTGGCGCATCTTGGTCCATTGCCACGGGCGTTGCGGCGACCGATGCGGCCGTGGCCGGCACGAAGGCAGCAACCGCGACTGGCGCCGCGACAGGCACCTCACCAGGCTGCACGGCCATCACTTCAGGCGGTAGGTCCTTCGCCTCGATGAGCTGCGCCGGCGCCATGACCGTCAGCCAATGGCAGATGTTTTCCAGCTGGCGCACGTTGCCCGGAAAACCGAAGGTAGCGAGCCGCGCAAGCGCTGCATCCGATATCCGCTTGGGCTCGACGCCGAGCTGCTTGGCGCTCTGCTGCAGGAAGTGTCGGGTCAGCGCCGGCACATCCTCACCGCGCTCGCGCAGCGCCGGCAGGCGCAGGCGAATCACGTTCAGGCGATGGAACAAGTCCTCGCGGAAACCGCCGAGCTTGACGCGCTGCTCCAGGTCCTGGTGGGTCGCCGCGATCACGCGGACATTGGCCTTGACCGAGTTGTGGCCGCCGACGCGGTAGAAATGGCCGTCGCTCAGCACGCGCAACAAGCGCGTCTGCAGGTCGAAAGGCATGTCGCCGATTTCGTCGAGGAACAGCGTGCCGCCCTCGGCTTGTTCGAAGCGGCCGCGGCGCATGGTCTGGGCGCCGGTGAAGGCGCCACGTTCATGGCCGAACAGTTCGCTCTCCAGCAAATCCTTCGGGATCGCTGCCGTGTTGATGGCCACGAAAGGCCCGTTGGTGCGCGGCGAATGCTTGTGCAGCGCACGCGCCACCAGTTCCTTGCCGGAACCCGATTCGCCGGTGATCAGCACTGTCACGTTGCTCTGCGACAGCCGGCCGATCGCACGGAACACGTCCTGCATCGCAGGCGCTTGCCCGAGCATTTCGGGCGCGGCGGCCATGCGCTCTTCGGCGACCTCTTCGCGCTGGCTCTCGTCCACGGCGCGGCGGATGAGTTCGACGGCGCGTGGCAGGTCGAAGGGCTTGGGCAGGTATTCGAAGGCGCCGCCCTGAAAGGCCGACACCGCGCTGTCCAGGTCGGAGAACGCCGTCATGATGATGACGGGCAGGCCGGGGTGCTTCGCCTTGACCTTGTCGAGCAGATCCAGACCCGAACCACCCGGCATGCGGATGTCGCTCACCAGGACCTGCGGCCCCTGCATTTCATCGTCGGCAGCCACTTCGAGGGCGGCCAGTACTTCGCGCGTATTGGTGAAACTGCGCGTGGGGAGGTCCTCGCGCAGCAACGCCTTTTCCAGCACGAAGCGGATCGATTGGTCGTCATCTACTATCCAGATCGGCTTCATGCAGCTCCTTGTCGCCTTGCTGCTATGGCAGCGGTATCAATATTTTGAAATCGGTCCGGCCGGGGACGCTGTCGCACTCGATCACGCCATGGTGCTGTTGCACGAAGGTTTGCGCGAGCGTCAGCCCCAGTCCCGTCCCACCATCCCTGCCGGACACCAAAGGGTAAAAAATGCGGTCCTTGATCGCATCCGGTACACCCGGTCCGTTGTCGATGACATGCAATTCCAGTGCCAGTCGATACCACTGCTTGTTGAAGATCACCTGGCGCGCGATGCGGGTCTTGAAAGTGATGCTCGCATCGCCCGCAGCGCGGCGCTCAGTCAAGGCTTGCGCGGCGTTATGGACGATGTTCAGCGTGGCCTGGATCAGCTGTTCGCGGTCGCCACGGAACTCCGGAATCGACACGTCGAAGTCGCGTTCGATGTGCAGGTCGCGCGGGAATTCGGCCAGGATCACCGAGCGCACGCGTTCGCAGACCTCGTGGATGTTGACGTCGCCCACCACGTGTGGCCGACGGTGCGGCGCCAGCAACCGGTCGACCAGCGTCTGAAGCCGATCGGCCTCATGGATGATGACCTGCGTGTACTCGATGAGGTCACGCGACTCGACTTCCATCTGCAGCAATTGCGCCGCGCCGCGGATGCCGCCGAGCGGGTTCTTGATCTCGTGCGCCAGGTTGCGGATCAGTTCCTTGTTGGCCTGCGCCTGGTCGAGCAGGCGCTCTTCACGGTCCTGTCGCACCTGCTGCTCGAGGGGCGACATCTCGATGACGAACTCACCGGACTTGTCGCCTTGCGCCAACGTGACCTGGACGGGCATCAGCTCGTGGTTCACACGGCGCAAGAAGGCTTCATAGCGCAGGGTGGCGAAGTCGTTGCTGCGTGCGCCATCGACGGCCGTGCGCAACACGTGCGGCTCGTGGAAGCACGCGCCGAACTGCGAGCCTTCGAGCGTGCGCCGCGAGGTGCCGAGTGCGTCTTCGAGCGCTGCATTGGCGAACAGCAGGGTGCCGTCGCTCTTGATCACGCCGATCAGGGTGGAGAGCAAGTCGAAAGTCTGAAAGCGTTTGGATGCCGCTGCGGGTTTGCCGAATGCCATGATCAGGGTGTACCTGTAGTTGGTTGCAGCCGGCCGAGTTCGCGCCGGATGCCTGCGATGTCCATGTCGTTGCGCGCGATCTCGGCTTTCATGTCGGCCACGCGGTCGATGTACTTCTGGTAGTTGCGGCTCTCGCTGCCCTGCTTCTCGGGCTCGCCGTTGTTGTAGTCGCGCTGCAGGTCGGCTCGGCGCGATTCGGCCTTGCGAAGCTCGGCTTCGAGAATGGAGCGCGCCTCGCCATCGCGTGAGCGTTGATCGGCGCCCTCGACACGCTGACTGCCCAGCGGTGCCGTCGAAGCATCGGCTGCGGCTGTCGCACCCGACGTCCTCGCTGCACCGACCAATGCAGGCCGCGTGCCCTGGACGACGGTGACGTTGCCGCCCTCCATCACCTTGCAGCCGCGCTGCTGCGCCATCGCGGCATTGTTCGTGTACTCGTTGCCGCAGCGCCAGACGCGCTCCTGCGCATGAAGCGGCAGAGCAGCGCCGGCAGCAAATCCAATGAGCAACAGGGAAAGCGTCTTCATGGTCCTCGAAGTCCGGGTCTGCGCGGAAACAGGCATTCTCGTGCAACCGAAAAACGGTCCTGTGAACAAGCCTTCGGTCTCCGCGCCCCAATGAAAAAGGACGGCTTGCGCCGTCCTTGTGTGCTGAGAAGCCTGGGCTTACAGCGAGTAGTACATGTCGAATTCGACCGGGTGCGTCGCCATGCGGAAACGCGTGACTTCCTGCATCTTGAGGTCGATGTAAGCGTCGATGTACGAATCGGTGAACACGCCGCCCTTGGTCAGGAATGCGCGGTCCTTGTCGAGGTACTCGAGGGCTTGGTCGAGGCTGTGGCAGACGGTCGGGATCAGCGCGTCTTCTTCCGGCGGCAGATGGTAGAGGTCCTTCGTTGCGGCTTCGCCCGGATCGATCTTGTTCTCGACGCCGTCGAGGCCGGCCATCAGCAGCGCGGCAAAACCGAGGTACGGGTTCATCAGCGGATCGGGGAAGCGCGCTTCGACGCGGCGGCCCTTCGGGTTGGCGACGAACGGAATGCGGATCGAGGCCGAGCGGTTCTTGGCCGAGTAGGCCAGCTTCACCGGGGCTTCGAAGCCAGGAACCAGACGCTTGTAGCTGTTGGTGCCCGGGTTCGTGATGGCGTTCAGCGCGCGAGCGTGCTTGATGATGCCGCCGATGTAGTGCAGAGCGAATTCCGACAGGCCTGCATAGCCGTCACCGGCGAACAGGTTCTTGCCGTCCTTCCAGACCGACTGGTGCACGTGCATGCCGGAACCGTTGTCGCCAACGATCGGCTTGGGCATGAAGGTGGCGGTCTTGCCGTAGGCGTGGGCCACGTTGTGGATCACGTACTTCTGCAGCTGGACCCAGTCGGCGCGCTGGATCAGCGTGCTGAACTTGGTGCCGAGTTCCATCTGGCCGGCGTTCGCCACTTCGTGGTGATGCACTTCGACCGGGATGCCCAGCGATTCGAGGACCAGGCACATTTCCGAGCGCATGTCCTGGAAGCTGTCGACCGGCGGCACCGGGAAGTAGCCGCCCTTGACTGCGGGACGGTGGCCGGTGTTGCCGTGTTCGTATTCCTTGTCGGTGTTCCAGGAAGCTTCTTCGGAATCGATCTTCACGAAGCAGCCCGACATGTCGTTCTTCCAGCGCACGCTGTCGAACACGAAGAATTCGGGTTCCGGTCCGAAGAAAGCCGTGTCGCCCAGGCCCGAGGCCTTCATGTAGGCTTCAGCGCGCTTGGCCAGCGAGCGGGGATCGCGCTCGTAGGCCTTGCCATCGGTCGGGTCGATCACGTCGCAGGTCAGGATCAGCGTCGTTTCTTCGAAGAACGGATCGATGTTGGCGGTGTTCGGGTCGGGCATGAGCTGCATGTCCGAGGCTTCGATACCCTTCCAGCCGGCGATCGACGAGCCGTCGAACGCGTGGCCCGAGGTGAACTTGTCTTCGTCGAAATGGGAGACCGGCACGGTGACGTGCTGTTCCTTGCCACGGGTGTCAGTGAAGCGGAAGTCGACGAACTTGACCTCGTTTTCCTTGACGAGCTTCAGTACATCGGCGACGGTCTTTGCCATCAGTTTCTCCTGGTTGGATAGGTTGTTAGAAATACGAAAGGGTGGAATGCAGTTTCTGTGCCATTGAAGGCAGAGGCGGATGCTCGACGGGAGCGAACACTATCACCAAAACCAGGCAGCATTTCACCAACTAGGTGCGTTGGATTTCAGCGCACCAATTCGGGGCCAAGACGAACATCAAAGGTGCGCAGGCCGGCCAGCAGATCGACATAGGCCGCGTTCATCGCGTCGCGCGCCCCCTTGACGCCGAGTTCGATGTGACGGCCATGCTGCGGGTGATCGACGCTCGGCAAGCTGAACACCTTCACCCCAGGATGTGCCTTCTCGATGGCCTCCATCAGGGGCGTCAGCGTGGCTTCCATGCCGCCATAGACGATCACCGATTTCTCCGCTGCCGACCCAAGCGCGAACAGCGACGCATAGCGCGCGTCGAGGACCGATTCGATCATCGGCCAGGCCATCACCGGAAAGCCGGGCACGAAATGCACGTCGTCGATGCTGAAGCCGGGGATCTTGTTGTACGGGTTGAGGATGATCTCGGCACCAACCGGGAACACGCCCATGTTGAGCCGGTGCACGTTGTCGGGCCGATCGGGCTCGTAGACGGTGCCCTGCTCGCGCGCAGTGTCCTGCATGCGTTCGCGGATCAGCAGCTCCGCCTCGGGATGGAGCGCGAGCGGCCGGCCGAGCGCAGCAGCTGCGCACTGACGCGTGTGATCGTCGGGCGTTGCGCCGATGCCGCCGGTCGAGAACACGATGTCACTCGACGCGAAGGCTCGCGCCAGCGCGGCCGTGATGCGGGCCGGCACGTCGCCGACGTATTCGGCCCAGTCGAGTTGCAGGCCGCGCGCGGCAAGCAGTTCGATGACCTTGGGCATGTGCTTGTCGACGCGCTTGCCGGACAGGATTTCGTCGCCGACGACGATGAGGCCAATGGCACGGGTCATGGACTTTCCCAATGGGATGACGCCGCGCGGCCCGGATCGGCCGCCTCGGCGAGGGGGGTTGAAAC
>JAZKDL010000212.1:0-8638 GCA_040387575.1 Pseudomonadota bacterium
CGCGTCGACCAGCCGCATCACCTGCAGCGCGATCGCATCGTTGTTGCCACGGGTGGCGGTGGGCTCCGACTGTCGCACCAGCAACTCGCGGCTGCCGGTTTCGGCCAGGCTCACGGCCACTTTGGTGCCACCGATATCGACGCAGGCTTTCATGGGAAATGTCCTGAAAGAGATTGAAAGGATCAGACCAGTTTTGCCACCAATGCGGCGATCGTGCTGAGCACGACGGTGCTGCCGATCGGCAGTTGCCACAGCCGGCCGAACAGGCGGAATTCGAAATCGCCCGGCAGCCGGCCGAAGCCGAATCGGCGCAGCCATTGCGTGAACCCGCTCATCAGCACGAGCGCCAGCAGCACGACGATCAGCCAGCGGATCATCCGGGCGCGTTCAGGCTGCCGTCGCGGCAGCGGCGGACGCGGCGAGCATTGCCAACGCCTCGCGATGCAGTTCGGGCGTGGCGGCGGCGACCACGCGGCCGTCCGATTTCAGGCCGAGCGGCCGGCCTTCCCAATCGGTGACCACGCCACCCGCTGCTTCGATCAGCCCGGTCGGGCCGAGGTAGTCGTAGGGCTGCAAGCCGGTCTCGACGACCAGGTCGATCGTGCCGCCGGCGAGTTGCGCGTAGCCGTAGCAGTCGCCGCCGAAGCGCCGCATCGCGCAGCGCCGGCTCAGGGCGTCGAAGGCGTGCCAATCGGCGGCATTGAAGATGTCGGGCGAGGTGGTGACGATGCGCGCATTGGCGACCTGGGTGCAGCCGCTGACCCGCACCGGCGTGCCGTTGCGATGCGCGCCGATGCCGGCCTGGCCGATCCAGCGTTCGCGCAGCACCGGCATGTCGACCATGCCGAGCGTCACGCGGCCGGCCTCGAGCACGCCGATCAGCGTGCCCCAGAGCGGCGATCCGGTGATGAAGCTGCGCGTGCCGTCGATCGGGTCGAGCACCCAGACGCGGCCGGCGTCGAGCTGCAGCGCGCCATGCTCCTCGCCATAGATGCCATCGTCCGGCAGTTCGGCGCCGAGGATCTCGCGCATGGCGGTTTCAGCGGCGCGGTCGGCCAGCGTGACGGGGCTTTCGTCCGACTTGGTGATGATGTCCAGCGGCGTTCGGAAATACGCCATCGACTGGGCGGCGGCGGCATCGGCGAGCGCGTGGGCGGTGCGCAGGAGGTCGGGCGAAGAGGTCATGGATGGGTTCGGCAGTCGAATCCGCGATTAGAACCGAGGCCGCCGCAAAATCGGGGCATGCAACGCATCGGACTCATCTCGGACACCCACGGGCTGCTGCGCCCGGAAGCCCTGGCCTTTCTGCAGGGCTGCGACCACATCGTGCACGCGGGCGACATCGGCGATCCGGCCATCCTGGAGCGGCTCGCCGCGCTGGCGCCGCTGACGGTGGTGCGCGGCAACAACGACCGGGCGGACTGGGCCGCGTCCATCGCCGACACGGAGTTCGTGAAGATCGGCAGCGTGTGGCTCTATGCGCTGCACGACATCGCCGAACTCGACCTCGACCCTGCCGCGGCGGGCATCCAGGTGGTCGTGACCGGCCATTCGCACCAGCCCGCGATCGACCTGCGCGACGGCGTGCTCTTCGTGAACCCGGGCAGCGCGGGGCCGCGGCGCTTCAAGCTGCCGATCTCGATCGGCGAGTTGCAGGTCGACGACATGGGTGCAATCACGCCGCGGATCGTCGTGCTGGAACTCACGCCGGCGGCCTGAACGACCGAGCGGGCCACAGGAGATCGGCCACGGGAAAGGCCGGCTACAGCGTGTGCGTACGGTCGCCGGCCGTGAAGCCGATCGCGTCCCAGGGCTCGCCCACGCACAGCCCGATCACCTTGAACAGCTCGCCCATCTCGTGCTCATGGATCAGCTTGGCGGCCGTCGCGCGCACCGGCAGCGCGGCCTGGTCCGAGAACCCGAGCAGCCCGCAGTTCATCAAGAAGCGCGCCTGGCTGCAGTAGCCCATCACCGACAGCCTGGCGTTCTGCGCCGCCAGCGCGATGCCGGTGAAGTCGACGTGCGCCGTGATGTCCTTCAGCCCGACATCGGCCAGCGGATCGTCATCGGCCTGGTGCGCGCGGTGGCACATCACGGTGCCCATGTGGCGTTGCGGGTGGTAGTACTCCGACTCGGGAAAACCGTAGTCGATGAAGAACGCGGCGCCGCGCTTCAGGCGTTCGGCCAGCGTCGCGATGAAGGCTTCGGCCTGCGGATGGATCTCGGTCAGGTAGTCGTGCGGGCCTTCGATGTCGACCGGCGGGCGGTGCTCGGTCGGGCGGTCTTCCCAGGCCCATCCTTCGCCATCGGGCCGCGGCACCACGCCGCGCTCGTACCAGCGGCCGCCGACACGCGCGATCAGCTGCACCGGCATCGCGTCGAGCACCTCGTTGCCGACCACCACGCCGGTCATCTCGTCGGGCAGCGCATCGAGCCATTCGACCTTGCCCGCGTACTTGGCGAGCAGGGCCTGCTGGCGTTCGCGCAGGGTGCCCGAGAGGTCGACGATCCGGTAGCGCGCCACGCGGTCGCCGAGCGCTTCGAGCAGTTGAAGCGCCAGCGCACCGGAACCGGCGCCGAACTCCCAGACCTCGTCGGTGCCGGTCTGCGCGAGCGCCTCGCCGACCTGCACGGCCAGGGTGCGGCCGAACAGCGGCGACATCTCGGGGGCGGTCACGAAATCGCTGCCGGAACCCGGCATCGTGCCGAACTTGCGGCTCGAATTGGCGTAGTAGCCGAGCCCGGGCGCGTACAGCGCCAGCGCCATGAAACGGTCGAAGCCGATCCATCCACCGGCGCGCTGAATGGCCTGACCGATCAGACGGTCGAGGGCGGTCGTTAAAATTTCGGGTCTTGTCGTCACGCGGCGATTGTCTCCGCTCCTTCCCTCCCATGCCCTCTTCCACCGCTGCGCCCGCCGTGCGCACCGTTCTCGTCACCGGCGCCGCCAAGCGGCTGGGCCGCGAGATCGCGCTCGCGCTGGCCGACGGCGGCTGGCAAGTCGCGGTGCACTACCGCCAATCGGCCGACGAGGCGCGCCAGACCGCCGCCGACTGCGCGAGCCGTTCCGGCCTGCCGGCCGCCATGGTGAGCGCCGACCTGGCGGACGAAGTGCAGGTTCGCGCGCTGGTGCCGCAGGTGGTGTCGCAGTTCGGCCGGCTCGACGCGATCGTCAACAGCGCCTCGCTGTTCGAGCACGACGATGCGGCCAGCTTCGGCTTCGACCTGTTCGAGCGCCACCTGCGCAGCAACACCGCTGCGCCGATCCTGCTGGCCCAGGCGCTGCATGCGCACCTGGTGTCGCGCGGTGCCGACGCACACGGCGCGGTGGTCAACCTGCTCGACCAGAAGCTCTGGAACCAGAACCCCGATTTCCTGAGCTACACGCTGTCGAAGGCCGCACTCGAAGCCGCCAACACGATGCTGGCGCTGGCGCTCGCGCCGCAGCTGCGCGTGGTCGGCGTGGCGCCGGGATTGACGCTCACCAGCCACATGCTGAGCGACGAGAAATTCAATGCGCTGCACGCGTCCGCCAGCCCGCTGGGCCGGTCGTCGACCGCGTCGGACGTTGCCGCAACCGTGCGATTCGCGCTGGAAAACCGCTCCATGACCGGCACGACGCTGCTGGTCGACGGCGGCCAGCACCTGATGAAATTCGAACGCGATTTTTCGCTGATGTAGATAGAGAGAGCCGCATGCTGACCAAGGGCACCCAAATCCTCACGCTGAGCAGCCTGCGCTTCGACGCGAACCTCGGCATCCTCGACCAGGAGAAGGTCGCGCCGCAGAAGATCCAGGTCGACGCGGAGCTGAACCTCGGCTCGCAACCGCTGCTGCCGGCCGACGACGACATCACGCATGTGCTCGACTACCGCAAGGTGCGCCGCATCATCATCGACGAGTGCACCGCCGTGCACGTGAACCTGCTCGAAAGCCTGATCGGCAAGCTGGCGCACCGGCTGATGCAGCTGCCCGGCGTGCTGGGCGTGCGCGTGAAGATCGCCAAGCTGGAAATCTTCGAGGATTGCGAAGTGGCGATCCGCGTGGAAACCGGCCAATGGTCGTAAGGGAGAGATTCGAATGAGCGCCATCTGGACCGAAGAAGACACCGCCACCGAGGCGACGCCGCAGGACAAGATCCTGAAGATCGAGCGCGAGACGCACAAGCTCGAAAAGCGCCTGTGCCGCCAGGTCGGCCAGGCGATCGTCGACTACAACATGATCGAGGAAGGCGACAAGGTCATGGTCTGCGTGTCGGGCGGCAAGGACAGCTACGCGATGCTCGACATCCTGCTGAAGCTGCGGGCCCGCGCGCCGATCCACTTCGACCTGATCGCGGTCAACCTCGACCAGAAGCAACCGGGCTTTCCGGAAGAAGTGCTGCCGAAGTACTTGAGCGAACTCGGCGTGCCCTTCCACATCGAGAACCAGGACACCTACAGCATCGTCAAGCGCGTGATTCCCGAGGGCAAGACGACCTGCGGCCTGTGCAGCCGGCTGCGCCGCGGCATTCTGTACCGGGTGGCGGACGAGCTCGGCGCGACCAAGGTCGCGCTCGGCCACCACCGCGACGACATGCTGCAGACCTTCTTCCTCAACATGTTCTTCGCCGGCAAGCTCAAGAGCATGCCGCCCAAGCTGGTGAGCGACGACGGCCGGCACATCGTGATCCGCCCGCTCGCCAACGTGGCCGAAAAGGACCTGGTGCGCTGGGCGCAACACCGCGAATTTCCGATCATTCCCTGCACGCTGTGCGGCAGCCAGGAAAACCTCCAGCGCAAGCAGGTCGCCGAGATGCTGCGCGAGTGGGAAAAGAAGCACCCGGGCCGGATCGAGAACATGTTCACCGCGCTGCAGAACGTGGTGCCGTCGCACCTGCTGGACGGAACGCGACACGATTTCAAGGGTCTCAAGGCGACGGGCGTGGTCGATGACGAAGGCGACAAGGCTTTCGACGCGCCCGATTTCAGCCTGGCGGCGACGGCGCCGTCGGCACTCCGCATCGTGCAGTTGTAAGCCCTGAGGCAAGCCCTGAACGATGCAGCGGAGTCGCCCGACGCCAGCCATTGCCATCGCCGGGCTCTTCCGTACCGCGCCTGGAGACACGACATGAAACGTTTGCTGACTTCCCTGTTCACCGTGGCCGCGCTCGCGGGCTTGACCGGTTGCGCGACCCGCTGGGTCGTCGACAGCGACGTGCAGAGCTTCTCGAAGATCGCTGCCGTGCCGGCGGGCGCGAGCTTCCGCTTCGAACGCCTTCCGTCGCAGCAAAGCGGCGCCGCGCAGGAGTCGCAAACCCAGCTCGAGGCGATGGCCCAGCCCGCACTTGAACGTGCCGGCTTGAAGCGCGACGACGCTGCGCCGCGCTACAGCGCACAAGTCGGCGCCCGCGTGAGCGCCGAGCTGTCGCCCTGGGCCGACCCGTGGCTGCAAGCCGGCCCCTGGGGACCGCGCTACGGCGGCTGGGCGCTCGGCTACGGCCGCGTGCCGTACGGCGGCTTCGGCTACGGCTGGTATGGCCCCGGCTTCCCGCCCGCAGCCAACCCCTGGTACGAGCGCGAGGTCAGCATCGTGCTGCGCGCGCTGCCGTCGAACGAGGTCGTGTACGAAACCCGCGCCCGCAACGACGGCCCTTACACCTCGAGCCCGGCGATCCTCACCGTCATGTTCGAAGCCGCACTGCAAGGGTTCCCGAATCCGCCACAGGGCGCGCGCCGCGTCGATCTCGAAATCCTGCCTCGGCAGCCTTGAAACCTGCCTGCCTACCTGCATCGCCCATGGACGCCACGCGACTGATTGCCGTTCGACACGGAGAAACCGAATGGAACGTGGACACGCGCATCCAGGGACAGCTCGACATCGGGCTGAATGCCACCGGCCTCTGGCAGGCGGGCCAGGTCGGCCGCGCGCTGGCCGAGGAGCCGATCACCGCGATCTACGCGAGCGATCTGTCGCGGGCCTGGCAGACGGCCGCCGCGATCGGTGCCGCGCGCGGACTCGAAGTGCAGGCCGAGCCCCGGCTGCGTGAGCGCGCATTCGGGCACTTCGAGGGCCGCACCTTCGCCGAGATCGACGCCGAGCTGCCCGAGCAGGCGCGCCTCTGGCGCACGCGCGACCCCGATTTCGAACCGGCAGGTGGCGAATCGCTGCTGCGCTTCCGCGACCGCATCACCGCGGTGGCGGCCGAACTCGCGGCGCGTCATCCGGACGAGCTGATCGTGCTGGTCGCGCACGGCGGCGTGATGGACGTGCTCTACCGCGCGGCCACCGGCCAGTCGCTGCAGGCGCCGCGCACCTGGCACCTCGGCAATGCGGCGGTCAACCGGATGCTCTGGACGCCGCAGGGCTTCACGCTGGTCGGCTGGGGCGACATCGCGCACCTCGACAAACCGACGCTCGACGAAACCACGACTTGAAGCGCCGACGCGGTCTTGGCCCACAGCGGCCGCAAGCGACCGCCCGCTAAAATCCGGCCGCGCGGCATCGTTCCGTCGTCACCGGCTTTCGACCCGCGCACTTGCCAGCCTCTGGATATACCCATGAATCGCTGCATCAGCCCCACCCGAATCTTTCTGCTCCCAATTCTTGTCGCGCTTTGCGCCTGCGCCGCGCTCATGTCGGCGGCGGATGCCCGTGCGCAAGAACCTGGCGTGCGAACCGAAGCCACGGCAGGCGGGCGCAACTTCCCGGAAGGCACGCTGCGCGGCAGCTTCCTGATGGTCGAGGCGCCGGAAATCCAGCTCGACGGCCGTGCCGATCGGCTGTCGCCCGGCGCGCGCATCCGCAGCGCCCAGAACATGCTGCTGATGCCGGCCACGCTGATCGGCCAGAAGCTGCGGGTCAACTACACCCGCGATGCGTCCAATCTGGTGAGCCAGGTCTGGGTGCTGACGCCGGACGAGGCCCGCGTGGCGCGCACGTCCGCTGCGCGCACCTCAGGCGGCTTGAGCGGCCTCTGGCCCTTCGCCGTCAGCGCCGGGCCGCGTGACGACGGCCGGACGCCTTTCGACCAGTTGCCGAAGTTCGGCGAGTGACCGCCTCCCACAAGACAACCGACAAGACACACGACCGCCCACGGTCCGCACCGCTCCCACCATGACCAAAAAAGTCTTCATCAAAACCTTCGGCTGCCAGATGAACGAGTACGACTCGGACAAGATGGCCGACGTGCTGCATGCCGCCCAGGGCTACGAACCGACGCAGGACGTCGACGAGGCCGACCTGATCCTCTTCAACACCTGCTCGGTGCGCGAAAAGGCGCAGGAAAAGGTGTTCAGCGACCTCGGCCGCATCAAGCACCTGAAGGCCAAGGGCGTGAAGATCGGTGTCGGCGGCTGCGTGGCCAGCCAGGAAGGCCAGGCGATCATCGCTCGCGCGCCCTACGTCGACGTGGTGTTCGGCCCGCAAACGCTGCATCGCCTGCCCGAGCTGCTGGCGCAGCGCGAAACGCTGGGCCGGCCGCAGGTCGACATCAGCTTCCCCGAGATCGAGAAGTTCGACCACCTGCCGCCCGCGCGGGTCGACGGCGCGACCGCTTTCGTGTCGATCATGGAAGGCTGCTCGAAGTACTGCAGCTACTGCGTGGTGCCCTACACCCGCGGCGAGGAAGTGAACCGGCCGCTCGACGACGTGCTGGTCGAGATCGCCGGCCTGGCCGACCAGGGCGTGCGTGAAGTCACGCTGCTGGGGCAGAACGTCAACGCCTACCGCGGCCGGATGGGCGATACGGCCGAGATCGCCGACTTCGCGCTGCTGATCGAGTACGTCGCCGAAATCCCGGGCATCGAGCGCATCCGCTACACGACCAGCCATCCGAACGAGTTCACGCCACGCCTGATCGAGGCCTATGCCAAGGTGCCGCAGCTCGTGTCGCACCTGCATCTGCCGGTGCAGCACGGCAGCGACCGCATCCTGATGGCGATGAAGCGCGGCTACACCGCGATGGAATACAAGAGCACGGTGCGCAAGCTGCGCGCCATCCGCCCCGAACTCGCGCTGTCGAGCGACTTCATCGTCGGCTTCCCCGGCGAGACCGACGACGACTTCGCCAAGATGATGAAGCTGATCGACGACTGCCGGTTCGATGCGAGCTTCAGCTTCATCTTCAGTCCGCGCCCCGGCACGCCGGCCGCGGCGCTGCAGGACGACACGCCGCACGAGGTGAAGCTCGCGCGCCTGCATCGACTGCAGGCCGTCATCGATACCAACGTGAAGGCGTTCGGCCAGGCGCTGGTCGGAACCACGCAGCGCGTGCTGGTCGAGGGCGCGTCGCGCAAGGACGCCAACGAACTCATGGGCCGCACGGCCTGCAACCGCGTCGTCAACTTCGAAGGCGATGCACGCCTGGTCGGCCAGATGATCGATCTGCGGGTCACGCGTTCACTCGCCTACACGCTGCGCGGCGAGGTGCCGACACGCGAATCGGCGCCGGCCGCACACAACGCACTCGCGCAGGTCGCCGCCTGATGCGGCGGCCCAAGTACGCGCGCGGCTCCTTCCAGCAACTGCTGCTGTTCGCGTTCCTTCTGATCACCGCGCTGTTGGTCGGCGTCGCGTTGCGCTCGGTGTTCCAGTACGACGTGCTGATGCGGCAGAGCCGCGACGCCGCGGCGAGCGCGCTGACGCTGTCGGGCGCCGC
>JAZKDL010000213.1:0-4778 GCA_040387575.1 Pseudomonadota bacterium
TTCTGGTCGAACATCGGCCGCGTGGTGTTCGGCATTGATGCCGAGCGGTTGCGCGCGTTCCGCGGCGAACGCCAGGACCAGCGCGATGCCGAGCTGTCGTGCCGCGACGTGTTCGACGCCTCGCCGCACCCGATCGAATGCATCGGCCCGGCGCTGATCGACGAGGCCAGCGCAGCGCATGAAGGCGCATGGAAAAGCTGATGCGCGCAGCCGGTTACGCCAGTCGCCGCCGATAGACTCGCCGCATGCCATGGCACGCCAGACTCGCGCTCGACTACCGCGCTGAACACCAACGCACCGTCGCGCGCTACCGCCACGACGGCCCGCTGCGCATCCTGCAAAGCCTCTACCCCGAAGGCGATGCGATCTGCCACAACGTGCTGGTGCATCCGCCCGGTGGCCTGGTCGGCGGCGACACGCTCGACATCGACGTGACGGCCGCTGCCGGCAGCCACGGGTTGATCACCACGCCCGGCGCGACGCGCTTCTACCGTTCCGACGGCGAACTCGCGCTGCAGAACACGCGACTGCGGCTCGAAGCCGGTGCTCGGCTCGAATGGCTGCCGCTGGAAGCGATCTGCTACAGCGGCTGCCGTGCCGAGAACCGCGTGCGGATGGAACTCGCACCCGGCGCCGAACTGATCGGCTGGGACGTGACCGCGCTCGGCTTGCCGGGCGCCAACAAGCCCTTCGATCGCGGCAGCCTGCAGCAGCACCTGGAAGCGCCGGGCGTATGGCTGGAGCGCGGCCGCATCGACGCCACGGATACACGCTTGCTGCAGAGCCCGCTCGGCCTGGCGGGCCATCGCTGCATTGCGTCGCTGTTCTTCGTCGCCGGTTCTCCGCAGATGCGGGCGCGACGCGACGCGCTGCTGGCCATCGCGCGGGACCTCGCGACTGCGAATGCGCTGGACGCCACTGCGGGCGCGACCAGTCCGCATCCGGAGATCGTCGTGCTGCGCGTGTTGGCGCCGGTGGTCGAGCCGGCAATGCAGTTGCTGCGGCAGGTGTGGCTGGCGTGGCGCGCGGAACTCTGGCAACTGCCGGCGAGTTCGCCGCGGATCTGGGCGATGTGACGGCCGGTCAGGCCTTCTGCGTCTGACGCCGGACTTCGGCGACGCGGTCAGCGGGCGCGTCATGAAGAATTTCATCGATCTCGCTTTGTCGAATCAGATTCTTGCGACACCAAAGCGCCAGCACTTCACGCGCCGCGGCAGCGGGGAGGTAATTTCCGACCTTCAGCTGCTTGCCCGCATAAGTACCCTTCGGCCAATCATTTCCGAGTAACACCTGAATTGCATCGGATGTGGATATAGCCCCATGGCGCACGAGCATCTCAAGCATATGCCCGACTGCGAGAATCCCATCTGCTGCAATAGCGGGGGAACGAACGCCCTTGCTGTAGGTGAAAGCCCCTTCCATGAAAATCCGGGCATCCTTGCCGCGGAGAATACCAACCACGTCACTCGACTTGAGATGACCAGCTCGAAACTGTTCGACAATTATTTCGCCGAATTCCTGGATTGATTCGACAGCGCCATTGGGCACGGCTGCAGCCCAACTCACGAACAGGCGACACGTCTCGCTTGCGTCTTTTCCGGCCAGCCAATTTTGGACAGGCGCGAGCGACTGGTTGCATTCGATGAGACGGCCGAATAATTGCGGTTGAGCCTTCGTTGGAAAATTCGCGCCGAAGGTTGCAATCCGGTCACTTCCTCCTGTCGCTGACGACGGGGTCGATTCCACCGATCGGCCGTCCGCTTTCGGAAAATATCCATCGTCGCGCTGAATGATCACCACGGGGTCTTCCAAATGCGTGTAGGGAAGGTGCAGATCACCGAAGAATTCGAATTTCATCAACTCCCTGGGATCGACGACTGCAACGGACCTGGGTCTGTCCGAGTTGGCATCGAAATTCACGGAACGATAAAACATTCTTCCGTCGGGCGTTTTTTCACTCCACAGCCCTTGCGTCGTGACATGGCCTGAATTTGCACCGTCCAGCCGGATCTTGTAAACACGCATCTCATGCTCAGCCAATTCCAGGCATTGATTCCTCAGAAAGGAGACAACTCCTCCACGTGTCGTCAGATGAAGGTTTGCGCCCCCGGCCCTGTTGGAAAAGTAGCGATCGTCCATCGCGTTGTCGAACAATTTCGCAGTTTCGTTGCCGCTGCCAAAAGCATTTTTCGACAGTTGGCCCAGGCCGGGCATTCTGCCGCCAGCGTTCCATTCAACAAGCAACTGGCTCGACTTGTCCGCCTGATGCCGGCAAGTAATCTTGAAGCCCTCTCCATTTTTCACCTGGCCGTTGTTGCTCTTATATTCGTATGGATCGCTTCCTGGCGTGCATTCGATGAATGCCCGATTCGGATAAGGAATTTTATAGATCGCAAGCCCGTCTTCGCCGCAGATGCGTACGTCGATCGGCTGCAGGCCGGTTTCGCTATACAGGTGCCACGGCTCGCGGTTATCGATCGGAGAAATTCCGAATGTGCCCAATGTCGTCCCCTGGAACACCCGAACCTCCCGCAAATTACGCCCGGGCTGCAGGCTCAACTCCCGAAGATTTCGGTTGCAGATATCGATCTTCGCTCCGTCGTACATTGCCACCTTCACCACTTTCGGACAATGCAGCGAAAGCCAGGATGGCATCGATTTCAGGTGGGCCGGCAATATCACGCATTCCGCCGCCGCAATATGCCGTGTAATTTCAGACGGCAGCGTGTTGAGGAATTCAGCGGTGAATCCCTCCAGATCGAGCGTCCGGCGAGGGGTCGATCCGAACGCGCGAATCCTTTGAGCCAAATCACGGCTTTCGACGGAACTTCGCAACTTGCAAAAGCCGCCCAGATCGTCTTCCAAGGTGAAATCCGCGTGGAACGACGCCATGTCCCGATGCGTGAGCACTTCCTTCGTGACTTGCGTCAGCCAGGAGGTCGTGCCTGCGGCCCGGCCTTGTTCAGCGACATGTTCTCGCGCATTCATCGAACCTTTTTCTGGAACCGTGAAAGGCGCGGGAATCTTGGGAGCAGGAAAAGTGAGCGGATTGACCATGATGCGTCCCGGATGAAGGGCGCCATTTGTTCACACGCCCTTGCCGAAACCCATCTCGATGCGAACCGCGATATGACGAGCCGAAGAGAACGAGACGGCACGTGTCGCGCGCATTCCGACCGACGCGGCGCGGCCTCAATGGGTGAACAAACGCCCCCACCCCGCGACACGCCGCGCATCGACACCCGCAAGCCGCAGCGACTTCCAGAGCACGGTCGCGATCGTGTCGTACACCGGCACGCCGAATTCGGCCTCGAGTTCGGCAACCAGCGGCGCGCCACGCAGGTTGGTGCAGAAGATCGCCACCGCCTCGGGCCGCTCGGCGGCCGGCCCGGCCATCACCTCGCCCACCATCGTCCGGATCTGCTCAGCGCTGACGTCGGAAAACGAATAGTTGTCCTGCAGCCCCAGATGGCGCTCCGCCACGATATCGATGCCTTCAGTGGCGTAGTTGCGCACGATCGCCTGCTGCACGTCGGCGCGGTAGGGTGTAACGAGCCCGAGGCGCCGCACGCCAGTCGCTGCCAGGATCTCGTTGAGCGCGAGCACCGACGTGCAGGCCTTGGCGCCGGTCGCCTGCTCGATCGCGGCGCACAGCGCGCGATCGGTGTCGAAACCGAGCCAGCCTGAAGAGGTGCCGTTCCAGCCGATCACCTGGCAGCGCGCATGCGACAGCAACTCGGCCGCGGCCAGGATCTCGCGGTTGTCGAACTGGGCGAGCGCGTCGGCCGACAGCGCGATCTCGGTCACGCGAAAGCGGCCGAAATGCGCGCTGACCTCGGGCAGGCCCGCGAGCATGGCCGCAGTGACGGGTTCGAGCGTGGTGTTGGACGAGGGGGTCAGCATCCCCAGCAGCGTGCGCGGCGGCATGTGTTCTCCTTTGGGTATCGACGGATATCGATGGCTATAGCTCGATGTCTACGCCAGAAGCATGCCAGCGCCGCCATGATTGAATACGATCGCCGATAAAGTTTGTATCCATTTCTTCCGGCATCGCATGCGCATGACTCTTGCAAGCGCCTCCTCCCAATGACCAAGACGAAAACCGCTGCCGTCCCACCTGCCCTGCCGTCGACACGCAAGGCCGCGAGCCAGGCCGACATCCACCAGAGCATCTACGACGCGATCGTCGAACACCGCCTGATGCCGGGCACCAAGCTGTCGGAGGAGCGCGTGGCCGAGTTGTTCGCCGTGAGCCGAACGCAGGTGCGCGGCGCGCTGCAGCGGCTCGCGGTGGAGCAACTGGTCACGCTGATCCCGAACCGCGGCGCCTTCGTCACCACGCCCAGCGCGGAAGAGGCGCACGACGTGCTGTCGGTGCGCCGCACGCTGGAGCCGGCCGCCGTGGCGCGGCTGATCGACCGCATCGCGGCGGGCAAGGCGCCGACCGCCGTCAAGCAGTTGCGGGCGCTCGTCAAGCGCGAGCAGCAGGCGCATGCGCGCGGCGATCGCCGGCAGGCCGTGCGGCTGTCGGGCGACTTCCACGTGCTGCTGGCCGAGCTGTCGGGCAGCAGCATCCTCGCGCGCCTGATGCGCGAGCTCACGCCGCTGACCTGCCTGGCGATCCTGACCTTCGAGGCGCCCACCGCGGTCGCCTGCCCGAACGACGAGCATGCGCTGCTGATCGATGCGATCGCAGCCGGCGACGCCGCCGGCGCAGCGCAGTTGATGACCGAGCACCTGAGCCACATCGAGAACGCGCTGAAGCTCGATGCGCAGGA
>JAZKDL010000214.1:0-7267 GCA_040387575.1 Pseudomonadota bacterium
GCGAACAGCCGGTGCGCGAGCGTCTCGTCGTAGCCGATGGTCACGCTCACCGCGTCGGGCGACATGGCCGCGCGTTGGCGGAAGGCGTCTTCGAGCCAGGCCTCGCCGCTGCCGAGCAGGGCCAGTTGGCCGCCTTGCGCGAGCAGCGCATCGAGGCCGCCGAGCACCAGCGGCAGGCCTTTCTGCTCGGCCAGCCGGCTCACCAGCACGAACAGCGGCGCGTCGGGCTTTACCGCGAGCCCGAGCATCTGCTGGAGCGCTGCTTTGCACGCCAGCTTGCCAGCAGGCTTGCGCGCGTCGAAGGTCTGGGGCAGCAGCGCGTCGGCGGCGGGGTTCCAGACGGCCTCGTCGACGGCATTCAGGATGCCGCCCAGCACGCCGCTGCGCGCACGCAGCAGGCCGTCGAGGCCCCAGCCCTGCGCGGGCGTCTGAATCTCTTGTGCGTAGGTCGGGCTCACGGTCGTGATGCGGTCGGCGAAGAACAGGCCGGCCTTCATGAAGGACACCTGACCGTGGTATTCGAGCCCTTCGAGTTGGAACATCTGCGCAGGTAAACCAAGCCCGCCGAAATGCCATTCGGGAAACAGGCCCTGGTAAGCAAGGTTGTGCACGGTGTAGACGCTGCCCACGCGCGGTCCGCCGGTGGGTGATGCGGCGGACGCGGCGGCCATGTACGCCGGCGCGAGGCCGGCATGCCAGTCGTGCGCATGCACCACTTCGGGTTGCCAGAGCGGGTCCAGGCCCTGCGCGAGCCGGGCGGCGGCCCAACCGAGCAGCGCGAATCGGCGATGGTTGTCGTCGTAGGGCTGGCGCTGGCTGTTCTCGTACGGATTGCCGGGCCGGTCGTAGAGCGCCGGCGCGTCGATCACGTAGACCGGAATGCCGTCGGCAACGCCATCGGCCGCGAGCCGTCCGATGCGCAGCACGGCGCGTTCGCCCCAGGGCGCCTCGAAGGCCGTGACCTCGGTCGTGTCGCCGAGGCCCGCAAAGATCGCCGGAAAGCCCGGCAGCAACACCCGGACGTCCTGTCCGATGGCCGCCAGCGCCGCCGGGAGCGCACCGGCCACGTCGGCCAGTCCGCCAGTCTTGAGGAGGGGAAACAATTCGGCGCTGACCTGCAGGACCCGCATCGTCAACGCCCCGTCCACATCGAAGGCTGCGTATCGTTCCTCATGCCAGGGACTGCAGCATTTCGCGGGTGATCAGCACCACGCCGGTGTCGGTCCGCTCGAAGCGCGCCGCGTCGGCCACCGGGTCTTCCCCGACCACCATGCCCGCCGGGATCACGCAGGCGCGGTCGACCACCACCTTGCTGAGCCGCGCGCCGCGCCCGACCTCGACGTCGGGCAGCAGCACTGCTTCCTTCACGTCGCAGAACGAATGAATGCGCACGCCCGAGAACAGGACCGAGTCCTTGACCTTGGAGCCCGAGACGATGCAGCCACCCGAGACGATGGTGTTGACCGTCATGCCGTGGTTGCCGTCGATGTCGAGCACGAACTTGGCGGGCGGCAACTGACGCTGGTAGGTCCAGATGGGCCAGTTGGTGTCATAGATGTCGAGCTCCGGGGTGATGGAAGCCAGATCGAGATTGGCTGCCCAGAATGCATCAATCGTGCCCACGTCGCGCCAATAGACCGGTGCGTCCGGCCCGCGCGAGCCGCGCGTCACGCATGACATGCCGAACGGATGCGCCAGCGCGCGGCCCTGCGCCACGGCGCGCGGAATGATGTCCTTGCCGAAGTCGTGCGACGAATCGGGGTTGGCGGCGTCTTCCTCCAGCAGCTGGTAGAGGTACTTCGAGTCGAACACGTAGATGCCCATGCTGGCCAGCGCCACGTCGGGCTTGCCCGGCATCGGCGGCGGATCGGCCGGCTTCTCGTGGAAGGACTCGATCCGGCGGTCGTCGTCGATCGCCATCACGCCGAAAGCGGTGGCTTCCATGCGCGGCACCTCGATGCAGCCGACCGTGCAGCCCAGGCCGCGCTCCGCATGGTCCTTGACCATGATCGAGTAGTCCATCTTGTAGATGTGGTCGCCGGCCAGCACCACCACGTAATCGTGCTGCGTCGAACGGGTCTGGATGATGTCCAGGTTCTGAAAGACCGCGTCGGCCGTGCCGCGGTACCAGTGCTCGTCGCCCACGCGCTGCTGGGCGGGCAGCACGTCGACCATCTCGTTGAGTTCGGCGCGCAGGAAGCTCCAGCCGCGCTGCAGGTGGCGCATCAGCGAGTGCGACTTGTACTGCGTGACCACCGCCATGCGCCGGATGCCCGAGTTCAGGCAGTTCGACAGCGCGAAATCGATGATGCGGAACTTGCCGCCGAAGTACACCGCCGGCTTGGCGCGCCGGTCGGTCAACTGCTTGAGCCGGGAGCCGCGTCCGCCGGCCAGCACCAGGGCGATGGTGCGGCGGACCAGTTGATGGGCCTGCAGGGGTTCGGGCGTCGTCATGGACTCTTTCATTCGGCGTCTCGTTTCATGGTTGCGTGCGGTCTCGGTCGTTGGAATCCAGCGTAGCACCGGGTGTGGCGTCCGGCATCATTTTTGCCAGCCAAAGGGTGGCTGGCGGAAGGGTTTCGCGAGGGCTCAGCGCGCGCTCGTGAGCGATCTCGTGCACCGCGTCGCTGGCGAGCCGGCGCTGCCAGCGGCCCGGCGGCATGTCGAACGCGACAGCCTGTGCGCCGGCGTTGATCAGCAGCAGCCAGCTCGCAGCGGGCGCATGGGTATCGGCATCGGCGGGCGCGTCGAAGCGCATCGCAAGCGCCGCGCGATCGCGCCGTTCCCAGTCGGCGGAGGCCATCGCCTGGCCTTCGGGCGTCAGCCAGTGCAGGGCGCTCTCGCCCGCTGCCGGCGTGTCGGCAGGCCACCAGCGCGTATGGCGCAGGGGCGCGGCCTCGCGCCGAAGGGCGAGCGTGCGTGCGACGAAGTCCGCCAGCGCGGTGTCGGCGCGGTCCCAGTCGAGCCAGGTGATCTCGTTGTCCTGGCAATAGGCGTTGTTGTTGCCCTGCTGCGTGTGGCCGATCTCGTCGCCGGCCAGCAGCATCGGCGTGCCCTGCGACAGCAGCAAGGTCGCCAGCAGCACGCGCTGCAGTTGGCGGCGTTCGGCCAGGACCGAAGCGTCGTCGGTGTCGCCCTCGACGCCGCAGTTGCGGCTCCAGTTGCTGCCGCTGCCATCGCGGTTGTCTTCGCCATTGGCGAGGTTGTGCCGTTCGTTGTAGCTGACGACGTCGCGCAGCGTGAAGCCGTCGTGCGCCGTGACGAAGTTGACGCTGGCCGTCGGCGCGCGGCCGCTGTGGTGGAACTGCGCGCTCGACGCGAGAAAGCGGTGTGCGAACTCGCCGGCGCTGCCGTGCCGGTGCAGCCAGAAGGCGCGCTGGGTGTCGCGGAAGCGGTCGTTCCATTCGAGCCAGCCGGCCGGGAAGCCGCCGACGCGGTAGCCGCCCGGCCCGATGTCCCACGGTTCGGCGATCAGCAGCGCGCGCGACAGAACGGGGTCTTGCGCGACGGCTGCGAGAAAGGGCGCGCGCGGGTCGAACTCGCCGCCCTCGCGGCGCGCGAGCACGGTCGCGAGATCGAAGCGGAAGCCGTCGACGCCGAGTTCGGTCATCCAGTAGCGCAGGCTGTCGGTCGCCAGCTGGACCACGCGCGGCTCGGCGAAGTTCAGGCAGTTGCCGCAGCCGGTCCAGTTCTCGTAGGCGGAACGGTCAGCGGGCGGCAGGTGGTAGTACATCGCGTTGTCGATGCCGCGCATCGACAGCGTGGGGCCGAGCGCATCGGTCTCGGCGCTGTGGTTGTAGACCACGTCGATCACCAACTCCATGCCACGTGCGTGGACCGCATCGGCCATCGCGCGGAATTCGCTGGCGGGCGTGGTGCCGGGGCGGCCGCTCCAGTAGCGCAGCTCGGGCGCGAACCAGCCGATGGTGGTGTAGCCCCAGTAGTTCGACAGGCCCATCTTCAGCAGCCGCTCTTCGTCGGCGCGGTGCTGCACCGGCAGCAGGCTCAGCGTGGTGACGCCCAGGCGCTGCAGGTGGTCGAGCACGGCGGGCTCGGCCAGTCCGGCGTAGCTGCCCTGCAATTCCGGTGCGACATCGGGATGGCGCCGGGTCTGGCCGCGCACGTGGAGTTCGTACAGCACGCGGTCGCCGGCAGCCACGCGCGGACCGATCGACGGCGCTGCGGAAGCAGGTGCAGCTGAAGGCGGCGCCACGCGCGCCTTCAGTGCGACCGCCGCGTTGTCGCGGCCGTCACGCCGTGCCGGCTCGCCGGGCACGTGGCCGAGGTACAGGTCGCTGCCGTCGTAGCGGCCGACGATCTCGCGGGCGTACGGGTCGAGCACGACTTTCGCCGGGTTGAAGCGCTGGCCGTCCTGCGGCGCCCACGGTCCGTGCACGCGATAGCCGTAGACCAGGCCCGGCCGGGCGCCCGCCAGATGGCCGTGCCAGACACCGTCGGTGCAGGTCGGCAGCGCGATGCGTTGCTGCTCGCCGGTTCCGGCGCCGTCGAACACGCAGAGTTCGACCCGGGTGGCGTGCGGCGCCGCGAGCGCGAAGTTGATGCCGTCCGGCTGCGCGGTGGCGCCGAGCGGGAAGGGCCGTCCTGAAGTCAGCATGTCGTCGTCCCGTGCACGGTGGCCATCGCAGGCGCCATCAGAGCGGCACCCACATCAGCGTCGCCAGCGGCGGCAGGTCCATCACCAGCGACTGCGGCATGCCGTGCCAGCCCACGGGCTCGCTGTCCAGCAGGCCGTTTTCCACACCGCTGCCGCCGTAGACGACCGCGTCGGTGTTGAGCAGCTCGCGGTATTCGCCTTCCGCCGGCACACCCAGCCGGTAGCCCTTGCGCGGGATCGGCGTGAAGTTGCACACCGCGACCACGAAGCGGCCGTCGCGCGCACGCCGCACGAAGGCGAACACCGACTGCGCCACGTCGTCGTGCACCAGCCACTCGAAGCCGCCGGGCTCGCAGTCGAGCTCGTGCAGCGCGGGGAAATGGCGGTAGACGTTGTTCAGGTCGCGCACCAGGCGGCGCATGCCCTGGTGGGAGCCGTCGTGTTCCAGCAGGTGCCAGTCGAGGCTGCGGTCGGCGTTCCATTCGGCCACCTGCGCGAACTCGTCGCCCATGAACAGCAGCTTCTTGCCCGGGTAGGCCCACTGGTAGGCATACAGGTTGCGCAGCCCGGCGAACTTCTGCCAGGTGTCGCCGGGCATGCGGCCGATCATCGAGCCCTTGCCGTGCACCACCTCGTCGTGCGAGAACGGCAGCATGAAGTTCTCGGTGTGCGCGTACATCAGGCCGAAGGTCACCTTCTGATGGTGGTGCTTGCGGTGGATCGGGTCGACGCCGGCATAGGCCAGCGTGTCGTTCATCCAGCCCATGTTCCATTTGTAGTGAAAGCCCAGGCCGCCGTCTTCCGGTGGCCGCGTCACGCCGGGGAAGCTGGTCGACTCCTCGGCGATCGTGATGGTGCCGGGCCGTTCGACGCCGATCACGTGGTTCATGCGGCGCAGGAAGTCGATGGCTTCGAGGTTCTCGCGGCCGCCGTGCACGTTGGGCACCCACTCGCCGTCCTTGCGGCTGTAGTCGCGATAGAGCATCGACGCCACGGCGTCCACTCGCAGCCCGTCGACGCCGTAGCGCTCCAGCCAGTAGAGCGCGTTGCCGACCAGGTAGTTGCGCACCTCGCGGCGCGCGAAGTTGAAGATCAGCGTCTGCCAGTCGTTGTGGAAGCCTTCGCGCGGATCGGCATATTCATAGAGCGCGGTGCCGTCGAACTTGGCCAATCCGTGCGCATCGGCCGGGAAATGCGCGGGGACCCAGTCGAGGATCACGCCCAGTCCGGCCTCGTGGGCGGCCTGGACGAAGAAGCGGAAGTCGGCCGGCGAGCCGAAGCGCGAGGTCGGCGCGTAGAGCCCGATCGGCTGGTAGCCCCAGGAGCCGTCGAACGGGTGCTCGCTCACCGGCATCAGTTCGAGGTGCGTGAAGCCGAGGTCGCGCGCATAGGGCACCAGCGTGGCGGCCAGCTCGCGGTAGTCGAGCCATTCGTGGCCGTTCTTGCGGCGCCACGAGCCCAGATGCACCTCGTAGATGCTGATCGGCGCGCCACGCGCGTTGGCCTCGGCGCGGCCGGCCGGCAACTTGACCGGCGGGGGCAGCGGTTGCACGACGCAGGCCGTGTCGGGCCGCAGCCGCGCCGAGAACGCGAACGGATCGGCCTTGCGCAGCACCTCGCCCTGCGCGGACAGGATCTCGAATTCGTAGCTGTCGCCGGCGGTCACGTGCGGCGCGAAGATCTCCCAGACGCCGGAGCCGCGGCGCAACCGCATCATGTGGCGCCGGCCGTCCCAGTTGTTGAAGTCGCCGACCACCGACACGCGCCGTGCGTTCGGCGCCCACACCGCGAAGGCCACGCCGCGTACGCCCTCGAACTCGCGCAGGTGCGCGCCCAGCCGTTCCCAGGGGCGCAGGTGCGTGCCCTCGGCCAGCAGCCAGACGTCGGTGTCGCCGAGCACCGGCGGAAAGCGGTAGGGGTCTTCGAGTTCGCTGCTGTGCTTTTCCCAGCGCACGTTGAGCCGGTAGCCGAGCCGCGCCGGTGCGGCCGGCACCAGGCCGGCGAACAGATCGGAATCGCCCTGGCGGGTCAGCAGCGCGAGCGGATCGCCCGAGCCTGCATGGACCACCGCCACCTGACGGGCGCCCGGCAACAGCGCACGCACCCACAAGCCTTCGCTCGTCCGGTGCGGTCCCAGCGCGGCGAAGGGGTCGCCATGCTCGGCGCGCATCAGGGCGCGGACCTCGGCTTCAGGCAGCACTCAGCGGTTCTCCAAAATAAACACCGTACGGCGGCAGTTGCAGGATCAGGGTATCGCCGGCTTGTTGCGCACCGGTGAACAGGTGTCCGGCCAGGGGCGCGAGCGGCTCGGCCAGTGTCAGCGACGCCGGCTCTGCCGACAAGTTGAACACGGCCTGCAGCGACGCCTTGTCATCCTCACGCGCAAACCACAGCAGCGGCTCCGGCGCGTCGAAGAAGCGCATGCGGCCGGTGCGCAGCAGTGGCTGGCCGCGGCGCCAGGCCAGCAGCGCGCGGCTGAAGGCCAGCATCGATTGCTCATCGGCGGTCTGGCGATCGACCGCCAGCGGCCGGTGCGTGTCGGCCAGCGGCAGCCAGGGCGCACCGGTGGAGAAGCCGCCGTGCAGGCCGTCGGTCTGCCAGGGCATCGGCGTGCGGCAGCCGTCGCGGCCCTTGAACTCGGGCCAGAAGGCG
>JAZKDL010000215.1:0-3162 GCA_040387575.1 Pseudomonadota bacterium
CCGCTGATGGGCACCGGCGACTGGAACGACGGCATGAACCGCGTCGGCCACGAAGGCCGCGGCGAGTCGGTATGGCTGGCCTGGTTCCTGTGCAGCGTGGTCGAACGCTACGCGCCGCTGGCGCAGGCACGTGGCGACGGCGAACGCGCGGCGCGCTGGCAGGCTGCACGCCAGGGCTGGATCACCGCACTGCACGACGCCGGCTGGGACGGCGCCTGGTTCCGCCGCGCCTTCTTCGACAATGGCGCGCCGCTGGGTTCGGCCGTCAACGACGAGTGCCGCATCGACCTGATCGCGCAGGCATGGGCGGTGCTGTCTGGCGCCTCGGACGCCGCGCACACCGTGCCGGCGATGGCGTCGCTGAAAGCGCAGCTGCATGACGCGGATGCGGGCCTGCTCCGGCTGCTCGATCCGCCGCTTGCGGATTCGGTGAACAGCCCCGGCTACATCCAGGCCTATCCGCCCGGCGTGCGCGAGAACGGCGGCCAGTACTCGCATGCGGGCGTGTGGGCGTTGATGGCGCAAGCGCTGTCAGGCGACACCGCTGCGGCCTGGGACAGCTTCGAGGGCCTGAGTCCGGCGCATCGCGCGGCGCACCCGACGCGCGGACCGGCCTACGAACTCGAGCCCTACGTGATGGCCGGCGACGTCTACAGCGCCGCGCCCTATGTGGGACGTGGCGGCTGGAGCTGGTACACGGGCTCGGCGGCCTGGCTGCACCGCGCCTCGATCGAGACGCTGCTGGGCCTCACGGTGCAGGGAGACGCGCTGTCACTCGTGCCGCGCATACCTGCACACTGGCCGGGCTTCGAGATCACGCTGCGGCTGGAAGGCCGCACGCTGCGGCTGCACCATGGAACCGACGGCGTGCCGGAAGGCGCCGTCCTGGTTTCCATCGGCGAAAAGGTGCGGTGGCGGGAACTGCCCGACGACACCGTGCTGCACATCGGTTGACGGCGGACTGTCGCGGCGGACGACGAAGGCGCGCTGCGTCCTCGTTGATCAGTCGCCGAGCAGTTCGCCGATCGTCTGCAGGTCTTCGACCCGGTCGCAGATGGCCTTCACGACCATCATGATCGGGATGCCGAGCAGCAGGCCCCAGACACCCCAGAGCCAACCCCAGAAGATCACCCCGACGAAGACGGCCACCGGGTTCATGCGGCTGCTGCGGCTGGTCAGCCAAGGCGTGAGCAGGTTGCCGATCAGGGTATGGATCAGCAACGACGTGCCACCCACCAGCAGCGCCATCTCGATGGTGCTGAACTGCAAAAAGGCCATCAGCGCCGAAGCGCCCATCACGATGATCGACCCCACGTACGGGATCAGGTTGGTGACGGCTGCGAGGATGCCCCAGACCGCCGCGTTTTCAAGCCCGATGATCCAGAACGAGAGGCCGGTGGCGACGCCCACCAGCGCGCTCGTGAGAATCTGAACCAGCAGATAGCGTTCGATGTGGCCGGTGATGTCATCCAGCACGTGGACCGTGATCTTTTTCTTCTGCAGGCTGCTGCCCGTGATCTTCACGAGCTTGCGGCGAAAGGTGTCGCCCGAGCACAGCGCGAAGAAGGTCAGAAAAGCCACCAGCGTGAGCTGCCCGGCGGCAGTCATCAGGCCGACGGTACCGCTCCACAGGTAGTCGCGCACGTTGAACGGCGGCCGCTCGATCACGACCCTTGTGACGCCGCGCCGCAACGCAGCCGGCGAGCCCGACTGCGCAGCCTGTTCCAGCTGTGCGGCCGCCTTTTGCACCGTGTCCAGCGCACTGGCGTTCTGGCCCGGGTCGTTGCGTGCCGCGAGCCTCAGCTTCTGCGCTGCCACCGGCAGCGAATCGAGCAGTTGGGAGGCACTTCCGGACAGCGAATAGCCGGTCCAGCCGAACGCGCCGCCAATGCCGAGCAGGATCAGCGCCGCGCCGAGCCAGCGTGGCAGCTTCCAGCGCTGGAGCCGATCGACGGCTGGCGACAACGCGTAGGTGAGGATCAGGCTCAGCATCAGCGGGATGAAGACGGCGGCGGCCCAGCGCAGCGCGAAGATGCTGGCGAGCACGGCGACCACGACGAGCGACGCGCTGCGGATGTCGACCGGCATGTGCAGCAGCACGCGGTCGCGTTCGGCCTGCATGTCGCGCGGTGGCTCGTCGACGCGCGGTTGGTCGCCCGCCTTCTCCGCCGGGGCATTCGGCAACGAGGCCGTCGACGGCGGCAGGCCCGCCACATCGGCCTCGGGCTGGTGCTCATTGGTCATGTCAGATCTCCTTGAGAGCCAGTCGCACACTGGCCAATTGCCGCCTCGACACCGGGATCAACTCCCCCACGCCGCGGAGCCGCAGCGCCCAACCCGAGCCGTCATCGCCCTCGCGCACCAGCGCGTGGATCGCGGAACGTGCCACGAGCGCATTGCGGTGGGCTCGCACGAAGCGCGCCGGATGCGCACTTTGAAGCGCGCTCAGCGAGCCTTCGAACAGGTGCTCGTGCATGGCGGTGCGCACGGTGAGGTACTTGTCCTCGGACTTCAGATACAGCACATCCGCCAGCGGTACACGCTCGGAGCGGCCGCGCGCCTGGATCAACAGCGCATCGTGCGATGCGGCATCGGCTGCAGCCTGCGATTGCCGGCTTTGGAGATGGCGCTCGGTCTTGTGGAGCGCCTGCTGCAGACGATCGACGCCGACCGGCTTGGTGAGGTAGTCGACCGCGTCGAGCTCGAAGGCCGCGACGGCGTGCGACGCATGACCGGTGACGAACACCACGGCCGGCGCATCGGGCTGGCCGCGCAGTTGGCGCGCCAGTGCGACGCCGTCGCCATGGGGCATGCCGATGTCGAGCAGAAGCAGATCGGTCGGCCGTTGCGCGAGCTGCTGCAATGCATCGCTGGCACGGGCAGCTTCGGCAATCACGGGAGGCGCCGACAGCGCGCAACGTTCGATCAGGCGGCGCATGTGGGCACGCGCCAGTGTTTCGTCATCGACGATCAGGATGCGCAGGCTCATGCGCGCTCCGGGCGAAGGGAAAGAGTCATCGAGGGTGCGGCCGATAAAATCGGCGAATTGCGCTTCACTGAAACATTGGGTTACCAACCCATTATTGCCTCCACGAGGCTTCCCATGACCCAAAACCAACTCGACAAGAAATCCGAAGCCTGGTCGGCCCTGTTCTCCGAACC
>JAZKDL010000216.1:0-1893 GCA_040387575.1 Pseudomonadota bacterium
CATGGGGGGCGTGGCTTCCGGTGCGCCCGCGGCCGCAATGCGGGCCAGCGTGGTGCCGGCGACGTCTGCCACCGTGGGGGCGTGTGCGGATGCCTGCCGGACGTGCGGCGCCAGGCCCGAGCAGCCGCCGAACAGCAGCAGTACGGCCGACACGGCGCCGTCGCGGAGGCCGGTCACGGTCGTCAGCAGCGGCTGGATGTAGGTGAAGACAACGAACACGCCGGCATAGCCGACCACCGTCATCGCCAGGCCGAGCAGCACCTGCGGCTGCAGCAGCACGGCGAGCTCGTCACGCAGCGGCGCGGGCGGCGCGTCGTCACGGCTGCGCGGCACGAAGGCGGCAAGGACGGCGAAGGCCAGCACGCCGATCGCGGTCACGGCCCAGAAGGTGGCGCGCCAGCCGAAGTGCAGCCCGAGCCAGGCGCCCGCGGGCACGCCGAGCACGGTCGCGGCGGTCAGGCCGGTGAACATGATCGCGATGGCCGACGCGCGGCGCTCCGGCGCCACCAGCCCGGTCGCGACCACCGCGCCGACGCCGAAGAAGGTGCCGTGAGCGAGCGCGGTGACGACGCGGGCCGCCATCAGCCAGCCGTAGCTCGGCGCCAGCGCGCAGGCCAGGTTGCCGAGCGTGAAGATCGCCATCAGCGCGAGCAGCACGGTCTTGCGCGGCAGGCGGCGCGAGGCGATGGTCAGTACCGGCGCGCCGACAGCCACACCGAGCGCGTAGCCCGAGATGAGCAGCCCGGCGGCCGCGATGGAGACGTGGAGATCGGCCGAGACCTGCGTGAGCAGGCCCATCAGCACGAATTCGGTGGTGCCGATGCCGAAGGCACCGGCGGTGAGGGCAAGGAGGGCGATGGGCATGATGCGCCGTACTGTGCGCGCTCATGTGCATCGTGAACAGCCGGCTCTGTGGACCTTCACTTGTGAATTGAAGTCAACATCGCAACTTGTCGATGTCGATCTAAAATGTACAGTCCGTACGGAAATAAACCATGATCTTGCACACCATCGGGCTGGAACAAGGCCGCAAAACCCTGCCTGAACTGGCCTCGCGCGCGCAGGCTGGCGAGCCCAGCTTGTTGACACGGCACGGCAAGCCCTATGCAGCCATCGTGTCGCCGGAGTTGCTGGTGCAGGCACAGCCCAGAGCACGCTTCCTTGCGCTGCGCGGGAGCGGCAAAGGTTTGTGGGGAGATGCACCTGCCGCGGCCATAGATGAAATCCGGAACGAGTGGGACTGACATGGCGACGCGCAAGAAAGCCACCAGGCCAGCGCTCTGGGGTGGCCTGAAAGACGGCGATCTCGTGGTGGTCGACTCGGCGCCGTTGATCTATCTGCTCGACGACCATCCCGAGTTCGCACCGCGGTTCAGCGGACTGTTCGAGCTGTACGAACAAGGCGTGATCCGCATCGCGATCTCGACGATTGCCATCGCTGAAGTGCTCGCCGGACCTTTCAAACACGGACAGGACGTGCTGGCCAAGCGCTATGAGAAGGTGTTGACCGCCTTCGAGGTCGTGCCGGTGCTGCAGGACATCGCCGTCACCGCCGCGCGCCTGCGCGCCAGCAGCGGATTGCGCCTGCCCGACGCGCTGCAGGCCGCCGCGGCGCTGGAGGTCGGCGCGGTGGCACTGGTCACGCACGACCGTGATTTTTCACGTCTTCGCGACCTGCGCGTCCTGCTCGGCGACACCGCCTGAAAGACGAGTCGGCCATGCCGCGCATCGACGTCAACCGTTCCGGCGAGATGGAAGCTTTCGTGCAGGTGGTCGAGCGCGACGGCTTCTCGGCGGCGGCGCGTGCGCTCGGCATGACGCCGTCTGCCGTCAGCAAGCTGGTCGGCCGGCTGGAGGCGCGGCTTGGCGTCCAGCTGGTGCACCGCTCGACGC
>JAZKDL010000217.1:0-12580 GCA_040387575.1 Pseudomonadota bacterium
CCGTTTGTCGCCGTGATCGCTGCGTTGATGTTGATATCGCGCTCGGCATTGAGCTGCAGCGTGGTGGCGCTGGACGATGCCGTCCATGCGATCGCTTCATTCACATTAATATCACCGTTGCCGGTTCTGCTCGTGCCGAACGTGCTGGTCGACGAAAGTGCGGAAGGCAGCCCCTTCGCAGCTCTGCGCATGCGGGAGGCCGATCTCGAGAAGCATCTGGCCAGCGGCCAAGGCCCGGAGAGCAAGGATCCCGAACGCGAGAAGGCACGTGACGAGGCTCGCAAGCGCCTCGAGGAAGAAGCCAAGAAGCCGGCGGCGGACAGGAAGGTGCCGGAGTTCGGCTCCGACAAGGACTTCCCGCTGGTGCAAGCGCTCAACCGCCTCAAGGGTGCGCCGGTCCTGGTGAGCAAGACACAGGTAATCGTCGACAACAAGGAAGAGAAGAAGGAAAACTGATCGCTGCAGCGGGCGGACACGCCTGCTCGCGGTCGGTAGCGCGGCAATGAACGACGATGAGTTGCTGCGCTACTCCCGCCACATCCTGCTCGAGGAATGGGGCATTGAGGGCCAAACGCGCGTCGGAGCGTCCCGCGCGCTGATCGTCGGTGCGGGCGGGCTCGGTTCTCCCGTTGCGCTTTACCTCGCTGCGGCAGGCGTCGGTCATATCGCGCTGATCGACGATGACCAAGTCGACCTGACCAATCTCCAGCGGCAAATCGCGCACAGCACGGCGCGTATCGGTATGCCCAAGGTCGACTCGGCCGCAGCCGCGATGGTGGCGCTCAACCCGACCGTTACGGTAGAAACGCACGTTGCCCGAGCGGACGATGCGTGGCTCGATCGCCTCGTTTCACAGGCGGACGTCGTCATCGATTGCAGCGACAACTTTGCGACCCGGCATGCCGTGAACAAGGCCAGCGTGGCGCATCGGAAGCCGCTGGTAGCGGGCGCGGCGATCCGCTTCGACGGGCAGTTGAGCGTGTACGACAGTCGGAACGCTGAATCGCCCTGCTATGCCTGCGTCTTCCCACCGGATTCCGAGTTCGAAGAAACCCGGTGCGCTGTGATGGGTGCGTTCGCGCCTGTCGTCGGCACGATCGGAACGCTCCAGGCCGGCGAGGCGCTGAAGCTGCTGGCTGGGATCGAACCGACGCTCACCGGTCGGTTGCTGATGTTCGACGGTCGACGAACGAGCTTTGACACCATGCGGCTGATGCGGGATCCGCACTGCGCAGTCTGTGGCAGTCGCGTGAGCTGATCGAAGCGGGTTCCTCGCCCTTCGACTGCCTTGTCCGAATCAGGGCTCAGGGCTTCTGCTTGGCCGACTTGGCCTTGTTGGCGCCAGCGGCAGCCGCGCCAGACGTCGGCTGCTTCGATTTCGTCAGCACCTCCCCACAATCTGCATCGACCCCAGGCCCCGTCTCGATGGTTGCCGCGAGTGCGAGCAAAGGGTTGATCGCACCAAGAGCCAATGCAGCGATGCCACGCGCGATCAGAGGGCCCTTCTCGACGCCGGCAGAGGGCGAACCGAATGTGCCACGCACCAACAGCGGCGTGCGCAACGACAGGATGCTCATGTCTTTTGGCGCCTGACGAATCACGAAATTCATGCTCTCGTCTGCCAAATTGGCTTGGCCGCTGCCATGGAACACCGTGTCCGTCGTGTCGAGCACAACGTCGCGGCTGGTCATCACGCCCTTGTTCACATCGAAGGCCAAGGCGGCACAGCGCAGCGTGACGTTGTTGTCGCCGCCCAACAGGAACTTGATGATCTCGCCACCATCCAGCCCCATGAACTCCAACAGCAGGTTGCTGAACTGGCCGCGGCCCGTCAGAGCAGCCACGTCGCCCGACGCAGTACCGAGCCAACCGGCCACCGAGTTGCCGCGACCTGAAAGATTGATCCGGCCATCGAGGTTACTGAAACTCGTGCGCAGAGTTTCCACCTTGGGGATCAGTTTGTTCAGCTGCAACGCGCGAACGTCGAGCGACATTCGGATGTCCGCCGGGTTCTGCGAAGCGTCGATCCGCACGGCACCGGCAATCTTGCCGCCTGCGACACCCAGACTGAGCGGATCGAGGGTCAAGACGCCGCCCTTGAGCGTGACCTGGACGCTGCCGTTGTCCAGCGGTACATCGCGCACATTACGGATGCGCGCGGCGGCATATTTCACGTCGGCATTCATGGCGCGCAAACGCTCGAAATCGAGCGTTGCGGTCGGAAGGACTTTGTCACTGGCGCCCTTCGCGCGCTTCACTTGCGTCACCGTCGGTG
This sequence comes from Pseudomonadota bacterium, assembly GCA_040387575.1. Taxonomy (GTDB): domain Bacteria; phylum Pseudomonadota; class Gammaproteobacteria; order Burkholderiales; family Burkholderiaceae_C; genus Variovorax. The sequence continues at coordinate 2,276 of JAZKDL010000217.1, forward strand.
GCGGTGTGACGCCTTCGACGGCATTGGCCGATCGCACTGTCGGCGGAAGGCCGATCAGCGGCCCGAGATCGTCCATGTCCATGACGGCGGAGCGAAGATTGCCGGCCAGATGTGCAGGCGTCTGTCCCTGATCGAACTGCATGTCTCCGCCGATGTCCGACAGGCCGAGCTTGCCCTTCAATGCCTGCACGTCCCAGAGCTTTGCCCGCTTGCGCAACTCGCCGCTGATGGCATAAGGCGACGTCTGCGGCAATGCGATGCCAAGCAGCGGGTACAGATCACCGAGGCTCTGACCGCGCAGATCGACCTTCGCATCAATGCCGTCGAGTTCGGTCAGACTGGCAATCGTGCCATTGGCCCTGAGCTTGGTCGAGCCCGCTGCAGCGCTGATCTCGATAGGAAATGGTGGTTGTCCTGCCGACGTCAGTTGCATGACGTTGCCGGTACGGCCCTCGGCCGTCAGCGGCTGCCGCTGGTAGGTGCCCTTGATGCGATAGGACAGAGGCATCTCGCCGCGGCTGGTGTCGAAGGTGAAGTCGGCATGGAGATCGACGCCGAGATGCGAAGCGAGGAAGTCGAGCGATCCGCCATCGACCTGCAAGAGGCCGATGGTCGGAACAGTTCCAGCATCCGATGTGTCCTTGCCCAGCGCCCAAGTCCTACGGCCGTCCTGCTCCATTTGCAGGCCCAGCGCAGGCGACGCCAGCGACAAACGTGGAATGACGATCTTCCGGCTCAGCAGTGGCCAAATGCGGATATCGAACTCGGCACGTTCAGTTCGCACCAGATAAGGGTCGCGCGCCCACGATGGATTGGCAAACTCCACACCGTCGAGCTTGACTGTCGCCGTGCGCCATCCAAGATCCACGTCGAGCCGGCGTGTGATCTCAAACTTGCGCCCGGTGGCTTCGCTGACATAACGGTTGACCGGCTGGCGAAGCACGTCCCAAGGGAAGAACAGCACGATCAGCACCAACGCGACAAGCAACACTGCCACTGCGACGATCAACCTCGCTGCCCAAGTACGCCGTGGAAGTATGTTCATTTGTTCAGTGCCTTTTTTTGATATGCCAAGCGGTTGACGGCTGCGGTCATCATCCCGACCTTCAGCACGACGGCGGCCAATGCTTCGGCAAAGACACCACGCCACTGTGACGAAAACATTAGCGCCCCGTTTCAGAAAAAGGGGTCGTCACCACGCGGCAGTCGGTGTGGGGGTTCACCTACGAAAGTTCGACTGACAATCTGTCAGAGAACACCTACAACCTCTGCGCCCCGAACCTTGCAAGATTTACTAAGACGCTGGTTATGATTTGAAACGCTGTCCGGCATGCAACCCGCAAGAGTGGGCAAGTCGTTCGACATGGGCCTCAGATTGAAAACATACATCGTCGAAGACAACCTCACGATCCGCGAAAACCTCGTCGGCACACTTGAAGAACTCACGTGCATCGAGACAATTGGTTTTGCGGAAGCGGAAGATGACGCACGTCGCTGGTTATCCGATCATCAAGACGAGTGGGAGCTTGCCATCGTCGACCTGTTTCTGAAACAAGGGAGCGGGCTCGGCGTCTTGCAAGAATGCATGACACGTCGGCCCTACCAGAAGGTCGTGGTGCTCAGTAACTACGCCACGCCTGACATCCGCAAGCGTTGTGCGCAGTTGGGGGTCGATGCGGTCTTCGACAAATCCAATGAGATTGATGCGTTGATCGACTTTTGCGTCGAGCAGGCCGCGGCGCTTCAAAAAAGCAGAAGCGCGAACTGACGCGATTTCCACGTCATGTTCGCGCCCCTTGGCTCAGCCGGACGGCTGCAGCGAACGAAGAGATTTCAGTCGATCAGCTTGTTCTTCAGTGCGTAGTAAGTGAGATCACTGTTCGACGACAGGTTCATCTTCTCCATCAGACGTGTGCGATAGGTACTAACCGTCTTGACCGACAGCGACAGCGTCTTCGCAATGTCACCGGCAGTTTCTCCTTTGGCCAACTTGAGGAAAACCTGGAACTCTCGCTCGGACAGCTGTTCGTGTGGCGCCGCGTCGTCCTTGCGATCGAGCTGACGGGCCAGCAACTCTGCAACAGCAGGCGTGATGTAGCGGCGGCCCAGCGAGATCGTTCGAATCGCGTTCACGATGTCGATCGGGTCGCACTCCTTGTTCAGATAACCGCTGGCACCCTGACGGATAAGATTCATCGCATAGTGCTCTTCGGGATAGCCGCTCAGTATCAGGATACCGACATCCGGCGCCTTGGCACGAATCATGGCAAGTGCATCGATGCCGCTTTGGCCGGGCATCGACAGGTCCATCACAAGCACGTCCAGTTCTGTCGTTCGCACGAGTTCGATCGCTTCTCGCCCGCTGGCTGCTTCGCCGGCGACCCGCAGATCGACATGCTCCGAGAAAAATTGGCGCAAGCCGGAGCGCACGATGGCGTGGTCGTCCACAATTCCGATCTTGATCATCTGTTACTTTCTTCGTTGTGTTGCGCGGATCGCCGCAATATGCTGAGCCCTGATCGGCGTCAATTATTCCCGAATTTGCGAGGTTCGCGTCTCGCGGAGATTACATGCGCTGGTTAGCTTTTCCGAAGATGGCCCTGAGCCTGACACTGGCGACGCTTGCAGCGCTTGCTGTCGTCGGCATCAATGAGACGGGCTATCGCCAGTCCTTTCGTTCGCTAGAAGCCGCCGGTGAGGCGCAGCGCGCGCGCTTGGCAATCAACATGCTGGTTCAGAACATCCTCGACGCGGAGACCGGTCAGCGTGGCTATCTTCTGACCGGCGAAATGCGCTATCGCGAACCGTACGACGAAGCAGTGAAGCAAGTTGGCGGGCAGCTCGAGGCGCTTCGAGCTCTGTACGCCCAAAGGCCGGCGGAGAGCGCGGTGCTGACCACGTTGTCCACCCATGTCGCCCGCAAGCTGGCAGAGATGGAAATGAGTGTGCGGTTGCGTCGTGGCGATAACGAAGATGCCTGGAAATTCGTCATCACGACCGATGTGGGCCGTGAGGAAATGGAGGCGATCCGTGCCTGTACCAACGAGTTGGTTGCCCTCAGCGACAAGGCGCTGATCGGCGGACAGGACCAGATCGCAAAATCACTGGGACTGGGTCGCATCGGCATAGCGGTGGTGACGCTGGCCGCGCTCATTGCGTTCTACCTCTATCTGCGCCAGACGCATGCGTTGCGTTCTGCCGGAGAACGTCAGCAGGAAGTACTCCAGCGTGAACGCAATGCATTGGAAACCGAGGTATTCGAACGCACGGCGACGCTTGCCGAGCTGGCAACTCACCTGCAGAACGTACGCGAGACCGAACGCGGCTATCTGGCACGCGAACTGCACGATGAACTGGGCTCGCTGTTGACAGCGGCCAAACTCGACGTCGCTCGGTTGAAATCGCGTCTTGCCGATTCGCCGGATGCGATCCAACGCCTGCAGCATCTGACCGAACTGCTCAACAGCGGGATTGCGCTCAAACGTCGAATCATCGAAGACCTGCGCCCATCATCTCTGTCCAATCTGGGCCTCGTCGCGTCGCTCGAGATCCTGGGGCGAGAGTTCGCCGAGCGCTCGGGCATCGATGTCGAGATGACACTCGAGCCCGCAGAGCTCGACGAATCGAACCAGCTCACGGTCTATCGAATGGTGCAGGAAAGTCTGACCAACATCGGCAAGTACGCGGAGGCGAGCGAAGCAACGATCGTCATGAAGGACTACGGTACCCATGTGATCGTGGAGGTCGAAGACAACGGCAAGGGCTTCGACACGCGCCAGCTGAAACCGTCGACCCATGGACTGGCTGGCATGCGGCACCGTGTAGAGGCGGCACGTGGCAAGTTGACGGTTGTCTCGACACTCGGCCAAGGCAGCAAGCTTTCCGTGATGTTGCCGGTCCAGCCTGCTTGAGCATAGAGGCTCGCACGCTCGATCGAATGGTCAGAAATCGATAGGCGGCTCTCCTACGATTCCCAGCCGTCGCTGCTGACACTTTGCAACCTGGAGCCGCCTTTAAAGTCAGCACATGCCGTAGAGATGCGGCTTGGTGGCTTGAAGTCGACATGTCAAGGCGACCGAGCAACTCTCTTCTTCAGTTTATTTAGCAAAGGAAAGTCTCATGAACACAACCGCCAAGACCCCATCGCAACTCGCTGACGACGCCAGCCGCACCGCGAGCGACGCAGTCGATACCACACGTGCTTACGCGCAGAACGCGGTCAACGCGGCAGGCGAAAAGGTACGCGAGCTGCGTCGAGATGCAGAGCCCGCTGTCGAACAAATTGCAGCACGGGTTCAACAGGCGGTCCAACGCGGCCTCGACGCAGCTTCCAGCACCAGCGCTCGTGCTCAGCGTCGCCTTGAACAGGCAGCGGACGTCACGGGCAAGTACATCTCCGATCAGCCGGTGCGCTCAGTGTTGGTCGCAGCGGCTGCAGGCGCGGCCATCACCGCACTCATTGTTCTGGCCAGCCGCCGTCGGGACGACTAATGCAGCGTTGATATTCCCGTCCTTGGTCAGCGTTTCAGGAACCCATGCTTCATCCAATTTTTTCAACGGTGCTTGGGCACCCTGAGTTGATCATCCAGCATCTGGCAAATTACGCAGCGCTGATCAAGGTCGAAACCGGTAATGCAACCCGATCGCTGTTGTCTCGGGTCGTGGCCGGGGTAGTCGCCATAGTGAGCGGAACGCTCGCGCTCGGCTTCGCAGGCATTGCAGTCATGCTTGGTGTGCTGCATGGCAACTTTCATTGGGTACTCGTTGCGGTACCCGGGATCGCGCTTCTGATTGCGCTGATTGCAGGCTATGTCGCCGCGAAGCCGTCGACGTTCTCCGCTTTTGAAGATTTGCGTACACAACTCGATGCAGATGTTCAGGCGATGCAGTTCGGGAGAGGCCATCATGCCGATTGATGCACGCGCTCTTACGCCGCAGCAGCGACTTGCCATCTCAAGACGTGCGCTACTCCGGCAGCTCCATGGCGACCATCCTGCGGAAACATTGCCGCCGCCCGAAGGCTATGAAGATGACACGGACGATGGCTATCTGTATGCCTCGCAATCCGGCGAGCATGTGGGTTGGATCTCTGTGGCCCGTCGACTTGGCGAGCGCTGGTGGCGACGCCATCCTGCCAACGCGGTCGGCCAGCTCGCCAAGCCGTTGCTGAAACGTTATGCGCGCGAGCAGCCTTTCAAGGTGCTCGGCACTGCAGCAGGAGTCGGCGCGGCCATTGTGCTGATCAAGCCTTGGCGTCTGCTGTCGATTACGGCCGTTCTTGCGGCGGTGTTAAAGACCTCCGACGTGGCGGATCTGGTAACCACGTTGATGCAAAACAACTCAAACCCACGAAAGGACCCACCATGAATGCCGTAATCAATGCAGCGCCTGAGCGTCTGACGCTGGATGAAGGTGCTATTGCGGCTGCAGGCCGCAGCTTGGACGATGGAGCCGTGACGCCTAGCTATGGGCCATGGCGAGACGACATCGTGAAGTTGCTGAACGACGCGTTAGCAACCGAACTCGTCTGCGTATTGCGCTACAAGCGCCACTACTTCACTGCGGACGGCGTCGTTTCGCCAGCGATTGCTGACGAGTTTTTGGTGCATGCCAATGAAGAGTCGGGTCACGCAGACCGGATTGCGGAACGCATCGTCCAACTTGGCGGCGAACCAGATTTCAATCCAAGCCAACTCTTGTCGCGCAGTCATGCCGCTTACGACGACTCCAAGGATCTGCAGGCAATGGTCCGCGCGAATCTTGTTGCAGAGCGCATCGCCGTGGAAAGCTATCGCCAGATGATCGTGTTGATCGGTGACAAGGACCCCACGACACGTCGCATGCTCGAAGAGATCCTGGCGGACGAGGAAGAACATGCTGATGAGCTGAAGGACTGGCTCGGGCATTGAGCCTGCCAGCAAACACAAAAAAGCCCGGTCCAACCGGGCTTTTTTGTACGTGTGCGGCACGTGATCAGAGCTTGTCTGCACCCGACTTGATGGCATCCTTCGTCTTTTCCTTGGCGTCGCCATAAGTGCTTTGTACCTTGCCGGAGGCTTGGTCGACCAGCCCTTCGGATTCGAGCTTCTCGCTGCCGGTGACACGGCCAGTTACTTCCTTGACCTTGCCCTTCGCTTGGTCGACGCGGCCTGCAACTTGATCTTTGTTCATCGAATGTTCCTCGGTGGAATGAAGTGATGATCCGACCGGATCACCTGATTTCAATCTAGGGAGCGCCCGTGCCAGGCAGGCGTGGCAACAGCGCCGAGCGGCTGTAGGACACAGGGGCATCAAGCCGTCGCGATCCAGCCCTCCAGTGGATCGATCGCCAAGGGCAATCCATAGCCCGGCGTCGGACTCGTTCGACGTTCAGCACACCACGCAGCCTGGATCAGGCAAAGCACCGCGTCGAGGCGATCTCCTCGTGCATCAGCGAGCAGATGATCGCGTTGCGCATGCGTCAACGCCAGTCGCAGCCCGAGCCGCGTCGCACCGCGTTCCAGCCGACTCAGGAGATCGGCGCGCGCCACCCATCGCTCCGGCGTCTGCTTGCCCAAGTCGTCGCTCTTGTAGCTCCGCCGGCCGATCAGCTCGCGCGCCAGAAGTCCCGGGTAGGCCTCCAGCGCGACGCGCGACGGTGCTTGGCCGTCTGCGTGCGCCGCGGGCACGTGAAGGCCGGGCAGTGCAGCGCCCGCCGCGAGCAACCGCGGCACACCTGCATGCAGCATGAACGCCACTGGCGGATTGACCCACTTCATCGACGGACTGGCGCCTGCGGGACCATCGGCGGCGCGGTGCGCAAACTTGCCGCCAATCGGACGACGCGCACAGAAGTCGGCAAAGATCGAACGAATCTCCGCACGGCTCAAAGCCGTGTAGTGGGCGACAAGTGCGGCCCATTCGGTCGGCCAGCCGAGCGTTTCCACCAACTCACGCGGCAGACCAAAGGGAAAGTCGAAGCCACCCAGCCATGAGGGGTTCTGCTTCAACCATTCACCCCAAGCGTCGAGTGTCGCAAACAGTTCCAGCTTCGAGAGCGTGACGCGCGCGCCGCTCACAGCACCGATGGCGACAACGATTGGTTTGCGTGCGGACGGTGAGCTTGAGAAGTCACAGCCAAAGAGCAAATTCATGGAACGAATGGCGGTGTCGCCCGATCACCGCAGGCTGTATGACAGCACACGCTGAAGGAGGATGCCGTTCAGCCGCGGCCGACGATTGCGGCGGTTGCCATCAACTCTTCGAGCAAGGCCAGCGAAACCTTGCCGGAGACCGCATAGGGATCGAGTTCCGGCCGTTCCGAATAGCGCAACAACGTGGCCGCATGGACTTTGGTCAGGTTGACCTGGCCCATGGTCCAACCACCGAAGCGACGCTCGGCGATTTCCTCGTAGTGCAGCAACATCACGTCCTTGTGGCGCGGGTCTTTCTGAATGTGCCCGTACAGGTCGCTCACGGCCATCCGCCCGCCCTCGATCGCCTGAAGAAAGATGCCAGCGCCATAGCAGAGGATGCCGGTGATGCCGCATGACGTGTTGTGTGCGCGCGATCTGGCCAAAATGTCCTCAATGGACGATGCACTGCTGTCGACGGCACGGCTGGCGTAGAGAAGGCGTACGAGCATGGCGTTCAGCGATTGCGCGGAAGAAGGGAAAGGAATTCGCGGCGCAGGCTCGGGTCCTTGAGGAACACGCCACGCATCACGGAATTGATCATTTTGCTGTCCATTTCCTTGACGCCGCGCCACGCCATGCAGAAGTGCTCGGCTTCGACGACCAGAGCCAATCCGTCGGGCTGCGTCTTTTCCTGAATCAGGTCGGCCAGTTGGACGACGGCCTCTTCCTGGATCTGTGGACGGCCCATGATCCATTCAGCCAGACGCGCGTACTTGGACAGACCGATCACGTTGGTGTGCTCGTTCGGCATCACGCCGATCCAAAGCTTGCCGATGATCGGACAGAAGTGGTGCGAGCAGGCGCTGCGGATCGTGATGGGGCCGACGATCATCAACTCGTTCAGATGCTCGGCATTGGGAAACTCGGTGAGCTTCGGAGGCGGAACGTAGCGGCCGGCGAATACCTCGTTGAGGTACATCTTGGCCACCCGACGCGCAGTGTTGTCGGTGTTGTGGTCGTTCTCGATGTCGATGACCAGGCTCTCGAGCACGCCTTTCATCTTGACCTCGACCTCGTCGAGCAGCGCCGCCATATCGCCGGGCTCGATGAACTCGGCGATGTTGTCGTTGGCGTTGAAACGCTTGCGCGCCGCGCGTAGCCGCTCGCGAATCTTGACCGACATGGGCACGCCCTCGTCGTCGACTCCGCCCGCGGGTTGTGATTCGGCGTCTGTTTTCCTGAGCATTCGAGAATCGTACCAGTGAATGAAAATAAGTCCGCAAGCCGTGCAATGCACGCCCTGCCTTGAGTGTCAGCTATTATTTTTATAGCGAAAAATCGGTCATCAGCGGGAGATGATCCGACATGCGAGCCCAGATGGGCCCGCGCGGCACACTGCAAGCGACCGGCTGCAACTGGCGCGCGTAGATGAAGTCAAGTTGCGCGATCGGCAGGCGCGACGGGTAAGTCAATGTCGGCGGCCCACGCAGGTCGCTCGAATCGCGCATGCCCATTGCATTCATCGCATAGCGCATGCGTGCACCCCAATCGTTGAAGTCACCCGCGACGATCACGGCTTCTTCGGGCGGCACTTCTCGATCAATGAAGTCGCGTAGCTGCGCGATCTGCCGAACGCGGCTGCCCTTGATCAGGCCGAGATGCACGACGATCGCATGCACCGGCCGGCCATCTACATCGATCACGACATGCAGCAGACCACGCTGTTCGAAGCGGTGGTCGGAAATATCCTGGTGGCTCTTGCGCAGTACCGGCCAGCGTGTGAGCAACGCGTTGCCATGTTCGCCATGACGCGTCACGGCATTGGTTTCGTAGACCGCGGTGTAGCCTTCAGGCGCGAGGAAGTCGGCTTGCGGCAACTCGGGCCAGCGCGCGAAGCGGCGCGCACCGTCCCTGTTCATCTTTCGCACTTCCTGCAGGCAGATGATGTCCGCATCGAGTTGTTCGACGGCATGGCCCAGGTTATGGATCTCCAGGCGCCGTGCCGGCCCGATGCCTTGCACACCCTTGTGGATGTTGTAGGTCGCGACCCGGAAGGTGTTCGAAGTCGAGGTCATCGCGCAAATTGTGGCAGCAGCAGAACGGCCTCGGCGTTGGAGGGTGAAAAGCAGGCATCGGCGGCTTCGCGGTATGGCATCCATTGCCATGCGGTGTGCTCGCGCGGCGCCAGGCGGGGAGCCAGCCGCTCGGGTACGCAAAGGCCGAACAAGTGCTCGGTGTTGCGGGTCACGCCAGGTGCATAGCGGGCACGCCAGCGCGGATAGATTTCATAGACGTTCCGCAATTGCCAGTCGCGCAACTGGGAGCCTAGTGCGCTTCCAGCGCCGCATTCGATCCCGGTCTCTTCCTCGACTTCGCGCGCTGCCGTCAGGGCAATCGGCTCATCCAACGAATCCTTGCTGCCGGTGACGGACTGCCAGAACTCGTCAGCATCGGCGCGCCGAATGAGCAGCACATCGAGCTGCGGCGTGTGGATCACGACCAGCACCGACTCCGGAATCTTCCAGGGCCGGGTGGTCATCGCAAGCCTCCCGTCAGGCCGCTCAGGCTGCGGGTTGGGTGTTGCGCAGCTTGATGTGCAGCTCGCGCAACTGCTTCTCGTCGACCTGGCTGGGCGCCTGCGTCAGCAGGTCTTGCGCACGCTGGGTCTTGGGGAAGGCGATCACGTCGCGGATCGAATCGGCGCCCGTCATCAGCATGACCAGTCGGTCGAGGCCGATGGCAATGCCACCGTGCGGCGGTGCGCCGTACTGGAGCGCATCGAGAAGGAAGCCGAACTTGAGCTGCGCGTCTTCCGCACTGATCTTCAGCGCGCGGAACACCTTGCTTTGCACTTCCTCGCGATGGATACGGACTGACCCACCGCCCATCTCGATGCCGTTGAGCACCATGTCATAGGCCTTCGCGATGCACTTCTCGGGCGCCGTGTCCATCAGGTCTTCATGACCGTCCTTGGGCGCGGTGAACGGGTGGTGCACGGCCGACCAGCGCTGGCCTTCCTCGTCGAACTCGAACATCGGGAAGTCGACCACCCACAGCGGTGCCCAGCGGTCGTCGAAGAGGCCGGCCTTCTTGCCGAAGGGGCTGTGGCCGATCTTCACGCGCAGCGCGCCCATGGCGTCGTTGACGACCTTTTCCTTGTCGGCACCGAAGAACAGGATGTCGCCGTTGC
>JAZKDL010000218.1:0-6192 GCA_040387575.1 Pseudomonadota bacterium
TGGCCAACCTGCACGACGTGGTGATCATCCTGGGCTTCTTCGCGTTCTTCCAGTGGGAGTTCTCGCTGGCGGTGCTGGCGGCGGTTCTCGCGGTGCTGGGCTACTCGGTGAACGAGTCGGTCGTGATCTTCGACCGCATCCGCGAGAACTTCCGGCGCTACCGCAAGCTGAACACGCAGGAGATCATCGACAACGCGATCACCTCGACCATCAGCCGGACCATCATCACCCACGGCTCGACGCAGCTCGTGGTGCTGTCGATGTTCTTCTTCGGTGGCCCGACGCTGCACTACTTCGCATTGGCGCTCACGATCGGCATCTGCTTCGGCATCTACTCGTCGTGCTTCGTGGCGGCGGCCATCGCCATGTGGCTCGGCATCAAGCGCGAAGACCTGGTGAAGGTGCCGGTCAAGCGCGAAGGCGATCCGGACGATCCGAACGCCGGCGCCACGGTCTGAGCGGTTCGCCAGACACGCACCTGGCAGACACGTACTTGGCAGATGCGCACGGCCACGCGGATCGGAAAAGTCGCTGAATGAGCAACGCGCGGCCCCACGCCACCTCGCTCGAGTTGGCACGTGAGACGCGGGAACGATTCCTGTCGACAACCAGCGGGGTGATCGTGCCGCTGTCGCGCGCCATCGGCGAGCGGCTTGCGGCGCAGGCCGGACTGGCTGGCACCGCGCGCGACATGCAGGAGCGCCGCGACGATTTCCTGGCTTTCCACGAGCGTGCTTCCAGCTGGGTCGCGCTCACCCAGGCTGGCTGGCGTCAGGCGCGCCCCATGGTCGACGAGCGCCGTGCCGATGCGCCACCGTCTTCGGCACGCTCGCCGCTTGCGCTGATCGGCGATGAGGTGGTCGAGACGAGCATCCTGTCCTTGCGCCTGGCAGAGGCGATCCGCAGCAAGGCCGGTTTCGACTTCAACGATCTCCGCCTGCGCATCCAGCATCTCGAAGGCCGCACCGAGCTGGCGAACGACGACGTGCTCCGACCCGAGACGCTGGCGGGACTGCTGGTCGCGCAGTGGCTCGCCAGCGGCCTGGAGCGCGCGGTCTGGGCGCGCGTTCAGGACGCCATCCAGCAGGAAGTCATCGACACCTTTGCAGACGCCTACAAGAGCGCCAACGTCTTTCTGATCGAGAACGGCGTGATGCCGGAGATCGACCTCAAGAATCTCGTCAGGCGACCCACGCATCCGGCGCATTCCGGCGCCACGCCTCTGGCTGATGTCGCGCAGGCAGCGGCGCCTGTGGCCGCTGCCGCGCAGGCGGGCGGCTGGCGGCATTCGATCAATGCCATCCTGGGCAGTGTCGAGCGGCGCGTCGGTGCAGGCTCGCCGTTGATGCTTGCGCGCCAACGCGCCCAGACGGTGCTGGCCAGCCTGAAGCGCTTCGTGGCCACGCGTGTCGGCAGTGACTTCGCGCGGCCACTGCCCAACGAAGGCGGTGCCGACCATCAGGCTGTCCATTCGCGCGCGTTCTCTGATGCGCTGTCCAACGCCGAGGCCGGCTATCGGCGGATGGCGTTGCAGTACCCGGCCAACGGCGACGCAACCATCGTCATCCAGCATTCGGCGGCCGATCTGCGGCGCCGCACCACGGACCTCAAGCGCCGCGCGCCCACGACCGCCGACAAGGCCACCGTCGAGATCGTCGCGCTCATGTTCCAGTCGATCCTGGCGGAGGAACGCATTCCGTTCTCGGCGCGCGTCTGGTTCGCGCGGCTGCAGATGCCGGTGCTGCGCGTGGCGATTGCCGAGCCCGAGTTCTTCGGCACGCTGCAGCATCCGGCGCGCATGCTGATCGACCGTATGGGTTCGGTCGTGATGGGCTTCGACGCGGCCGCCATCTCGGGCAGCGCGCTGGAGGGCGAGATCCGCCGCGTGGTCCAGGTGATCGAGCAATACCCGGAAACCGGCCAGCGCGTCTTCAAGCTGGTGCTCGATGAGTTCGGCGTCTTTCTCGACAAGTACCTGACCCAGGGGGATGCGACCCAGCGTGTGATGAGCGTTGCGCAGCAGGTCGAGCAGAAGGAGACGATGGCGATCCAGTACACCATCGAGTTGCGCAAGCTGCTCGACGACATGCCGGTGCGCGAGGAGATCCGCGAGTTCCTGTTCAAGGTCTGGGCCGAGGTGCTGGCGATCGCGGCGCTCAAGTTCGGCCCGCAGGACGAGCAGACCGTGACGCTCAAGCGCGCCGCATCCGAGCTGGTCTGGTCGGCCAGTGCCAAGCCGAATCGCGCCGACCGCACCCGCGTCATCCAGGACCTGCCGAGGCTGCTGCAGCGGCTGCGTTCGGGCATGACGCTGCTCGGCATGACGGGTGCGCCGCAGGAGGCGCACATCAAGTCGATCGGCGAGACGCTGGCAGACGCCTTTCTGTCGAAGACCGAGGCCATTCCACAGGCGAAGATCGAGGCGATGGCGTTGCGGCTCGCGAACCTCGACGACTTCGTGAGCGTCGGTGGCAACGCCACGGTGCCGCTCGACACGGCGAGCATCGAATTGCTGCTGGGCGCCGACGCCGCGGCGCTCGAAGTGATTCCGGACACCGGCCAGCCGGTGAGCGAGGACATGCGCGCCTGGGTCGAGGAGCTTCAGGTCGGCCACTGGTTCATGCTCGACCACAACGGTCGGGCGGCGCAGGTGCAGTTCGTCTGGCGCAGCGAACGCGGGCAACTCCACCTGTTCGCGTCGAACGACGGCCGCGGCTTCCTGATCCAGGCCGGCCGTCTGGCGTTTTATCTGCAGGCGGGGCTGTTGATTCCGGCGGAGGACGAGTCGCTCACGGCGCGCGCCACGCGTGAGGCACTGGCCAAGCTGGACGCGAATCCGGAGCGTTTGCTGGACTGATGCGCGCAGGCGCTCAGTGCGCGATTCGGCCGGTGCGGTCGTCGCAGAGTTCGTCGAGCACCAGCGCGTCGGGCTCGGTGCCGGTGCTCCAGTGGACCATCAGCATGATGATCTTGAGTTCATCGAGCGCGACCGGGGAGCCCGGCGCTGCCATGGCGCGCTCGATCACGATCTCGCGCATGTCGCTGGAAAGTACCTGGGATGTCTCGAGAAAACTGATGAAGCCCAAGCAGTCGGCGCCAAGATGGTCCTGCTCCGCGGCTGAGTAGACGCGCAGCGAATCGGGCGATTGCGGCAGGATGGCTCCTGCGGCGGGGCGTTCTCCGACCACCATACCGGCGTCGTCGGGAAGGCGTGTCAACGGCACGCCGTTCGTGGCAAGACTGAGTCCATCGAGCCATTGCAGCGCATCGCGAATCTCTTCCGCATCGAAGCCGTGCGCACTGAGCTTGCGGCCCAACTGCTCGGGTTCGGGGCACGCGTCACCGCGCCAATAATTTTCGTAGACGAACACGAGCACATCGAACATGGAGCCAATATATCCCACTCCGGACGGCGTGCCGCGTTTGGCGCTGTGCGGCGGTCGTGTAAGGACTGCGGCACTTCTTCAGCCGCGGCCGACGCGCTGGAACAAGCCGCCCGGCAGCCGCGCGACCTGGTCGTCGAGCTCGAGTTCGAGCAGTTGCGCCTGCAGCACGGCCGGCGTGAAACCGGTGCGCGCGCACAGTGCGTCGAGGCTCACGGGATCGAAGCCGAGGTCCTTCAGCAGGCCGGCGTCTTCGGGCTGCGCATCGCTGGCGTCGTCCGCCGACGCAGATGCCGCCGTTGCCACTGCCTTTCCCCGCGCGGCGTCGTGCAGTGGCAACTCTTCAAGCACGTCGTGAACCGACTCGACCAGCTTTGCCCCTTGTCGGATCAGCGCATGGCAGCCACGCGATTGCGCCGAATGAATCGAGCCCGGGATCGCGAACACCTCGCGACCTTGTTCCGAAGCCATCCTCGCCGTGATCAGCGAGCCGGACTTCAACGCGGCCTCGATCACCAGCGTGCCCTGCGACAGCCCGGAGATGATGCGGTTGCGCTTGGGGAAGTTCTGGTTGAGCGGCGGTGTGCCGAGTGCGAACTCGCTGACGATCAATCCGTGCCGGGCGATGCGGTGCGCGAGCGCGCGATGCCGCGCGGGATAGACGCGGTCGAGCCCGGTCCCGACCACCGCAACCGTCGCGAGTGCGTCGGCTGTCGCGCCGTCGAGTGCGCCCTCGTGCGCTGCACCGTCCACGCCCAACGCCAGCCCGGACACCACCGGGATGCCGAGCTCGGTGAACGCGCGGCCGAAAGCCTGCGCGTTGGATGCACCTTGCGGCGTCGGATTGCGGCTGCCGACGATTGCAATGCTGCGTGCGAGCCCGTCCAGGCCGAAGCGCGCCGCTCCGATCATGTAGAGCATCGCTGGCGGATCTGCGGTTTCCAGCAAGGACGCGGGGTAATCGGCGTCGGCCAGCGTGACGATGCGCCGCGCCACGTCGTCGGATTCCGGTGTCTGCAGCCATGCCCAGGTCTGTTCGAGCTGGGCGTCGAGCCTGTCCGGCGGCCGTTGCAGTGCCTGGGCCTGTGCGGGGGGCACGACCTCGCGCAGCGCGTCGGCCGGCTGCGCGAAGATGGCGTGCGGTAGGCCGAATGCCGCCAGCAGCCGGCGTACGGCGGTGTCGCCGATGCCGGCCGTCAGCGTGAGCCGCAGCCAGCCGGCAAGCTCGTCGTGTTCCATGGGTGTCGCAGCCAGTGTGGAGCGCATGGGGGCCGCCATCAGGGGTTGACGAGGAAGTCGCCGGTGCGCGGGGTGTCGCTGATCTCGAGCACCAGTGCGTACGACACTTTTTCGAAGGGCTTGAACACCATCAGCAGGCCGACGCGTTCGCTGGGCAGTCTGATGGTCTCCTTCGTGCCGCCGGTCTTGTCGACCAGCGTCTCGCCGTTCTTGAGGATCGCAAGCACGTGGCCGGTCTCGATGCCGTCGCGCGTGCCCTTGTTGATCGCCACGATCTGGTTCTGGCCGGCGAACTGAACCGCATTGCCGTAGACCGAAACGATGCGGCCCTCGACCGCGGTAGCGGGCGCGTGCGGCACGTAGCGGGTGAGCTGGCGCGGCGGTTCGGGCAGCAGTCTGTCGCCTGCGCGCACTTCCTCGCGCGTGGCCACGATGTCGATGGTCGCCGGAATCGCGGTGGCAATTTCCTTGCGATCTGACGCGGCGCGGGTGGTCGATTCGCCGCGCTGCAACACCGCGCGACCGACGTATTGCGCCTCGTAGCCCAGGATTTCTCCTGTGCCTGGATCCTTCAGCGGCGTCGCGTCACGGAACACACGGAAGCCGCGGTTCGACTCGGTCGGTTCGGGCAACGGCGTGCCGGCGCTGCTGCGCGCGTAGGCGCGGTCGCCGCGTGCGAGCAGCACCCGGCCGTCGTTGCCCGCGACGATGCGCGGCGCGGCGGCGAGCGTGTGGGCATCGACCACGATGGGTTCGCTCAGGAAAGGTTCGATCGCGCCCGGGCTCAGCGCCGGCAGCGCCATGCCGGACAGCGACACATCGCGTGTGCGCGGCGACAGCTTCAGCGTGTCTTCCGCTTCGTCCGGGTTGCGCCGCGCTCCGGACCGGGCACCGAGCCGCGCGCGGCCACCAGCCTTGTCCAGGTACAACACCTGGCCGGGGTAGATGCGGTGCGGGTTCGCGATCTCCTCCAGGTTCATGCCCCACAGCTCGGGCCAGCGCCAGGGCTGAAGCAGATACAGCCGCGAGATCGCCCACAGCGTGTCGCCGGGCCGGACCGTGTACTCGTCAGGCGCGCCCGGTGCGAGATCGCTCAGTGCCACGCCGACCTGCGCCGTCTGTTGCGCCGTGGCTTGCTGTTGCGGCGTGACAGGCAGGGGCTGCGATGCGGCCGTGGCGCAAAGAACCATCCACAGACAGGCGGCGAGCACCTTCGTCATGCATTCGGAGCGAAACAAGTGGGGCGGGTGATCCGCGGTGCGGGGGAGTTTCATGAGAGTCTGACTGCGGACCGTGTGGCAAACGAAATGTATTAAAACTCACAAATAGCTACGACTTCGGCGCGGAAGTCCTTGCCTGCGGCAATGCAAAAAAGACATGTATCTCCAGCCGACGTGCCAAATTGGCGAAAATGAAGGCTCAACATTTCTCCCCGCCATGGCCAAAAGAACCATCCTGAGTTTCCCAGACAAGCGCCTCCACACGGTCGCCAAACCCGTGCAGGGCGTCGATGCACGGATCAAGACGTTGGTGGCCGACATGCTGGAGACGATGTACGACGCGAACGGCA
>JAZKDL010000219.1:0-2383 GCA_040387575.1 Pseudomonadota bacterium
CATCGAGATCGCCGAGCGCGGCTACCTGGTGCCGCCGATCGTTCGCCAGAAGTGGCTGGCCGCCACGCCGCTGCTGCATTCGCAGCCCGGCTTCGCGCAGACCTTCATGCCGTGGGGCCGTGCGCCGGAAGTCGGCGAGCTGTTTCGCTTTGCGGCCGCGGCGCGTGCGCTGAAGGCGATTGCAGCGACCGACGGCGAGGCCTACTACAGCGGCGAGATCGCCGAGGCGATCGCCAGGTTTTCCCGCGAGAACGGCGGCGCCATGACGGTGCAGGACCTGTCGGCCTACCAGCCCGAATGGGTCACGCCGATCGCGCGCGACTACCGCGGCTACACGTTGCACGAGATCCCGCCGAACGGCCAGGGCATTGCCGCACTGATCGCGCTGGGCATCCTCGAGAAGTTCGACATCGCTTCGCTGCCGGTCGACTCGGTCGAATCTCAGCATCTGCAGATCGAGGCCATGAAGCTGGCTTTCGCCGACGTCTACCGCTACGTGTCCGAGCCGTCGTCGATGGAGGTCACGCCGACACAGATGCTCGATGACGCGTATCTGGCCTCGCGCGCGCGCCTCATCGATTTGAACAAGGCGCAGGACTTCAAGGCCGGCAATCCGGTCAAGGGCGGCACCATCTACCTCACGGCCGCCGACGAGAGCGGCATGATGGTCAGCTTCATCCAGAGCAACTACCTGGGCTTCGGCTCGGGCTGCGTCGAACCCTCGTTCGGCATCAGCCTGCAGAACCGCGGCCACGGCTTCAGCCTGCAAGCCGACAGCCCGAACGTGGTGGCGCCCGGCAAGCGGCCGTTCCACACCATCATTCCGGCCTTCCTCACGAAGGACGGCCAGCCGGTGATGAGCTTCGGCGTGATGGGCGGAAACATGCAGCCGCAGGGCCACATGCAGACGCTGGTGCGCATGATCGATTACGGCCAGAACCCGCAAGCCGCCTGCGATGCGCCGCGCTGGCGCTTCAACAGCGGCCTGAACCTGAACGTCGAAGGGGCGATGAAGCCGGCCACGGTGCAAGGCCTGTCCGCCATCGGCCACCAGCTCGACGTGATCAACGACACCTATCTCGACTTCGGTGCAGGCCAGTTCATCTGGCGTGCCGGCGAGCCGTCGGTCGAAGGTTATGTGGTGGCCAGCGACCCGCGCCGCGACGGCCTGGCCGCGGGGTTCTGATTGGCTGCTCCGCAGAAGAAGCTCGGCGGCGGGCTGGTGCTGGCCGTGCTGGGCGCGATCGCGTTCAGCGGCAAGGCCATCATCGTCAAGCTCGCGTACCGGCACAACGTCGACGCGGTCACGCTCATCATGCTGCGCATGCTGTTCGCGCTGCCGCTGTTCGCCCTCATGGCCTGGTGGGCGGGCCGCGGCAAGCCGGCGCTCACGCAGCGCGACTGGCTCGGCGTGCTGGGCCTCGGCGTGTCGGGCTACTACCTCGCGAGCTTTCTCGACTTCGCCGGCCTGGCCTACATCTCGGCCAGCTTCGAGCGGCTCATCCTGTACCTCAACCCGACGCTGGTGCTGATGTTCGGCTGGCTGCTCTATCGCCGCCGCGTCACGCGCTGGCAGATGGCCGGCATGGCGATCAGCTATGCGGGCGTGCTGCTGGTCTTCGGCCACGAACTGCAGATGGGGCAGAGCGCGTCGGCCGCATGGGGCACGCTGCTGGTCTTCCTGAGCGCGATCAGCTATGCGATCTACCTGGTCGGCAGCGGCGAGTTCGTGAAGCGGCTCGGCTCGATGCGGCTGGTCGGCTTGGCGACCACGGTGGCCTGCATCTGCTGCATCGTGCAGTTCCTGCTGCTGAGGCCGGTCGACACGCTGTTCACGCTGGCACCCGAGGTGCTCTGGCTGTCGGTGCTGAACGCGACGCTGTGCACCGCATTGCCGGTGTTGGCCGTGATGATGGCGGTCGAACGCATCGGTGCGGCCATGGCCGCGCAGACCGGCATGATCGGCCCGATGTCGACCATCCTGATGGGCGTGGTGATCCTCGGCGAGCCTTTCACCGCGTGGATCGCGGCGGGTACGGTGCTGGTGATCGCCGGCATTTTTGTTTTCACACGAACGGGGCGATGAGCCCGGAGCATTGAACATGGACTTAGGAATTGCAGGCAAGACGGCCCTGGTGTGCGGCGCGAGCAAGGGCCTCGGCCTCGGCTGCGCGGAAGCGCTGGTGCGCGAAGGCGTGAACGTGGTGATCGTGGCGCGCGGCGCGGAGGTGCTGGCGGCTGCGGCGGCGAGGCTCGAGGCGTTGGCGGCGAACGTGGCGGGCACGCCTTTCGTGAAGCATGTCGCGGCCGACATCACGACACCCGAGGGCCGTGCGGCAGCGTTCGCGGCGCATGCCGACTACGACATCGTCGTGACCAACGC
>JAZKDL010000220.1:0-15332 GCA_040387575.1 Pseudomonadota bacterium
GCCCATGATGACTTCGCCGATCTGGTCGACGCCGATGTTGGCGCGACGCAGCACTTCCTTGATGACGGTGGCGCCCAGTTCGGTGGCCGGGATACCGGCGAGCGATCCGCCGAACTTGCCAACGGCCGTGCGTGCGGCCGAAACGATGACGATGTCTTCCATAACGATCTCTCTGAGTTGCTGACGCGCAAGGCGTCGGTTGTCTTCAGGCGCGTACCTTGACGTAGCTGCCCGGTGCCGGCTCGGTGGCCTTGTAGCGGCGCGCCTTGCCGTAGGTCTTGGGGGCGGCGATCAGCTTGCCGCCGTGCCCCTTGAGCCAGTCGGACCAGTCGGTCCACCAGCTGCCCGGATGCTCGGTCGCGCCGGACAGCCATTCTGCCTGCGCGGCCGGCAGCCGGCCGTCTGCGCGGATCCAGTGGCTGCGCTTCTTGTTGGCCGGCGGATTGATCACGCCGGCAATGTGGCCCGACGCGCCCATCACGAAACGCCGCGGCCCCGACAGCAGCTGCGTCGACGCGTAGGCGCCACCGATCGGCACGATGTGGTCTTCGCGCGAGCCGTAGATGTAGGCGGGCACGTCGATGCGGCCGAGGTCGATCTTTTCGCCGCAGACCGTCACCGCGTCCGGCTGCGCCAGCTTGTTCTCGAGGTAGGTGTTGCGCAGGTACCAGGCATAGAACGGCCCCGGCAGGTTGGTCGCGTCGCTGTTCCAGTAGAGCAGGTCGAACGGCGGCGGCGTCTCGCCCTTCAGGTAGTTGCCGACGACGTAGTTCCAGACCAGGTCGTTCGGCCGCAGGAAGCTGAAGGTCGACGCCAGGTCGCCGCCGGGCAACATGCCGCCCTTGCCCATCTGCATCTCGCGAAACGCCACCATCGGCTCGTCGATGAAGATGTCGAGGATGCCGGTGTCGCGAAAGTCGAGCAGCGTGGTGAGCAGCGTGACCGATGCTGCTGGCTTCTCGCCGCGCGCAGCCAGCACCGCCAGCGCGGTGCTGAGGATCGTGCCGCCGACGCAGAAACCCAGCGTGTTGATCTGTTCGGTGCCGCCGATCTCCTGCACGACGTGGATCGCCTTGATCGCAGCGTTCTCGATGTAGTCGTCCCAGGTGGCGTCGCGCAGCGAATCGTCCGGGTTGCGCCAGCTCACGACGAACACCCGGTGCCCCTGCGACACCGCGTAACGGATCAGCGAATTCGTCGGCTGCAGGTCGAGGATGTAGAACTTGTTGATGCAGGGCGGCACCAGCAGGAAGGGCCGCTCGTGCACCTTGGCCGTGAGCGGCTTGTATTCGAGCAGCTGGAACAGCTCGTTCTCGAACACCACCGCGCCTTCGGTCGTCGCCACGTTGCGGCCGACCTCGAACGCGCTTTCATCGGTCATGCTGACGTGGCCTTGCTGCATGTCCTTCAGCAGGTTCTGCATGCCCTTGGCGATGCTTTCGCCCTGCGTGTCGAGCGCCTTCTTCTGTGCGTCCGCGTTGAGCGCAAGCGAGTTGCTGGGCGCGGTGGCAGCCATCCACTGCTCGACCGCGAAGCGCAGCCGCGCGCGGGTCTTGGCGTCGGTTTCCACGGCGTCGACCATGCCGAGCAGCGTGCGCGCATTGAGCAGGTATGCGGCCGCGGCGAAGGACGACATCGGGTTGCTGTGCCAGGCCTCGGCCGAGAAGCGCTTGTCGCCTGCGGGCTTGGCAGCGAAGCCCTGCTGCCAGAGTTCGGCGGCGTCGGCCAGATATTGGTTGCGGATGCCGTCGAGCTTGTCTTGCGCAAAGGAGAACTTGGGCATCTGCGGCGGCGTACCCAAGGCGCCCAACGCGCCCGGTGACTCGGCCCCCATCGATCGGAAGGACTCGAGCGCCTTGCCCCATCCCTGGGTCAACGCCTGCTGGAATGGCGCAAAGGCCTCCGCCATCTTGGCTTGCTGTGTCATGGAGTCTCCTGTTCCTCGCCTGGGTCTGGGCTGTTTTTGAGTATCCTGCATTCGTCTGGCGCTCACAACGCCCAAACCTCGTTTCGCCCATCTCGAACCCTTTTCAACCCGCTTCAACGCCGGTTCTGCGCACATGTACATCGTCGTGATCGGCTGGCTCTATGTGGCCTTGATGATGGCCGTGGCCGAAGCCACGAACACCACTGGCACGGTGCTGGGCGCGATCGTCACGTTCGTTCTGTACGGATTGGCACCGATGGCGCTGATGCTGTACCTGCTGGGCACGCCCGCAAGGCGTCGTGCGCTGAAGGCGCGGGAGCTCGCGGCGCAGGAGGCCGCACGCCGCAGCGCGGCTTCAGGCCAGCCAGATGCAGGCGGCGAAGCGCCCGCTGAGCCGGTCGCGCCGGTGAGAAAAGAAACGTAGCGGATTGCGCACGGTGCACCAGGCATCGCTGCCGTCGTTGCCGTGGACCTGCGACACGCCCGCTGCACGCAGGCGCTGCCGGGCGAGCGCGGGCAGATCGGCCCACCACTTGCCCGGCGTACCGGTCGGCCGGAAACAGGCCGCTGCCCCGGCAGACCCGGACTCGAACGCGGCCTTGACCTCGTCGCCGACCTCGAAGGCGCTCGGTCCGATGCACGGGCCGAGCCACGCCATCGGCGGATCGCCGGCCGAGTCGAAACTGGCCAGCGTCTGCTCCAGCACGCCCGCCGCCAAGCCGCGCCAGCCCGCATGCGCCGCCGCCACGCGCGAGCCCGAGGCGTCGGCGAACAGCACCGGGAGGCAGTCCGCCACCATGATCGCGCAGGCGATGCCTGGCTGCGTCACCGTGCACGCATCGGCGACGGTGCCATCGGGTGTCGAGGAATCCAGTGCCGACACCGCGGTGCCGTGCACCTGCTGCAGGAACACCGGACGCGCGCCCATCGCCTCACGCAACCGCGCACGATTGCCGGCGACATGCGCCGGCTCGTCGCCCACGTGGTCGCCGAGATTGAAGCTGTCGTACGGCGCGACGGAAAGCCCGCCGCTGCGCGTCGTGCACAGCGCCCGCACGTTCGGCGGCGCAGGCCAGTCGGGCGTCAGCCAGTCGGCCGGTGCGAACGCCATCAGGCTTCGACGTCCGGGCAGCGCGACGGGTGCGCGCGCTGGAATGCGTCGAGCTGGCTCGCGGCTTCGTAGGCGGCCATGGTCCGCGGGAATGCGCTCAGGTCGCAGTTGAAGCGTTGGGCATTGAAGATCTGCGGCACCAGGCAGCAGTCGGCGAGCGTGGGCGTGTCGCCGTAGCAGTAGCGGCCCGTCGGCAGCAGTGCCAGCTGGCGCTCGAAGGCGGCCAGGCCTTCGCCGACCCAGTGGCGGTACCAGGCGTTCTTGGTCGCATCGTCGACCTTGAGTTCACGCGTCAGGTACTTCAGCACGCGCAGGTTGTTGACCGGGTGCGTTTCGCAGGCGATGACCTGCGCGAGCGCCCGGACGCGGGCGCGGCCCAGCGGGTCGGCCGGCAGCAGCGCCGGCGCGGGATGCACCTCGTCGATGTATTCGATGATGGCCAGCGACTGCGTCAGGCGCGCGCCGCCGTCGGCCTCGTCTTCCTCCAGCAGCGGGACCAGCAGGTCCGGCGACAGCGCCGAGAACGGTTCGACCAGGTGCTCGCCGCGAGCGATGTGCACCGGCACGTAGTCGTAGTCGAGCCCCTTGAGATTCAGTGCGATGCGCACGCGGTAGGACGCGGACGACCGGAAGTAGTTGTGCAGCTTCATCATCCGCCGAGCATAGCGCCGCCACGTCGGTGCAGCATCGGCCCGCTCCCTCTGGCACACTGCCGTTCTCGCTTGAAAAAAGGACCGAACGCGATGTCTTCCGAGTACGTTTTCCCCCCGCCGGCCGTGGTTTCCATTCCGGTCGCCGGCCAGAAGGCCCGTTTTCCGGTGCACCGGATCTACTGCGTGGGCCGCAACTACGAAGAACACGCCAAGGAGATGGGCTTCACCGGCCGCGAACCGCCCTTCTTCTTCATGAAGCCGGCCGACGCGCTGGTCGTGGTCGACGACGACGCCACGGGTGAGATCAGCTATCCATCGCTCACCAAGAACCTGCACCACGAGATCGAACTCGTGGCCGCGATCGGCACCGGCGGTAAAGACATCAAGGCGGCCGATGCGCACAAGCACATCTTCGGTTACGCCGTCGGCCTGGACATGACGCGC
Source organism: Pseudomonadota bacterium (assembly GCA_040387575.1). Lineage (GTDB taxonomy): Bacteria > Pseudomonadota > Gammaproteobacteria > Burkholderiales > Burkholderiaceae_C > Variovorax. Next base: position 4,136 of record JAZKDL010000220.1, read on the forward strand.
CGCGACCTGCAGAACGACATGAAGAAGCAGGGCCGGCCCTGGGAAATCGGCAAGGCCTACGAACAGAGCGCGCCGATCGGCCCGATCGTTCCGGTCGCCGCGGCAGGCGACGTCGAAAACGCCGAGATCTCGGTGCAGGTGAACGGCACCGACCGCCAGCGCAGCACGGTGGCCAAGCTGATCTGGAACATCGCGGAAACCATCGAGCACCTGTCGGCCGCCTGGGAGCTGCAGCCCGGCGACCTGATCTACACCGGCACGCCCGAAGGCGTGGCGGCGGTGGTCGCCGGCGACACGCTCGTCGGCGAGGTCAAGGGCCTGCCGGTGCTGACCGTCAAAGTCGTCTGAGCGAGCGCACCCTTGCACGTCCCGATCAAGCATTGCAAGAACTGCGGCACGGCGGTCGTCTACCGCGTGCCGGACGATGGCGACACCAAGGAACGGGCCGTCTGCCCGGCCTGCCACACCATCCACTACGAGAACCCGCTGAACGTCGTCGGCACGATCCCCGTGCTGGGCGACCGGATTCTCCTGTGCAAGCGCAACATCGAGCCGCGCTGGGGCAAGTGGACGCTGCCCGCCGGCTTCATGGAGCTCAACGAGACGACGGCGCAAGGCGCGGCGCGCGAAACCGACGAGGAAGCCGGCGCCGAGTACGAACTCGAAGGCCTGTACTCGGTGGTCAGCGTGGTGCGGGTCGGGCAGGTCCACCTGTTCTACCGTGCGCGGCTGCTGAGCGACAAGTTCGACCCTGGTCACGAGACGATCGAAGCGCGGCTTTTCACCGAGGAAGAGATTCCCTGGGAAGAGATCGCCTTCCGCACCGTGAAGGAAACGCTGGAGCACTACTTCGAAGACCGCCGCCGCGGCAGCTTCGACCGCGTGCACGAGATCGACATCGTCTGAGGACTTCATGACCCATCGCCTGGCCCTGCTTCTTTGTTGCGCCGCCTTCGCCACCCTGGCGCAGGCCGAGCAGGTCGGCGAGGTCGACACCGTCTTCAAGCTGATCGGCCCCGATCACAAGATCGTGATCGACGCCTACGACGACCCGAAGGTCGGCGGCGTGACCTGCTACGTGTCGCGCGCCAAGACCGGTGGCGTGAAGGGCGCGTTCGGCCTGGCCGAGGACAAGGCCGAGGCCTCGATCGCCTGCCGCCAGGTCGGCCCGGTGTCCTTCAGCGAGCCGCTGCGCCAGCGCGAGGAGATCTTCAGCGAACGCCAATCGATCATGTTCAAGCGCCTGCGCGTGGTTCGGATGATCGACCCGAAGCGCAACACGCTGGTCTACCTGACCTATTCCGACCGGCTGGTCGAGGGCTCGCCGCAGAACAGCATCACGGCGGTGCCGGTCGATCGCGGCACGCCCATTCCCGTGAAGTGAGCCGATGACGGCGGAGAGCAAGGCACCCGGCAACGCGATCCTCGAGCTCTATCGGGCGCTCTGGCACTACGCGGCCGGCGCGCGGCGCGAATTCATCGGCGCGACGGCGCTGCTGACCAGCTCGCAATTGCTGCGGCTGACCATGCCGTGGCTCGCGGCGCAGGCGATCAATGCGCTGCAGACCGGCAGTTTCGACGGCGCGGGCCGCTGGATCGCCGCACTGGGCGGCGTCTACCTGTTGTCGTGGCTGGTGCACGGGCCGGGCCGCATCCTGGAACGCAACGTCGGCCTGCGGGTGCGCGAGTCGCTGGCAGACGACCTGTATGGCCGCATCGCCGCCGCGCCGCTGGCCTGGCACGACGGCCATCACTCGGGCGAGCTGCAGCACCGCGTGCACCAGGCGAGCAAGGCGCTGTCGGACTTCGCGCAGAACCAGTTCATCTACCTGACGAACGTCGTCAATTTCATCGGGCCGCTGGTGGCGCTGGCGCTGCTGTCGCGCACCAGCGGCGCGATGGCGATCACCGGCTACGTGGTGATCGCCGCGATCATCCTGCGCTTCGACCGCGCGCTGATGCGCCTGGCGCGCACCGAGAACGATGCCGATCGGCGCTACGTCGCCGCCCTGCTCGACTTTCTGGGCAACGCGTCGACCGTGATCGGGCTGCGGCTGTCGGCCGCATCGCGGGTGCTGCTGAACAAGCGGATGCAGGCCATCTCGCTGCCGCTCAAGCGCACCGTGGTGCTGAACGAGGGCAAGTGGTTCACGGTCGACATCCTCGGCCTGACGCTGACCTGGGGCCTGGTGGTCGTCTACGTCTGGCAGACCCGCACGCCGGGCCAGGCGGTGCTGCTGGGCGGCGTGTTCATGATCTACCAGTACGCCCAGCAGGCGGCCGGCGTGGTGTCGTCGATGGCGGCCAACTTCCAGTTCTTCGCGCGCATGCACACCGATTACGGGAGCGCTGCGCCGATCTGGGACGCGCCATCGCGTACCGCAGCGCCGGTCGATGAGCGCATCGACGTCGCCGCCGGCTGGCAAGCGCTGCAGGTGCGTGGGCTCGACTGGAACTACCGTCCGCGTGGCACGCCGACCGGCGCTGAAGGCGGCCAACGCAGCGGACTGCACGATGTCGCGCTCGACCTGCGTCGCGGGCAGCGCGTCGCGCTGGTGGGCCCGAGCGGCGGCGGCAAGAGCACGCTGCTGCGCGTGCTGGCCGGGCTGTATGCGCCGCACGGCGGCACGCTCGCGTTCGATGGCATCGCCGCGCCCTGGCCCCGGCTGCGCCAGGTCGCCACGCTGCTGCCACAAGAAACGGAAGTGTTCGAGGCCAGCGTGCGCGAGAACCTGAGCTTCGGCGTGCCGGCCGACGACGCTGCGCTGCAGGCGGCGCTGCATGTGAGCACCTTCGACGAAGTGCTGGAGGCCACGCACGGCGATCTCGACACGCCGCTGTCGGAACGCGGCTTCAACCTGTCGGGCGGCCAGCGCCAGCGGCTGTGCCTGGCGCGCGGCGTGCTCGCGGCGCAGGGCAGCACGCTGCTGCTGCTCGACGAGCCGACCAGCGCGCTCGATGCGGGCACCGAAGCACGCGTGCTGGAACGCATCGCACAGGCGTTTCCCGAAGCCTGCCTGATCGCCTCGATCCATCGGTTGAGCCTGCTCGACCGCTTCGACACCGTGGTGCTGATGGACGCCGGTCGGGTGGTCGATGCCGGACCGCGCGATGCGGTGCTGGCGCGCCAACCGCTGCTGCAGCGGTTGGTTGCGCCATCCGGTAACGCACCCACGCCGGGAACCTGAGCCCACAACAGCCTTCCAAGCGCCATGCACACACGCACTTCATTCCCTCTGATCCGTACCAGCCTGATCGCACTGGCCGTCGCCGGCCTCGCCGCCTGCACCACAACGCCGCCGCGCGGCACGCCCGGCCAGGCGGCGCCCAATGTAAATCCGACCCGGCCGCAACAGCAGTTCATCCGGCCCGCGCCGGGCGCGACCATCGCGCGCTTCAACGGCCAGGGCAACAAGGGCATCGACATCGCCGGCAACGCGGGCGATCCGGTGCGGGCATCGGCCGACGGCCGCGTGGTCTACGTCGGCGGCGACCTGCGCGGCTACGGCAACATGATCATCGTGAAGCACAACGAAACCTTTCTCACGGCCTATGCGCACAACCAGAAGGTGCTGGTCAAGGAGAAGGACGTGGTGCAGCAGGGCCAGCAGATCGCCGAGATGGGCAGCAGCGGTACCGACAAGGTGAAGCTGCACTTCGAGATCCGCAAGCAAGGCACAGCCGTCGACCCCGAGCCGTATCTGAGCGGCCGCGCGCGCTGAGCGCCGCGCAGACGCAACGACATATCGGCGTCGACATCGGCCACGCGGGCCGGAGAATGTCGGTCTCTCGAACTCGCGCGGACCCGAAGGCCCGCACGCCAAGATCACGCCGCATGACGAATCCAGCGCCACCTTCGCCTCCCCTTCCCGCTGCCCTGCTCCAGGCGCTTCGCCAGAAGAAACCGCTGCTCTGGCTCAACGCCGACGCCCTGACGGCCGATCTGCCCACCAGCCCGTCGCCTGCGGACATCGAACCGGCGCGCGCACGTCTGGCGCGCTGCGCCGGCCTGCTGCAGACACTGTTCCCCGCGCTGGCCGCCACGCAGGGCCGCATCGACTCACCGCTGCTGCCATTGACGAAACTTCAGGCACGGCGCGGCAGCGATCCCGCCAAGGACGGCATCTGGCTGCTCAAGGCCGACCATGCACTGCCGGTGGCTGGATCGATCAAGGCACGCGGCGGCTTCCATGAGGTGCTCGCCTTCGCGGAGTCGGTTGCGCTGCGGCACGGGCTGATCCACGACGGCGACGACCGCACGGCGCTGGCGTCCCCGGCCGCACGCGATTGCTTCGCGCGCTACACCGTCACCGTCGGCAGCACCGGCAACCTGGGCATGGGCATCGGGCTGATGGCCGCGGCGCTCGGCTTTCGCGCCGTGGTGCATATGTCGACCGACGCCAAGGCCTGGAAGAAAGACCGGCTGCGACGCCACGGCGTGCAGGTCGTCGAGCATGCCGGCGACTACGCCGAAGCGGTGGCCGCCGGCCGCGCCGCGGCACAGGCCGACCCGCAAACACACTTCGTCGACGACGAACATTCGCTGCAGCTCTTTCTCGGCTATGCGGTCGCGGCGCAGGAACTCGCAGAACAACTGACCGCTACAGGTCGGCAGGTCGATGCCGAACATCCGCTCTTCGTCTACCTGCCCTGCGGCGTCGGCGGCGCGCCGGGCGGCATCGCGTTCGGGCTGAAGGCCCTGTTCGGCGAGCACGTGCACTGCTTCTTCGCGGAACCCGTCGCTTCGCCATGCATGCTGGTGCAGCTTGCGGCGGGCGCCGGCGCGCCGGTCTCGGTGTACGACATCGGCCTGGACAACCGGACCGAAGCCGACGGCCTGGCGGTCGGCCTGGCATCACCGCTGGTCGCGCCGCTGATGGCGCATCAATTGGCCGGCGTCTACACCGCGAGCGACGCGCAGCTGTTCGACGCGCTGCTCGACCTGGTGGACAGTGAAGGCATCGAACTCGAGCCTTCCGCAGCGGCAGGCATTCCCGGGCCTGGCTGGATCACTGGATCGGATACGGGCCGACGCTACCTGCGCAAGCACGGGCTGGACGCACACCTGCCGGACGCCACCCACGTGATCTGGTCGACCGGCGGCTCGCTGGTGCCCGCCGACGCTCACGCGCACTTCCAGGCCGAAGCACGGCGGCTGCGAAACACCGGCTGGCTGGACGATCTTGCAAGCGCCACCTGGCCCGCACCCGCATCGCCCGGCATGCCGCTCGCCGCCGTCGACACGCCCGCGCTGGTGATGGACCTGGACGCCTTCGAGCACAACCTCGCACGCATGCGCGACATGGCCGCAGCCGCTGGCGTGTCGGTGCGGCCGCATGCCAAGGCGCACAAGTGCCCGTCGATCGCGCTCGCGCAGATCGCGCATGGCGCAGTCGGTATCTGCTGCCAGAAGGTGAGCGAGGCGTTGCCCTTCCTGCAGGCCGGCGTGCGCGACATCCACATCAGCAACGAGACCATCGCCGGACCGAAGGTCGACCGCCTGGCCGAGATGGCGCGGCATGCCCGCTTCAGCATCTGCGTCGACGATCTTTCGCAGGTCGCGGACCTGGCACGCGCGACGGCGGCGGCCGGCAGCACGCTGCGTGTGCTGGTCGAGATCGACATCGGGCAGAACCGCTGCGGCGTGAGCGACGTCGCTTCTGCGCTTGTGTTGGTCGACGCCATCACCGCGCACCCGCAACTGCGCTTCGGCGGGCTGCAGGCCTATCACGGCGGCCTGCAGCACCTGCGCGGCCACGCCGAGCGCCGCGAAGCCGCCCGGCGCGCCAGCGAGCGCACGGCCGCCTTCGTCGATGCGTTGGCGCAGCGCGGCATCCACTGCGAAACGGTGACCGGTGGCGGCACCGGCAGCGTCGAATTCGACCTCGAGAACGGCGTCTATACCGAGCTGCAGCCGGGCTCGTACGTCTTCATGGATGTCGACTACGCGAAGAACGAATTCTCGACGTCGAGCAGCTTCGCGCACAGCCTGTTCATCGCGACGCAGGTGATGAGCCGCACGCACGCCACGCGTGCCGTGGTCGACGCCGGGCTGAAGTCGATCGCGGTCGATTCCGGGCTGCCGACGGTCTGGGGCCAACGCTTCGTCTACACCGCGGCGAACGATGAGCACGGCATCCTGCAGTTGGCCGACGATGGTTCGCCGCCGCCCGCGCTCGGCAGCCTGGTGCTGCTGGTGCCGGGCCATTGCGACCCGACGTTGAACCTGCACGACGAACTGGTGGTGTTCCGCGATGGCCGTGTCGAAGGCGTCTGGCCGATCGCGGCCCGTGGACTGAGCCGCTGAACAGAAGACTGCTCAGGCGCTCGGCCCGCCCGGGTCGCTTCTTCTAGCCTCGCGCGACGCGCTTGGCCATGCTCCAGCGATGCACTTCCGACGGGCCGTCGTAGACCCGGAAGGCGCGCATGTCGCGGAAGATGCGCGCGACGACGGTCTCGTCCGACACGCCGCTCGCGCCCAGGATCTGCACCGACCGGTCGACCACGCGCCATTCGGCCTCGGAGCACAGCACCTTGGCCTGACTCGACTCGTGGCGGCCCTTGCCACCTTGGTCGAGCACCCAGGCGCAATGCCAGATCGCAAGGCGTGAGACGTGCAGGTCCATCTCGTTGTCGGCCAGCATGAAGCCCACGCCTTCGTGTTCGACCAGTGGCTGGCCGAAAGCATGCCGCGTGCGCGCATAGGCGCTGGCCACGTCGTGCGCGCGGCGCGCCTGTCCGAGCCAGCGCATGCAGTGCGTGAGCCGCGCGGGCGCGAGCCGCACCTGGGCATAGCGGAAGCCCTCGCCGATGGCACCGAGCACGTCGGTGGCCGGGACGCGTAGCCCATCGAAGCGGACCACGCCATGGCCGCCGGTGAAGCAGCTGTCGAGCGCGTCGATCTGCCGCTCGACCACGATCTCCGGCTGGTTCATGTCGGCCAGGAACATGGTTGCAGTGCCGTCCTCCATGCGCGCCATGATGATCGCGAAGCCCGCGCCGGTGGCGCCGGTGATGAACCACTTGCGGCCGGTGATCACGTAATGATCGCCATCGCGCACGGCAACGGTCTGCATCATCGACGGGTCCGAGCCGGCGCCGGGTGGCGGTTCGGTCATGCAGAAACACGAGCGCACATGACCATCGATCAGCGGCTGCAGCCAGCGCTTCTTCTGCGCGTCCGTCGCGACCACTTCCATCAGATGCACGTTGCCTTCGTCCGGCGCGTGGATGTTGAGCGCAACCGGACCGAGCGGCGAATAGCCGGCTTCCTCGAACACGATCGCCTTGTCGACGTGCGACAGGCCAAGACCGCCGTGCTCCTTCGACGCATGCGGCGTGAGCAGGCCATGGCGGCGGGCACGTGCCACCAGGTCGTCGCGCAGTTCTTCCGCGGGGCCATGCGAGGACTGACGCGGGTCCGACTCCATCGGAATCACCTCTTCGGCGATGAAGCGCCGGGTGCGTTCCTGCAATTCCGACTGTGCGGGGCTGAGACTGAAATCCATGGGTCCTTCCTTGAGGCGCAACCTGAGATGCGCGTGATGAGAGCAAGTGTCGGATGGTGACGCGCGCGCGGCGCAGCGACAGTCGTGAACGAGACATGACGCCGCCGTCGGCAAACCGGATTCAACCTGAGCCGTCTGTTCAGATGTACGCTGATACCGACCAGCATGCGGCCCGATCGACATGGACCGCGTCCGGATGGCACGCCAAAGCCGAATGTGTCCGGCGCAACGACGCCAATACGCCAATACGCCAATACGCCAATACGAATGGAGACTCACTTTGGCCCGAGTGGATCCTTACAACAAGTCTCGCTACTGGCACGCGCCCGCCTTGCCGGGCATGGACCTGCTGCATGCCGACTTCACGACCCACGATTACGCCCCACACGTGCACGATTCCCTCGTGGTGGCGGTGACCGAGGTGGGCGGTGCGGAGTTCACGAGCCGTGGCCGCACCGACGTCGCCCGTCCGCAGACGCTGCTCGTCTTCAACCCGTCTGAACCGCATTCAGGCCGGATGGGCGGCAGCGAGCGCTGGCGATATCGATCGTTCTATCTGGCCGAGCCGGCGATGCGCGACGTTCTGAAGGCTGTCGGCATCGATCGACCGGGATACTTCACATCGAATACCGTGCCCGACCAGGATCTCGTCACGCGCTTCCTGGCGCTTCACCGCGTACTGGACGAAGTGCCAGAGGACGCACTGCTTCATCGCGAATCGCTCGTATGCACCTTCGGGGATCTGCTCCAAAGACATGGTCAAGCCGCGCGGCGCATTCCCGGCGCACCGGGGGATGCAGCTGCACTTGCCCCCGTTCTGGAACTCGTGCGCGACTGCTACGCAGACACGTTGACGCTCGAGCAAATGGGCGCGGCCGTGGGCCTGACACCGTTCCAGTTGATCGTTGCCTTCAAACGAACGCTGGGCTTGACGCCACACGCCTACCTGACCCAACTTCGTCTCAGGGGCGCATTGCGGCACTTGCAGTCAGGGCAATCCGTCGCCGATGCGGCACTGGCTTCCGGTTTCTATGACCAGAGCGCATTGAACAAGCACTTCAAGCGCACGTTCGGCATGACCCCCCTTCAATACGTCCGCGCGCGAGCATCCTGAACAAGTGCGCTGTCTTCATCAATTCTGACCAATAGCATTTCGAGCCGTCCTGCCATGCTGGCGCCCATCAGCAAGGCAACCCATGACGCGACTTTTCTGCCAAGACAATTCCGAGATCCTGACGCTGGATGCGACAGTCGTCCGCGCCCGGCCCGGTGCAGTTCTTCTTTCTGCGCATCCTCTTTACCCGGGCGGCGGCGGACAGCTTCCGGACCAGGGCGTCATCCGGTGGCAAGACGGCGAAACGCCGATCACCGGTTTCTCCGAGGAAGGCGGCGCCCTCTGGATCGAAGTCGCCGGTAACGTCGAGATCGCGGGGGACGTCCAGGTGGCGGCCGATCCCGTCTTCCGCCACCGGATGCGGGAACTCCACACCGGCCTTCACATCCTGAACGCGCTGGTTTTCAGGGACTTCGACGGCGCGCTGGTCACCGGTGTCCAGATGAACGAAGACGGCACGGCGCGCATCGACTTCGATTTGCCGGATGCCGACAACGACCGCCTCCGGGCACTGGAACCGGCGTTGAACGATGTGGTGGCCCAGGACCTCGCCGTCGTGACGAGCTATGTGCCCATGACCGCTGCCCACGCCGAGAAGGGCCTGCTGCGCTCTCGCTCTGTGGCGCCGCCGCCACCCTCGGAAGGCCTGATCCGCGTCGTCGAGATCGCCGGACTCGATCGACAGGCCTGCGGCGGAACGCATCTGGGATCGACGGGTGCGTCGCGTCCGGTCCGCATCCTCAAAATCGAGAACAAGGGTCGCGCCAACCGCCGCGTTCGCATCGGCCTGCTGGGCCCGTGATGCGCAACGCGCTCAACACTCTTTGGGCCCGACCGGTCTGGCTGTTATGGCTGCCGCCCGCGTTCTGGGCCGGCAATCTGGTTCTGGGGCGGGCGCTCGGACCCGTCTTTCCGCCGGTCTCACTGGCGGTCGGCCGTTGGGTGGTGGCACTCGCCGTTCTGTCACCTTTCGTCTGGCGGCAGGCCTGGTGCGAGCGTGACCTGCTGGCGAAGCACTGGGCGCTGATTGCCGCCTGCGGTGCCTTCGGAATCGCCGGCTACAACGCACTCGGCTATCTCGCCTTGCAAACAGTGCCCGCGGCGAGCGTCGCGTTCCTCAATTCGACCTTGCCGCTCATGGTGCCGCTCGCCGCAGTGGTGCTCGGCGTGGAGCGCATCACCTGGAAGACGCTTGGCGGCATCGCCATTTCGTTCGCAGGCGTCGCCTGGATCGTGGCGCGCGGCAACATGGCCGGCCTCGCCGCGTTGCGCTTCGAAGGCGGCGAGTTGCTGGTGATCCTGGCCGTTGCCAACTACGCGGTGTATTCGGTGCTGCTGCGGCGCAAGCCGGCAGCGATCAGCCCGCTGGTGTTTCTGGCCACCACCATGGCGGCAGGATTGCTGGTGCTGATGCCCTTTTGGGCATTCGAACTCGTGCGCGGTGCACGCATTCCGACCGATCTTCCCTCGCTCGGAGCCGTCGTGTACATCGGTGTCTTCGCTTCGTTGTTCGCCTTCATCCTCTGGAACCGTTGCGTTGCAATGCTTGGCGCGACGGTGACCGGCGTGTCGTTCCACCTCGTCGCGCTGTTCACCGCGCTGCTGGCTTTTTTCGTACTCGGAGAACCCGTTCGCGCTTTCCACGTTGCGGGCATCGCGCTCATTCTGCTGGGATTCTTCGTCACGACGCTCCGGCCCGCGGGACGTGCCACGACGCCGCACGCGCCATCGCGCTCCTGATAACGATGGCGCCGCTGGACACGGTAGAAATCCTCCGAGCGCTGGGCGCCTCGACACGACTTCTCATCGGTCCAACCTGGACCTCATCCATTGGGTGGCGGCGTACCTGGAAGGCTACGGCATCAAGGCGCGATTGATTCACAGCGACGATGGCGCGAAGGCCAATCTGCTGGCGACGATCGGTCCAGACACAGCGGCGGCATCGTCCTGTCCGGTCATACCGACTTGGTTCCCGTCGCCGATCAGGATTGGGATTCCGCCCTTTCACGCTGGTTGAACACGATGGGCGGTTTCACGGACGGGGATCGCCGACATGAAGTGTTCATTGCGGCATGCCTGGCTGCAGTGCCTGGCTGGTGCAGCCTGAATCTGCGACGCCCGGTTCATCTGGCTTTCTCCTACGACGAGGAAGTTGGATGATTCGACATTCCGCGCCTGATCGCCGACCTGCCGGCGCATGTTCGATCGCCAGCCATGGCCATCATCGGCGAACCGACCGAGATGCGCATCGGACTGGCCCATCGCGGCTTTCATGGACATCGGACGACATTCCGGGGCTGCCCGGCGCATTCTGGCGATCTACAGTTGGGAACCGGCGCCATCGAACCGGCGTCGACGCTGGTGGCAGGGTGTCTGCCGAGGCATCCGGAAGTAGATGTCGCGCAGACCGACGCCTTCAGCCAGCGGGAGAGCCGCATGCGCCAGACCTTGGCGATTGAATGCTGAAAAGAGAAAAGCCCTTGCAAGTCATGACTTGCAAGGGCTTCGATCTGGCGGAGCGGACGGGACTCGAACCCGCGACCCCCGGCGTGACAGGCCGGTATTCTAACCAACT
>JAZKDL010000221.1:0-1556 GCA_040387575.1 Pseudomonadota bacterium
ACGAGGCGCCGACGTCGCAACTGGCGCCGATGTTCACGTACGCCAGGTTGAAGCGGGTGCCCTCGGCCGCGAGCACGAAGTCGGCCTGCAGCATCAGGCTCAGGCCCGCGCCCGCCGCCACGCCGTGGACCTGCGCGACCATCGGCGCGTCCATCGTCGCCAGCACGGTCAGCGCTTCATGCAACGGACCGATCAGGTCGCTCGCGCCCTGGATCGGGTCGGCGCGCAGCACAGCGAGGTCGCCGCCGGCCATGAAGCCCTTGCCGGCGCCGCTGAGCAGCACGGCGCGCACGGTCTTGTCGGCAGCGAGCTCGCGCGCCGCGGCCAGGAAGGCGATGGCCATCGGCACGTCGATCGCGTTCAGCGCGCCAGGGCGGTTGAAGCGGATGGTCGCGACTGCGCCTTCGCGGCCCAGCAGCAGGGGGGAATCGTTGGTCATGTCTTTCCTTTCTTTCGGGCGGCCGGAACGGCCGGGACGGTCGGAGTGACGGGAGTGCCCAGCGCGGAAGGCCGCTGGATCACACCGTTCAGCAACAGGGCGATCGCCTGGTCGGCGATCTGGTCGGGCGTCAGTGCGCCGTCGCTGCGGTACCAGCGGCCGATCCAGCTCAGCGCGCCGGCGAGCATGAACGCCGCCATCTTCGGATCGCACGGAGCGAGCGAACCTTCGGCGATGCCGTCTGCGATCAGGCGGCGGAACTGGCTGTCGATACCGGCCTTGAGCCGGCGCAATTCCTTCTTGAGCGGCACCGGCAGCGGGTCTTCGCCGATGCGGATCACGCACATGCCGAAGTCCTGCGTGACAACGCTCGCATAGCTGCGCATGCAGGCCTTGAGCTGATCGATGGCGCTGCCGCCCGCTGCGCGCACTTCGTCGATGCCGGCATGCATCAGGTCGAGCGCGGTGCGCACGCACTCCAGCAGGATCTGGTCCTTGTTCTCGACGTAGTAGTACAGCGTGGGCTTGCTCACGTTCAAGCGCTCGGCGATGTCGTCGAGCGAGGTCGCGTGGAAGCCGCGTTCGTTGAAGAGCTGGGCCGCTGCCTGCAGCACCGCGTTGCGCTTGACCTCACGCTGCAGCGCCCGGCTGCCCACGGAGTCCCAGGGCGAAACGAAGGTCGCAGCAGCCGGCTGAGCGCGGGGAACGCTTGTGCTGACTGCGCCGCTGAGGGAGCGAGACGCACGTGCGAGTCGAGGAGAAGTGGAAGCCATCGGGTTTGTGCTGACGGGAAAGTCCTGATGTTGATCGCTCGGGCGAACTGGGACATTACCGGCCAGTAGGAATTCTACGAACGAGTAGGGTTTTCTGTCTTGCACGCAAACCCTGACCGTTTTCCATGGTTTTTTTGGGGCTCTCCTGAATGCTTGATCTTCCCGTCCGCGCGCATGCCGGCCGCACCGCACCCGTGCTCCAGGTGGAGGCGTTGACGCTGGCGTTCGGCGGCGTGAAGGCGTTGACCGGCGTCGGCTTCGACGTTGCGCCGGGCTCCATCACCGCGGTGATCGGGCCGAACGGCGCGGGCAAGACATCGCTCTTCAACACCATCTCGGGTTTC
>JAZKDL010000222.1:0-3420 GCA_040387575.1 Pseudomonadota bacterium
GAATGATCACGCCGTCGTCTCCGACGAAGCGGCTCATGTTCCGCGCATGCACTTTGAGCCCTGTGGCCTGGGCGTCCATCACGAACCAGAATCGACCCCCGCCTTCGAACTCGATGTGGTGAGCAACCGTGTCGGACACCGTGCTCCTGCGATGGCTTCCTCGTTCTTCGATTTTCCGTTGCTCATGATGTCCTCTCCCTGGTTTGCGACATCAACCGACCGTCCCGCTGTGCCCGGCCAGCAGGATGCAGCCGCATTCGCTGCGATGCCCCGCCAAGGCCACGGCGCGCCCGTCCACCACCATCGATTCATCGCCTTCGGCGATCCGGTTGATGCCGTGGGGCCGGCCGTCCGGGTACTTCTCGGGGCAATCGACGTCATCGCCCAGCCGAGCGATGGACCGGCCGTCGATGGTGTCCCACCTGGACCCCGAAATGACGACACCGCCCGAGGCCGTCCTGTCACCGACCAACACGATTTCACTGGTCATGGCATCCCTTTGCCTGGTTGTTACAACGGCGCATAGGGCCGCTTCTTGAATTGGTCGCGGTAGGCGTCATTCACCGGTCGCACTGCCAGCACGGTGGCGCCGTCGTCGCGGCGCAGGTTGACGACCAGCGCCGCGCTCCCGGTCTCCCATGCCGCCAGCGTGGCCACGCTCACGCCCACCGCCGCGCTGGCGACCCCGGTGTCGCCGAGCCGCTGCGCCAGGTCGTAGCCAGCCTTGACATCGAACAAGTCGAAGTCCGGCAGCACGCCCCGCAGTGCCTGAAAGAACACGCGCGCACGGCTGGCTGCACCCGCGTCGCATCCGCTGTCATGGAAGATTCGCACAGGCGGCAGTCCGCCCATCGAAACGTCGACGGCTGCGCGCAATGCTGCCTGAAGGCTGGCGACGCGCTCGGCCTCGGGCACGCGTGCCTTTGCCGCGTCGAGGAACGAGGCCACGTTCGGCCGATACACCCAGGCCAGCACCGGCAGTGCGTCGTACTGCGCCATCTGGAACTGGCTCCACGGTCGCGGCACGTCGAGCGTGAAGGTCGGGGCCGATCGCAGATGGAAGGTGTCCATACCGATTCGACCCTCTTCGTTCAGGGACTTGAAGCCGTGTGGCCCGCGGATCGTTCGCCCATCGTCGAGGCGCGTGGTCGTCACACTGTCCTGCACATGCGCTGCCAGCTCCCGCAGCCACTCGGTGGCGGCCGGGCGTTTCAGCAGTAGCGACCCGAAGGCGTCCCGCAGATCGTCCGAAGCCTTCTGGCGCGACAGCCGGCTCTGGATCGTTTCTCCGCCCGCCGGCGGCCAGCGGCCCAGGTCGCTGCGGATGGCATCCCCCTCCTCGGCGAAGAACAGCAGACTGTTCATGTCCGGCGAGTTCTCGAAACGCTGGAACACGCCCGACCACACGCTGTCCCCTAACAGGTACTCCCCCACGATAGACCGTCCGATGTCGTGAAAGGGCATCGGCACACCCAGCTGAAGCGCCCGGCTTACCGTGGTGGCGTATCGTTTTGCCCAGGCCTCCCCCGTCAGCGGCGAGCCTCCTGGCAACGCGGGCGTATGCAGGCGGGCGGGCACCGGATAGTTCTCGACGAACTCCTCGATGCTTCGCCCGTCCCTCGACCAGTGCTGCAGCGTGCTGCGCAAGGCCGAGGCCCGCAGCAGATCGGCCTGGTCTCTTGCGTTCTCCAGCGAGCCGGCGGGCCGCGCCGTCGGAATGCGGGCGCCGGCCGCCGCCTCGACCCGCAGCCACAACGCATGGGCCGGGGTCTGCTCGACGATCGTGCCGATGCCCGCCACGGCGATCGCGTCGGGACGCACTTCCTCCGGCTTGGGCGGCTTGTAGCGGTCGTCGTAACGCGTCCTCATGACTGCGCTCCTGGCGCGTATTCGCGCATGCGCACCGTCTGGCGGTCGATCCCGGCGGGTGCGTTCTCGATGCCGGGCTTCTCGTCCAGTTCGCCCGACAGAAAGTACGGGTCGCTCTTCTTCCAGTCGGCCAGATCGAGCAGGTAGTTCCAGTACGCCTCGTCGCCGAAGGCATAGCCGCGGCCGACGGTGAGGTCGTAGCTGAGGACCTGCTCTACGGGTCGTCCTCCCTTTCGGGCATACCGCAGTATCTGCGCATGGTTGGTCGGCGAGACCACCTGGTGGCCCACCGCATTGCGTCGCCGCCGCTCGATCTCGACCAGCGTCTCTTCGCGTGTCACCCACATCCCGTCTTCCTTCACGGTGATGGTGCGCGGCTCCTGGTAGGTAACGTCGTCCGCAAAGTCCTCCTGCTGTTCGGCATCGGCGTCAATCTTCGGCTGGCCCGCTTTCGCCTCCTGCGCCGTGCCGTCGTAACGCAAGCCGTCGCCATCGAAACCGTCCGGCAGCACGGCCGGCTGCGGCACCAGCGGCGCGTTGATGAGCACGGTCTCGCTTTCGCCGCCCTCTGCGTTGACATAACCGGGCGTGCCGAGCACCGGGAACAGGCCCAGTATTCGCTCGCCGGCGATCTTCCAGGTCTTCCCGACCTCTCCACCGTCCAGGTAATGCCAGTCCCGCTGCTCGGTCTGCAACGGCTCACCGTCGCTCGTGCGCCAAGTCTGGCCGCTCTCGGACTTGACGTCGGTGCGTACGATCTGCTGGAAGTAGTACGACACCCGGTAGCGCGTGCGCAGGCCTACGGGCGCGTTGTGCGCTTCGTTGCTGCCGCGGGCGAAGATGCGCTGCATCACGTTCGCACCCAGGGGCTGGTGTTGCTCGTCCAGGTAGCGCAGTGGAATGCCACGCCAGCCCATGCCTTCCACGGCAGAGATGCCGATCACGCGGTCGCCCGGGTTGAAGTTGACGAAGAGCGTGCCGCGGTTGTCGCGCTGGTGGCATGGCGCCAGCCACCAAGTGCGGCCATCGTCGGTGACCACGCCTGCGCCGATGTCCGCCTGCCAGTCGGCGCTGGCCGGCGGGCAGTGCACGAAGATGCGGTCGTCATGTGCATGCCTGTGCTGCGGCGTGTGCGTGCAGTCGGCGCTGGGCATCTGCCGTTCGTGCGCTTCGTCGTAAGTCGAGCGTGCGCGCTGCAAGACGTCAGCCGCCGCCTTGAGGGTGGAGATCCGCGCTGCTTCGCTCTGCACTTCGCTCCATCCGCCGGCTGCAGAGAGCCAGTCGGTCCACATCTCGTCGAAGTGGTAGGGCGAGCTGTTGAGCACCACGGTGTCGGGGCCGCGCTTCTTCCAAAGGTCGACGTAGAACAGCGCGCACAGCGCGATCATCGTGCCCTGGCTGTGGGCGATGATGTTGATGGGCTCATTGGGGAAGTCCTCCCGGATCGTGCACACGAGGTAGGCGAGCCGACGCGCGGCATGCACGTAGTAGAGCCGGTCGGGGCAGTCGCGCAGTTCGCGCCCGATGAGCGGGTTCACGAGATTGAAGAGC
>JAZKDL010000223.1:0-2879 GCA_040387575.1 Pseudomonadota bacterium
GAGCGATGGAATCATAATCCACAGGTCCGCGGTTCGAATCCGTGAAGAGCCACCAGATCAGAAAGCCCTGCAATTCATAGAGTTGCAGGGCTTTTTTGTTGCTGCCGGTTTCTCACCGATACGTAACCACCCCTCCCGTTTCAAACCGGCTCGGCTAACCGTTCTCCAAACGCCCTCCGACGCGACGCCGACCATCGAATCAGGCACCGTCCGACCGACGGACATGCCTCGCCAGCGCATGGTCCAGGGGCAACTGAAGATGAAAGCGTTGCGCGATGGTCAAGCCTGCGCCGCCTTCGCAAGGGTCTCCTGCGACCTCGCCCTTCCTTTTTTTCCACCGACGAATGGTCCCGCATTGCGCCTCTCGCTCACGTCACCCCGCCGCCGTTTCCACGCGCCCACCCAAAACGCAGTGATTGCCTGCGTGGTCGCATTGGCCGCGTCTCTCGGAACCAGCGCCCACGCCCAGGACAGCAGTTGGGGCTCCCGCCTCCAAGCCGAACTCGCCAAGGTCGAAGCCGCCAACCCGGCCGGCATCGGCGTCTACGTGCGCGATCTCGACAGCGGCCAGTCGGCGTCCTACCGTGCCCGCGAAACCTGGTATCTCGCCTCCACCGTGAAAGTGCCGGTCGCGATCGCCGTGCTGCGCGGCGTCGAACAGGGCCAATTCACGCTCGACACGCAGCTCACGCTGCGCGCCGGCGACTATGTCGACGGTGCCGGCCTTACCAACAGCCGGCCGGTCGGCGCGCAACTCAGCATCCGCTTCCTGATGGAGCAGATGATCATCCACAGCGACAACACGGCGAGCGACATGCTGATCGACCTGGTCGGCCTCGGTGAGGTGAATGCGCTGGTCGAATCATTGGTGCCCGATGGCTTCAACCGCATCACCAGCCTGGCCGACGTGCGCCGCCTCGCCTACGGCAACATGACGCCGGCCGCGCGGCATCTGGAAGGCCGCGACCTGCTATTGCTGAAGCAGCAGCGTACCGACGCCGAACGCGCCGAGCTGCTCAGCCGCATCCTCGACGTGCCGGTGTCGCAGTTCCGGACACGCTCGGTCGGCGCAGCGTTTTCGACGTACTACGCGAGCGGCGTGAACTCAGGGCGGCTCGACGCCTACGCCGACCTGCTCGAAAAACTCGTCAACGGCCAGGCGATCGGGCCTGCGTCGACGCGTTACCTGCTCGGCCTGATGGAGCGCATCGCGACCGGGCCGAACCGTCTCAAGGCCGGCCTGCCGTCGCAAGTGAGCTTTGCGCACAAGACCGGCACGCAATTGCGCCGCACCTGCGACTCGGGCATCGTGAGCAACGCCCGCCCAGGCCACACGCAGCGCGTGATCGTGGTCGCCTGCACGCGCGACGAGGCTTCAGTCACCCGCGCCGACCTCGCCCTGCGCCAGGTCGGCGCCGCCATCTGCCGATCCGGCCTGCTCACCGAAGGAGTCACCCATGCGCCCCATTGCGATGCTGCTCCAGGCCCTGTGCCTGTGCGCGCTGCTGCCGATCGCTGAGTTCGCCCAAGCTGCCAACTGGGACGACGCGCTGCGCCAGGAGATCGAGCGCATCGACCGCGAATCGCCCGGCAGCCTGGGCGTCTACGTGAAGCGGCTGAGCGACGGCGCGAGCTTCAACTACAACGCCGACAAGCTCTGGTACCTGTCGTCCACGGTGAAGGTGCCGGTCGCGATCACGGTGCTGAAGCAGGTCGACGCGGGCAAGCTCAAGCTCGGCGACAAGCTGGTGCTGCAGGAAGGCGACAAGGTCGACGGATCGGGCGCGCTGGCCTGGCAGCAGACGGGCACCTCGTACCCGATCGATTCGCTGCTCAAGCGCATGCTGCGCGAGAGCGACAACACCGCGACCAACCTGCTGATCCGCACCGTCGGCCTGGACAACCTGAACCGCACGGCCTCGGACATCATGGGATCGGACGTGCGCAAGCTCACCGACATGGCCGAGGTGCGCTACGACGTGTACGAGCAGATGCACCCCGACGCGCGCAAGCTCAGCCATTTGCAGCTGGTGCAGATCGCCGCGGCACCGCTCGGGCCGCAACGCGTCGAGAACGTGCGGCGCAACCTGAACCTGCCCAAGGAGCAACTGCAGGCCAAGACGATCGACGAGGCCTACGCGCGCTACTACCGCACCGAGGTCAATTCGGCCACGCTGGAGGCCTACGGAAAGATGCTCGAACAGCTGGTGCGCGGCAAGCTGCTGTCGCCGCGGAACACGCGGGTGCTGTTCACCGACATGAGCTTCGACAGCCTCGGTGACTACCGGCTGCAGGGTGGCCTGCCGCGCAACGTGAAGTTCATCCACAAGACCGGCACGCAATACAAACGCGCCTGCCACATGGGTGTGATCAATCCGCAGGACGACGGCCGCCACGCGGTGGTGGTGACCACCTGCGCCGCCGATCTCGACGAGAACAAGGAAGCCGGCGGTATCTTCCAGCGCGTCGGGCGCGCGGTCAGCAAGGCGGCGCTGCCAGGGAGCTGATGCACGGCCGGCCCGGTCGCAAATGCATCAGGTGCCGAACATGTCCCCGTCGCGCTGCGGCGGCGCCACGCCCAGGTGCCGATACGCCGCCAGCGTGGCGATGCGTCCACGCGGCGTGCGTTGCAGATAGCCTTGCTGGATCAGATACGGTTCGATCACGTCCTCGATCGTCCCCGACTCCTCGCCGATGCTGGCCGCGATGTTGTCGAGCCCGACCGGGCCACCATCGAAGCGGTGGATCACAGCCTCGAGCAGTTTGCGGTCCATCAGGTCGAAGCCCTGCGGGTCGACGTCGAGCATGGCCAGCGCCTTGTGCGCGATGTCTTCGGTGATGCGGCCCTGGCCCTTGACCTCGGCATAGTCGCGCACCCG
>JAZKDL010000224.1:0-5285 GCA_040387575.1 Pseudomonadota bacterium
GCCGCGCACGCCTTCGACGCTGGTGCAGAAGATGTCGGCGAGGTCGTGGCGCACGCGGCGCTTGTCGGTCACGCGCGTCAGGCCGCCGGTGCCGGGCAGCACGCCGAGCAGCGGCACTTCGGGCAGCGACACGGCGGAAGAGCGGTCATCGACCAGGTAGATCTCGTCGCAGGCCAGCGCCAGTTCGTAGCCGCCGCCGGCGCAGGCGCCGTTGACGGCCGCGAGGAACTTGATGCCCGAATGCTTCGAGGTGTCCTCGATGCCGTTGCGGGTCTCGTTGGTGAACTTGCAGAAGTTCACCTTCCACGGATGGCTCGAGACGCCGAGCATGAAGATGTTGGCGCCCGAACAGAAGATGCGGTCCTTGGCGCTGGTCACGATCACCGAGCGGACTTGCGGATGCTCGAAGCGCACGCGGTTGAGTGCGTCGGCGAGTTCGATGTCGACCCCGAGGTCGTAGCTGTTGAGCTTGAGCTTGTAGCCCGGGCGGATGCCGCCGTCCTCGGCGATGTCGAGCGACAGGCGGGCGACGGCGCCGTCCACGCTGAGCGTCCAGTGGCGGTATTTCGTCGGGTCGGTGCGGTAGTCGACAGTGGCCGGCGCGGTGGCAGTCTCAGTCATGTTCGGGGTCTCCTTGTTGAAGTAGAAGAACAATATTGCATTGTTCTGGCTGAACTCGTCTCGATGACATGCATCATCATGCATGTTTAGAAACGCGTCAACCCCCGGATTCGATTTTTTACAGCCGGCTCAAACGGCTTCGCCGAGGCGGGTGCGCACCGCGCTGCGCAGCGTCTGGAAGCTCTGGGCCAGCGTGGCGCCCGCGGTGTCGACCGACAGATCGGCCTTCGAATAGAAAGCGGTGCGGCCGGCCAGGATGCGGCGCAGGTCGTCCATCGCTTCCTTGCTCTCGGCCATCGGGCGGGTGTCGCCCTGCGCCGCGACGCGGCCCATGTGTTCTTCCGGCGCGGCCTGCAGCCAGACGGTGGTGCAGTGCGCCAGCAGTTCGTTGAAGGTGGCCGGGTCCGACACGATGCCGCCCGGCGTGGCGATCACGACGTCGCCGTAGATCTGCACGGTTTCTTCGAGCGCGCGCCGCTCGTAGCGGCGGTAGGCGTTGGTGCCGTAGAGGTCGTGGATCTCACGCACGCTGCAGCCGGCGTGCTTCTCGATCTCGCGGCTCAGCTCGACGAAGGGCATCTCCAGGTCGTCGGCCAGCATGCGGCCGAGCGTCGACTTGCCCGCGCCGCGCAGGCCGATCAGCGCAATGCGGCGCTGCCGGCCGGGGTCGCTCGACGACGCGTCCAGCAGTTCGCCGAGCGCGATGCGCGCGCGCCGCAGATCGGCTTCGCTGCGGCGCTCGAGCATCTCGCGGATCAGCAGCCACTCGGGCGAACTGGTCGTGACGTCGCCCAGCAGTTCAGCCAGCGAGCAGTGCAGCGCCGTCGCCACCTGCTGCAACACGAGGATCGACGCGTTGCCGGTGCCGTATTCCAGGTTGGCGAGGTGCCGCTCCGACACGTCGGCGGCCAGCGCCAGCGTCTTGCGCGTGAGCCCGCGCCGCGCGCGCAGGGTGCGCAAGCGCTCACCCAGCGCCGACAGCAGCGGGTTCTTCTCCTCAACCTCCGCGCCGCTCACTGCGGCGTCGGCTCGATCGTTCATATCCGTTCCCTCACACCCGAGGCACTGCCTCAGGGAAAACACCAAGATGCACTATATTGCTTGACACCCGTAAAGTGCATGCGTATTGTCCGCGACAGGCAAGATACTGCAGACAAGTCGATGCCGCAAGCGCGGCGATCAAGCTTCTCGTCTTCTTCTCTGCTTTGTCTCCCACCCACGCAACAAACGGTCCCGCGATGTCCAAGGAATCCTTTCACCAGCAGCTCGCCGGCCTCGCCGCGGACATCGCCGGCCGGCCGCTCGACGGCGAACTCGACCAGTGGCTCAACCAGCACCACGGCGCCGGGTCGCCGCTGTTCGAGCAGCTGAAGCAGTCGTGCGTCGAGGGCGTGGCCGAAGGCTGGCTCTGCGAGCGCGAAGGCGGCGGCATCCGTTACGGACGCGTCTTCAAGGCCGACGACGCGCTCCAGCGATTCTCGGTGGATGTGGTCGACATGCAGGACATCGCCGGCCCGCACCACCTGCATCCGCAAGGCGAGATCGACCTGATCATGCCGATCGCCTCCGATGCGACCTTCGACACGCGGCCCGCCGGCTGGTGCGTCTACCCGCCCGGCAGCGCGCACCGCCCGACCGTGGCCGCCGGCCGCGCGCTCGTTCTCTATCTGCTGCCCGAAGGGCAGATCCAGTTCACGCGTGCCTGATTCGGACGCCTGCCTTCCTCACTTTTCCATATGACCGAACTCCTCCCCAATTTCGTCGCCGGCCGCTGGCAAACCGGCAGCGGCGCCGGCACGCCGCTGTTCGACCCGGTGCTCGGCACCGAACTGGCCCGCGTCGACGCGACCGGTCTCGACCTGGCGGACGCTTTCGGCCATGCGCGCCAGACCGGCCGGGCCGCCTTGCAGGCCCTGACCTACCGGGAGCGCGCCGCGCTGCTCGGCGCCATCGTGAAGGTGCTGCAGACGCACCGCGACACGTACTACGAGATCGCAACCGCCAACTCCGGCACGGTGAAGAACGACTCGGCGGTCGACATCGACGGCGCGATCTTCACGCTCGGCCAGTACGCGAAGTGGGGCGATGCGCTCGGCGACGTGCGCGTGCTGCGCGACGGCGACGCCGTCAAGCTGGGCAAGGAGCCGGTGTTCCAGTCGCAGCATCTGCAGGTGCCGACGCAGGGCGTCGCGCTGCTGATCAATGCCTTCAACTTCCCGAGCTGGGGCCTGTGGGAAAAGGCGGCGCCGGCGCTGCTCTCGGGCGTGCCGGTGATCGTCAAGCCCGGCACATCGACCGCCTGGCTCACCCAGCGCATGGTGCGCGACGTGGTCGACGCGGGCGTGCTGCCGAGCGGTGCGCTGTCGGTCATCTGCGGCAGTTCGGCCGGGCTGATGGACCAGCTGCGCCCGTTCGACGTGGTGTCGTTCACCGGTTCGGCCGACACCGGCGCGGTGATCCGCTCGCACCCGGCCGTGGCACAGCATTCGGTGCGCGCCAACATCGAGGCCGACAGCCTGAACTCGGCCATCCTTCTGCCCGACGGCGCGCCCGGCACCGAAGCCTTCGACCTGCTGGTGCGCGAGGTGGTGCGCGAGATGACGGTCAAGTCGGGCCAGAAGTGCACCGCGATCCGCCGGATCTTCGTGCCCGAAGCGGTGTACGACGCGGCGGCCGAAGCCATCGGCGCGAAGCTGGCGGGCATCACGGTCGGCAATCCGCGCAACGAATCGGTCCGCATGGGCTCGCTGGTCAGCCGTGCACAACTCGCTGCCGTGCGCGACGGGCTCGCGCAACTCCAGCGCGAGGCCGGCGTGCTGTACGACGGCAACGGCCCACAAGCGCGGCCGCTGGTCGATGCCGACCCGGCCGTCGCCTGCTGCGTGGCGCCGGTGCTGCTCGGTACGCGCGACGCCGACGGCGCGGCGCTGGTACACGACGTCGAGGTCTTCGGACCGGTGGCGACGCTGCTGCCCTACCGCGACCTGGCCCATGCGACCGCGCTCGCGCACCGCGGGCAAGGCTCGCTGGTCACCTCGCTGTATGGCGCCGACGACGCTGCGCTCGGCCGGACGGCGGTCGAACTCGCAGCCAGCCACGGCCGGGTTCATGTGATCACGCCCGCCGTCGCCAAGGCACAGACCGGCCACGGCAACGTGATGCCGATGTCGCTGCACGGCGGACCGGGCCGCGCGGGCGGCGGCGCCGAACTGGGCGGGCTGCGCGCGCTGGACTTCTATCACCGCCGCAGCGCGGTGCAGGCCAGCCCGGACGTGCTGGCGCAGTTGGGGCTCGCCGTGGCCTGAAGCCCGCAACCCCATCGGCAACAGCCGACGCCATCCAACAGAGCGCAACAGAACGCGACCCAGAGCGACAGGAGACACGATGAACCCGCCAGACCATTTCAATTTTGCCGAGCACCTGTTCGCGCTCAACCGCGGCCGCGCCGCCAAGATCGCCTATGTCGACGACCGCGGCATGCTGAGCTACGGGCAGCTCGACGACCGCGCGCGCCGGCTGGGCGCCGCGCTGCTGAGCGCCGGCGTGGCGCGCGGCGAGCGCGTGCTGCTGCTGCAGCTCGACAGCAGCGACTGGCCGGTGAGCTTTCTCGGCTGCCTGTACGCCGGCATCGTGCCGGTCGCGGTGAACACGCTGCTGACGGCCGACGACTATGCCTACATGCTGGAGCACAGCGGCGCCACCGCAGCGTTGGTCTGTGGCGTGCTGGTGCCGGTGCTGTCCGAGGCGATGACGCGCAGCCGCCACGCGCTGCGCACGCTGGTGGTGTCGCAGCCGATCGGCGCGCTGGCCGAGCTGTCGGTGCATGCGCAACCCTTCGACGCGCTGGTCGCCGCAACGCCGCCGCTGGCCGCGCCGGCCGACACGCTCGCCGCCGACCATGCGTTCTGGCTGTATTCGTCGGGCTCGACCGGCCGGCCCAAGGGCACGGTCCACACGCACGCCAACCCGTGGTGGACCGCCGAGCTGTTCGGCAAGCCGGTGCTCGGCCTGACCGAAGACGACGTCTGCTTCTCCGCGGCCAAGCTCTACTTCGCCTATGGCCTGGGCAACGGGCTGACCTTCCCGCTGTCGGTCGGCGCCACCGTGGTGCTGATGGCCGAGCGGCCGACGCCGGCCGCCACCTTCCGTCGCTGGACCGGCACGCCGGGCACGCCCAAACCCACGGTGTTCTTCGGCGCGCCCACCGGTTTCGCCGGCATGCTGGCATCGCCTGCGCTGCCGGCGCGCGAGGAGGTCGCGTTGCGCATGTGCTCGTCGGCCGGCGAGGCGCTACCGGCCGAGATCGCGCAGCGCTTCAAGGCCCACTTCGGCTGCGAGATCGTCGACGGCATCGGGTCCACGGAAATGCTGCACGTCTTCATCTCGAACCGGCCCGACGACATCCGCTACGGCACCACCGGCAAGCCGGTCGGCGGCTACGACATCGAACTGCGCGGCGAGGACGGCGGCGCCGTGCCGGTCGGCGAGGTCGGCGACCTCTACATCCGCGGGCCGAGCACCGCGCTCATGTACTGGGGCAACCCGGAGAAGTCGGCCGATACCTTCCGCGACGGCTGGACCAAGAGCGGCGACAAGTACTCGTGCGACGCCGACGGCTACTACACCTACGCCGGCCGCAGCGACGACATGCTCAAGGTCAGCGG
>JAZKDL010000225.1:0-1774 GCA_040387575.1 Pseudomonadota bacterium
TTCCCGGGCGTGGACCGCACGATCATGCTGCTGGACGGCGAGGGCGTGCGGCTGCACGCTGCCGACGGCAACATCGACCATCGCCTCGACCGGCCGCATGCGCCCTTCGCCTTCAGCGGCGACGTGGCGCTCGACTGCAGCGTGCTCGGCGGTACATCGAGCGACTTCAACGTGATGAGCCGCCGCGCAAACTGCCGTGCAGACGTGCGCATGCTGCGCACGGCGGATGCGCTGCCCGGCGCGACCGCCGGCCTGTTGATGAGCCTGCAAGGCACCTGGCACGCCGATGGCGAAACGCTGGCTGCCGGCGAAGGCCTGTGGTGGGCCGACGAACCGCGCGCCTGGGCGCTGACGCCGGTCGGCGGTGCGGGCACGCTGGTGGCCGTGCGCTGGTTTTCACGCGGTTGATGGGGTGCCACCGCATGCCGCAAGATCGTTGGACACGACCCTGGACGACCCGATGAAATCATTCGATTCGCTGCCTTCCGCCGACGGCCTCTGGACCGGGCTGCGGTTGCTGTCCGACCCGCAGACCGAGGCCGCGATCGTGGTCGCGCAGGGCGCCATCGCGTGGATCGGTCCGCAGGCGGCGCTGCCCGCGGAGTTCGATACGTTGCCGCGGCACGATGGCGGCGGAGCGCTCGTCACGCCAGGACTGGTCGACTGCCACACGCACCTGGTCTACGGCGGCCAACGCGCGAACGAGTTCGCGATGCGGCTCGCCGGCGCCAGCTACGAGGAAGTGGCGAAGGCGGGTGGCGGCATCGTGTCGAGCGTGCGCGCGACGCGCGAGGCGAGCGAGGACGATCTGTTCGCGAGCGCGTCGGTGCGGCTCCAGTCGCTGCTGGCCGAGGGTGTCTGCGCGATCGAGATCAAGTCGGGCTATGGCCTGTCGCTCGAACACGAGCGCAAGCAGTTGCGCGTGGCGCGCCGGCTCGGCGAGGCGCATGGCGTGACGGTGCGCACGACCTTCCTGGGCGCGCACGCGCTGCCGCCGGAGTACGCCGGCCGAAGCGGCGACTACATCGACCTGGTGTGCCGCGAGATGCTGCCGGCGCTCGCGGCCGAAGGCCTGGTCGATGCGGTCGACGTGTTCTGCGAGCGCATCGCGTTCTCGCTGGACGAGACGGAGCAGGTCTTCCGTGCCGCGCAGGCGCTCGGCCTGCCGGTCAAGCTGCATGCGGAGCAGTTGTCGGACATGGGCGGCGCGGCGCTGGCTGCGCGCTACGGTGCGCTGTCGTGCGATCACATCGAACATCTGTCGCAGGCCGGCGTCGACGCGATGCGGGCGGCGGGCACCGTCGCCGTGTTGCTGCCCGGCGCGTACTACACGCTGCGCGACACGCACCTGCCGCCGATCGCCGCCTTGCGCGCGGCCGGCGTGCCGATGGCGGTATCGACCGATCACAACCCCGGCACCTCGCCAGCGCTGAGCCTGCTGCTGATGGTCAACATGGCTTGCACGCTGTTCCGTTTGACCGTGCCGGAAGCCATCGATGCGGTGACGGTGCATGCGGCGCGCGCGCTGGGTCTGCAGGCGACGCACGGGGCGCTTGCTGTCGGCATGCCGGCGAACTTCGTGTTGTGGAATTTGCGGGAGCCTGCGGAGCTGGCTTATTGGTTCGGACAGCGGCCTGTGTTGCGGGTCGTGCGTCAGGGGCGGGTGGCTGTGTGATGCGTCTGTTGGTTGCCAGGGCTTCGGGTCGTTGGGGAGCGCTGTGGGCTTGTGGCGCGTTCTCGGGACGTTGGGGAGCGCGCCCGGCATGCGGTGCAG
>JAZKDL010000226.1:0-5755 GCA_040387575.1 Pseudomonadota bacterium
AACATCATCGAGAGCAAGTCGTTCAAGCTCTACCTCAACAGCTTCAACAGCACCGTCTTCGCGGATGTGGATGCCGTGCGCGAGCGCCTGCGGGCCGACCTCGGTGAAGCCGCCTGGCGCGGCAGTGGTCGCAGCGGCGGCGTGGGCGTGAGGCTGGTCGCGCCGGCGCTGTTCGACAGCGAGCCGGTGCACGAACTGGACGGGCTGGATTTGGATCGGCTCGACATCGAGTGCACGCATTACCAGCCGGCGCCCGAGTTGCTGCGCAGCGACGCCACGCAACCACCGGTCACCGAGACGCTCACCAGCCGACTGCTCAAGAGCAATTGCCTGGTCACCGGCCAGCCCGACTGGGGCAGCGTGCAGATCAGCTACAGCGGCCCGCCAATCGATCAGGCCGGCCTGCTCGGCTACATCGTCAGTTTCCGCAACCACAACGAATTCCACGAACCCTGCGCCGAGCGCATGTTCTGGGACATTTGGCGGCAATGCCGGCCGAACAAGCTGTCGGTGTATGCGCGCTACACGCGCCGCGGTGGGCTGGACATCAATCCGTTTCGCACCAGTTCGCCGAAAGCACTGCCGCCGAACATCCGCACCGCGCGACAGTAGGCTTGCTCCTACATCCGGCAACACCCCTCGGGTCGATACTGGCCCTTTTGCCGGGAATCAATTTGTGAACGTGCTGATCGTCGACGACAACGAAGCGGCTGCAGACTTGCTGCTGGAACTGCTGTCCCTGCAGGACCACACGGCGCGTTGCACCTACTCGGCAAAGCAGGCACTCGATGCAGCGGCTGAAGAGTCGTTCGATGTCGCGCTGCTGGACCTTACCCTCCCCGACATGCCCGGCACCGAAGTCGCGCGTCGGCTGCGAGCGTTGCCCAAGCCGCCATTGCTGGTGGCGGTTACCGGCTTTTCTGCGAACGACGCCGCGGGTGGCGAGCCTGGGTTGTTCGACCACCACCTGCAGAAGCCAATCGACTTCGACGCGCTAGACCGCATCCTCGCCGAAGCCCCTGCGAAATCCTCGCATTGATGAAATCATCTCCCGGAGGCCGCAGCTGGATAGCTGCCGGCGTGCGTCACGAGTTGCTGACCCGTGCGCTGCCAGCCTTGCGCCACGACATGTCGGCTCCCGTATCGGTAATGCGCATGGGGTTGTTGATGCTCAAGCGCCAGGTGGCCGCGCCGATCATCGACGTCGAAGCCTGCCAGGAGCGGGTGGCGCTGATCGACAGCCAGATCGCCGAACTCGTCGCCGCCGTGCGTTCGTTGCGCGACTGGGAGCTTGCGACCGGTGACGACGGCATCAGCCGTGCTGCGCTGGTCAGGCAATGCACTTCGCTGATGCGCGCGGCCTTCGACCTGCAGAACATCCGGCTCGAAGTCGACGAGACCCTGATCGCCGAGGACGGCGAAGACGCCGATGAGCGCTGGCCTTCAGGGGCGTCGTTGCGCTACCTGCTGCTGGGAGCGATGGGTTTCCTTCAGGACAGTGCGCCGGACGTGGCGACCATTCAGATCACTCCGGATGGCAACCAGGGCATCCAGCTGACGGCGATTGCCGGCGCGACCGACGATGCCGATGCGATGGCCGAGCACCGTGCGCCGCGCAAGCTGGCGATCGACGTGATCGCACTTCAATCGCTGGCCGACGATCTCGGCTACACGCTGAGCGCTGACCGCAACAGCGTGCGCTTCGGGCTCGCCGCGGGCTGAGCGTCAGCGGGCTGAGCGCTGGCACGCCGCCCGGTGCGGGCCGGCTTCTTTACCGTTCCGCCTTCCTTGCCTGCCAAGCGCCGCGCATTGCGCCGATGTTCGTGCAGGAATGCAAGCAAGCGAGCTTCCGCCGCATACAGCCTGCGAACCGGTCGGGCGCGGCCGGTGATGCGCTTCCAGATATCGCGTATCGCATCGGCGTCGCCTGCGAGGGTTCCGCCGAGCGACAGCACTGCCGGATGCACATAGGCTTTCTTGCACACGGCGGGCGTGTTGCCCAACTGCTTGGCGACCGCTGCGAGGATCTCCTTGGCGCTGTAGCGTACGGCGCTCGGCGCGGCGGGGTCGCGGTCGCAGGCCAGCCGGGTCAGCTCCAGCGCCTGGACGGTCCCGTGCCAGGTGCGGAAATCCTTGGCCGTGAAGTTGTCGCCAGCCGCTTCGCGCAGGTAGTCGTTGACATCGGTGGACGAGAGCCCGTGCGGAGCGCCGTCTTCGTCCTGGTAGCGGAACAACTCTTGCCCAGGTAGTTGCTGGCAACGCCGGACCACTTGCGCGACACGAGGATCGTCGATGGCGGCTTCGTGCATCACGCCGCTCTTGCCGCGAAAGTGCAGGCGCAGCGACGTACCGCGCACATCGGCATGCTTCTGGCGCAGCGTCGTCAGGCCGTAGGAGCCGTTGCTGCTGGCGTATTCCTCGTTGCCTACGCGCAGGAAGGTGGTGTCGAGCAAACGCACCAGCGCCGCGAGGACGCGGCTGCGGGCAAGCGGTGCGCGCGGCGACGCATCCAGATCGCGCGCCACACGCGCGCGGATGCGCGGCAATGCAAGGCCGAACGCTTCCAGTCGCTCGAACTTGGTCGCGTCCTTCAGAACACGCCAGTCGGCGTGATAACGGTACTGCTTACGGCCACGGGCATCGAGTCCGGTGGCCTGCAGGTGGCCATTGCGCAACGGGCAGATCCAGACTTCGGTGTAAGCGGGCGGAATGGCCAGACTGCGGATGCGCGCGATCTCGTCCGCATCCTTCAGCCATGCGCCCTTCATGTCCTTGTAGCGAAAACCGTCGCCGCGCCGAAAGCGGCGCAAACCAGGCATCTCGGGGTTCACATACACGAGGCCGTTGGCCAGGGGCTCGGGGCGCAGCGAAGCGGCAATGGTCATCGGGAGCAGTCGTGGAGCGATGAAACCATCAACTTCGCGCGGACCGCGGCGCGTCCCTGTAGGACGCCACTAGCGCCGTCGGCAGGGCGGGGCACCGTCGTCGGCGACGGCATCCATGCCGCGTGCTGGACGCATCGAGCGTGTTCAGTGTTCAGGGCGTCGTCGGCGCCAGGTGCCAGACGACGTTCAGGTCGAATGGTGTCCAGCGGCCGGTTGCGATGCCGGCCTGACGAAGGCCTCGGCCGGTCCAGGTATTGCAAGTCTCGATCGCGCTGTAGCTGCCGAGCGCTTCATAGAACGCATCTTCGCGGCCATAGTGCGCGCCCGCGATCGGCGCAGCGACGTTGCCCGGCAGCATGGTGCGGACATGCGTGACCAGGCGGGCGTACTGGGTGGCCGAGAGTGGCAGCGCGTAGGCACCTCGGCTCATCTGCGCGCGCCGCAGCCAGGTGACGTGCAGCAGCGCGCGATTGCGCCCCGACAGCGCGCCGAAAGCGCGTGCCACCGTCAGATCGGCCCAGGTCGGCGTGTTCAGGTAGAACTCGCGGTCGCCCCAACCGATCGCGATGTACTCGGCATCCGGCGGCACTTCGGGCGCGTCGGTTGGCGCGAAGACGCGGGTCCAGTCGATCACTGTCGAGCGAATCGGAAATGCATAGTCGGTGTGCACGCCATTGCTCAGCACGTAGGCTTCGATGGGCGGCGCTGCGTCGACCGCGTCGACGGACTGTGGCGATGTGGACGTGGCCGGCCAGAGCATCAGCATCATCGCCACGCCGACATAGAGCCCGGCGGCAGCCATCAGCCCCAGCAGCGCGGCGCCTGCGTGCAGTGACCAGCGTCGCAGCAGGCGAGTCATCAGAAAAGCGAGGCCGTGGAGTCCTTGCGCTCGGCCGTGCGGCGTGTCGGCGAGGCAGGCGCGGCCTGCAAGCCATCGGTCGGGCCGCTCGATACCTCCTCCGCCCTGGCCAAGGCCCCCACGCGCACCCCGATCAATCTCAGCGGCCGCTCGAGCGGTATGCGCTTGAGACAAAGGCCCGCCACGCGGCGAATGCTGGCGCCGTCGTCCACGAAGCGGTCGATGGTCTGGTCGCGCGTGGCGATCTTGAAGTCGTCGTAGCGCAGCTTGATGCCGATCGTCTTTCCCACGTAGCCCTTGCGCTGCAGATCCTCGGCCACCTTTTCGCACAAGTGCGTGAAGATCGCGCCCAGCTCGGCACGGTCGCGCACCGCATGCAGGTCGCGCTCGAAGGTCGTCTCGCGGCTCATCGATACCGGTTCGCTTTCGGTCACTACCGGTCGGTCATCGCGGCCCCACGACACCTCGTGCATCCAGGCGCCGGTCGCCTTGCCGAAGTTCTCGACCAGCCATTGCCGGTCTTTGGCGGCGATGTCGCCGACCGTGCGCATGCCAAGGCGCTCGAGCTTGGCATCGGCTTTCGGTCCGATGCCGTTGACCTTGCGTGCGGGCAGCGGCCAGATCAGGGTTTCGAGGTCGTTCTCGTGCACGATCGAGATGCCGTTGGGCTTGTTGAACTCGCTGGCCATCTTGGCGATCAGCTTGTTGGGCGCCACACCGATCGAGCAAGTCAGGCCGGTGGCCTGGAAGATCGATTTCTGGATCAGCCGCGCCAGCACCCGACCGCTTTCGCGCTGGCCGCCGGGCACGTCGGTGAAGTCGATGTACACCTCGTCGACGCCGCGGTCTTCCATCAGCGGCGCGATCTCCAGGATGATCTGCTTGAAGCGTCGCGAGAAGGCGCGGTATTGGTCGAAGTCGACCGGCAGCAGCAGTGCCTGCGGGCAAAGCTTGGCGGCTTTCATGAGGCCCATCGCCGAGCCGATGCCGAACTGGCGCGCCGCGTAGGTGGCTGTGGTGATCACGCCGCGGCCCACGTAGTCCTTCAGTCGAGGGAAAGCGGCGACCGGAATGTCGGCCAGCGTGGCGCCCTCGGGCAGGTCGCGGATCGCCTCGTCGACCTTGCGGCGCCCACCGCCGATCACCACCGGCATGCCCTTGAGCTGCGGGTAGCGCAGCAGTTCTACGGACGCATAGAAGGCGTCCATGTCGAGGTGGGCGATGCGTCGGATCGGGGCGTTCACGGCCATGATTTTGAAGCCTCGTGCGCGCCCTGGCATGCGTGCGGGTTCAAACGAATTGACAGCTGACTGACAGCTGACCAAAGGAAATTTTGTTACGGCCCGACAAAGTGGAGAATCGCGCCCGGCGCTGCGACGCTCAAAGCTCAAAAAGCATCGATTCGCGGGCCGATCCAGAACCTTCGGAAGGCATTCCATGACAACACCGCCAGCCACCAAAAAACTACCGTTCTACCGTTCTCTTTACCTCCAGGTCGTCTTTGCCGTCGTCATTGGCGTGCTGCTCGGCCATTTCTATCCGCAGAGCGGGGAGGCGATGAAGCCGCTGGGCGACGCCTTCATCAAGCTGATCAAGATGATCATCGCGCCGATCATCTTCTGCACCGTGGTGGTTGGCATCGCCGGCATGGAAGACATGAAGAAGGTCGGCAAGACCGGCGGCCTCGCGCTGCTGTACTTCGAGGTCGTCAGCAGCATCGCGCTGGTGGTCGGCCTGGTATTGGTCAACGTGCTCAAGCCGGGTGTCGGCATGAACATCGACCCCGCGTCCATCGACACCAAGTCGATCGCCGCGTACACCGGCCCCGGCAAGATGCAGGGCACGGTCGACTTCCTGATCAACATCATCCCGAACACCTTCGTGGATGCCTTCGCCAAGGGCGAGATCCTGCAGGTGCTGTTGCTGGCCGTGCTGTTCGGCTTTGCGCTGCACAAGTTCGGCGGCCGCGGCACGCTGGTGTTCGACGTGATCGAGAAGGGCTCGCACGTGC
>JAZKDL010000227.1:0-14534 GCA_040387575.1 Pseudomonadota bacterium
GGTGCGCAAGGTGGTGTGCGAGTACAGCCAGGGCTGGCTCGCCACTGCGCTCGAGGCCGGCGGCAACAAGCAGGCCGGCTGGCGGCTCGACCCGGCGCGCAGCGGCGCGGCGGGCGCCATCGGCGACATCGGCTCGCATGCGGAGAACCTGATCGCGACGGTCACCGGCCTGCAGATCGAAAGCCTCTGCGCCGACCTCGGTTCGCTGGTGCCGGGACGCGCGCTCGATGACGACGCCAACCTGCTGCTGCGCTTCACCAACGGCGCGCGTGGCGTGCTGGTGGCGTCGCAGATCAATACGGGCGTTGAGAACGACCTGCGCCTGCGCGTGTCCGGCACGCTCGGCACCGTCGAATGGCAGCAGGAGCAGCCGAACGAACTGATCCACCGTCCGCTCGAAGGCCCGGCACGCCGTCTCACGCGAGGCTCGCCGTGGCTGCATCCGGCGGCATTGCGTGGCAACCGGCTGCCGAGCGGCCATCCCGAAGGCTTCATCGAGGCGTTCGCCAATGTCTATGCCGGCATCTTCGCGAGCATCCGCGCGCGGCTTGCGGGGCAGCAGGACGATCCGCCGGAGGCCGACTATCCCCGCGTCGAAGACGGTGCGCGTGGCGTGCGCTTCATCGAACGGACGATCGCATCGGCGGCCAGCTACGCGAAGTGGACGCCTTGGTGAACGCGTCCAGGTCACACTGACGCATGCCAACGCCAAACGTTCCGGGCCAGGCTCCTGTCCTGCGCGCCATCCATCACGTGGCGATCATCTGCGCCGACTACCGTCGTTCGAAGCACTTCTATACCGAGATCCTGGGTTGCGAAGTCGTTGCCGAGAATTTCCGGGCGGAGCGCGATTCGTACAAGCTGGACCTCCAGTTGCCGGACGGCACGCAGATCGAGCTGTTCTCTTTTCCGAACCCGCCGCCGCGCCCCAGCAGGCCTGAGGCCATGGGCCTGCGGCATCTGGCGTTCGCGGTCGACGACGTGCATCACTGGAAGACCTATCTGGAAGCGGCGGGCGTGGCTGTCGAGGACATCCGCCTGGACGAGTTCACGTCGCGCCGCTTCGTCTTCTTCGCGGATCCGGACGGGCTTCCGCTGGAGCTGTACGAGACGGTCGGCTGAAAGATAACCGCACGCTTTCGGGGTCGACTGCGTCGCTGCTACATTGAGAACAATTCTCGTTTGCAGCAATTTCCGCTGCACGAGACATGTCTTCTCGATGACTGCATGACTGCGCCCCGTCCAGCCCGCCACCACGCTCTGCACACCCTCTACAGCCTCCACCATGGCTGGCTGCTGGGCATGCTGGTGCGCCGCACCCGCAATCACGCCGATGCGCAGGACCTGACGTCCGAGACCTTTCTGCAGGTGGTCGACTCGCGCATCGATCCGGTCGTCGTGCAGGAGCCGCGCGCCTTTCTCACCACGATCGCCAAGCGCGTGCTGTTCCACTTCCGTCGCCGGCAGGCGCTCGAACAGAGCTACCTGGCGCACCTGGCGTTGCTGCCCGAAGCCCTGGCGCCCTCCGCGGAAGACCGTGCGCTCGCGATCGAGGCCATCACCGAGATCGACCGGACGCTGTACGGCTTGCCGCTGGCGGTGCGCTCGGCCTTTCTCTACAGCCAGCTCGACGGCCTGTCGCACGAGGAGATCGCGGCGCAGCTGCAGGTCTCGGTACGTACGGTGTCCCGCCACATCACGCGGGCGCTGGAGCACTGCCTGCTCGCCACGGCCGAGCCGCCCCGGCCGTGAGCGAGCGCCTCGATCCCGCTGCGAGCGAGGCCGTTCGCTGGATGGTGCGCCTGCGGTCCGGCAAGGCGACGGCGGCGGACCAGAGCGCGTTCGACGTGTGGCGTGCCGCCGATGCGCGCCATGACCAGGCCTGGCTGCTCCTGCAACGAAAGGTCGAGGCGCCTTATGCGGCGCTGCGGACGGTGGACCACCGCCAGCCCGGCCAGGCAGTCGAAGCCCGCAAGGTGCTGCTGGCGCCACCGCGCCGGCACTTCCTGCGCGGTCTCGCCGTGGCGCTGCCGGTCGGTGGCGCACTGTTGCTGGCCGACCGGCTTCGCCCGCTCGGTGCCTGGACCGCTGACATCGCCACGGGCACCGGCGAGCGCCGCACGCTCAGGCTCGAGGACGGCAGCGTGCTCACGCTGAATGCGCGCGCGATGCTCGACATCGACTTCCGCGACGACGCGCGCCGCCTGGTGTTGCGCGAAGGCGAAATCCTGGTCGAAGTGGCGGCCGACGCGCAGCGGCCTTTCACCGTGGTCACCGCGCAGGGCAGCGTTCGCGCGCTGGGCACGCGCTTCCTGGTGCGCCAGGAAGATGGGCACACGCGCGCCACCGTGCTCGCGCACAGCGTCGCGCTGCAGGTGCGTGGCGGCGTGACGGCGGTTCTGCAGGAAGGCGAGGGTGCGCTGTTCGATGCGGAGCAGGTGTTCCGGCTGCCCGCCTCGCAGCGCAGCAGCGACGCATGGACGCGTGGCCTGCTCGAAGTCAACCGCCAGCCGCTGTCCTTCGTGGTCGGCGAACTGCAGCGCTACCGCAACGGGCTGCTGCGCGTCTCACCGGAGGTCGCGAACGTGCCCGTGCAGGGCGTGTTCCCGCTGTCCGATGTCGACCGCGCGCTGGCCGCTCTGGCAGAAACGCTGCCGATCCGCGTGACGCGCTACGGGCCCTGGTTGACGCTGATCGGGCCGGCGGATGCCGGCGCCGATCGGAACTGATTCGTCTGATTTGTAACAGTGCGGCCTTTGGTGTCCGGTTCGGACGCGTCGATACACATACCTCCCAGAAGTCACTTTTTTCCGCACCTGGGAGTTTGCGCATGCTGAGCCGCAAGGCAATCCACTGGCCGGCACTGATCGCCGCCGCCATCGTCATCACGCCCGCCGCCGCCTCGGCGCAGGCCACCACATCGGCCGCCGGCCGCCTCGCGGCGCCGCAGTCCTTCGACATCGCCGCAGGCGCGCTCGCCGAAACGCTCAACCGCATCGCGGCCCAGAGCGGCCTGGTTGTGTCGGTCGACCCCGATCTGGTCGACGGCCGGCGCGCGCCGGCCGTGCGTGGCGCGTTCACGCCGACCGATGCCATGGCCCGTGCGCTGGCCGGCAGCGGGCTCGACCTGATCGTGACCGGCAGCGGCGCGATGAGCGTGCGTGCCAGGCCCGCGGCGTCGCCCGCTGGCGCCACGCGTCCCGCGGCATCGGGCGGCTCGCTGCCGATGATCGAGGTCAGCGCGGATTACGACGGCACGACCACCGAGCACAGCGGCTCGTACACGACGCGCGCGGTGTCGATCGGCAAGTCCGAACACGCGCTGCGCGAGATTCCGCAGTCGATCTCGGTGGTGACACGCCAGCAGCTGGACGACCAGAACGTGGCCGACCTCGGCGACTCGATGCGCTATGTGACGGGCATGCGCAGCAACCCGACCGGGACCGGCGTGGTCAACATCGAGTCCCGCGGCTTCCTGATCGACAACTACCTGATCGACGGACTGCCGATCAAGGGCGGGCAGGGCATGTGGGGGAACACGCTGATCGACATGTCGCTGTACGACCGCGCCGAGGTCTGGCGCGGACCGACCGGCCTGCTCGAAGGCGCGGGCAATCCGAGCGGGACCATCAACCTGGTGCGCAAGCGCGCGCAGTCGGCGTTCGGCTTCCAGGCTGCGACGACCATCGGCTCGTGGAATCAGCGGCGCGCCGAAGTCGACCTGACCGGCGCGCTCAATGCCGAGGGCACGCTGCGCGGCCGCATCGTGGGCATCTACGACGATCGCGACAGCTTCATGAACGAGGTCTTCCTGCGCAAGAAGACGCTGTACGGCACGCTCGAATACGACTTCACGCGCAACACCACGCTGTCGATCGGTGCGACCGAGCAGCGCGGCGATTCGCTGGTCTTCGTCGGGTTGCCGCAGTTCGCGCGCGGCGTCAATCCCGATGTGCCGCGCTCGACCTACCTGGGTTCGCGCAACGGCACCAAGGACGACTACGCGCAGCGCTACTTCGCCGAGCTCGAACACCGCATGGACAACGGCGGGCAGTTCCGGCTCACGGCCAGCCAGTACCTGCGCGGCACCGCGCTGAACCGCTTCATGACGCACAGCTTCGTCGACCCGGTGACGCGCAACGTCACGGTCCGCGGTACCCATCAGACCTCGCGCGAGGACGATCGCGGACTCGACGGCTACGTCTCGATGCCGTTCGTGCTGGGCGGACTGCAGCAGGAAATCATCGCGGGCGCGAACTACCAGACCTACCGTGGCGGACAGGTGCAGGGCGGCGTGACGACGTTCCGCCAGAACGTCGACCAGCCGAACCTCGACCTCGTGCTGCCGGATGAGGACATCGGGCCCAACCCGAGGACCCGGGTCAGGCAGTACGGCACCTATGCACAGGCACGCCTGAAGCCCTGGGCGCCGCTGACCGTGCTGCTCGGCGGCCGACTCGCCTGGTGGGAAACCACAGACCCGAATGCGCCGGCCAACGACCAGACCGTGGATGCGCGCTTCGTGCCCAACGTCGGGCTGATCTACGACCTCGACGACCACCTGTCGGCGTACGCCAGCTACAACCGCATCTTCGCGCCGCAGACCGAACGCTACGTTGACGAAGCGATGCTCAAGCCCCGAACCGGCGCGCAGTTCGAGCTCGGCCTCAAGGGCGAGTACCTCGACGGCCGCGTGAACGCGCATGTCGCGGTATTCCGCATCGACGACGTCAACCGCGCGATCTCGGACCCGGACAACGAGGACTATTCGATCGCCGCGGGCGAAGTGCGCAGCCAGGGCTTCGAGGCCGAGGTGAGCGGCCGGCTGTCGCCGCGCTGGGACATGACCGTTGGCTATGCCTACACCGCGACCGAGAACGTGTCGGGAACCGTCGACGAGCAGGGTCGCCCGTTCAACAGCGCGTTCCCGCGCCACAACTTCTCGGCCTGGACGAAGTACCGGTTCGGCGACGGGCCGCTGGCGCGCGTGTCGGTCGGCGGCGGCGTGCGTGCGGTGAGCAAGAACTTCACGCGCTATGGCGACGACATCTGGACGCAGCGCGGCTATGCGCTGGCGGCGCTGCAGGTGGGCTATGAAATCAACCGCAACGTGAACGCGACGCTCACGGTCAACAACCTGTTCGACAAGACCTATTTCGATCGCCTCGCCGGTCACGAGTACCGCCAGACCTACTACGGCGAGCCACGCAGCGTGGTGCTCGCGATCCGCGCGCGCTTCTGATGGCCACGGCGTTCGATGCCACTGCCGCCGGCAGCGCCCCGGCGGCTGACGCCATCGCACGCGGCTATCGGCGGCTGCTGCGCCGGCGCATGGCGATCCTCGCCGGCACGGCGCTCGCGCTGTTGCTCAGCATCGTGGTCGACGTGTCGGTCGGCTCGTCCGACTTCTCGCTGATGGAGATCGTCCGCGCGATCGTGGCGCCCGCATCGGTCGACACCGAGACGGCGTTGATCGTGCGCGAGTTGCGCCTGCCTTATGCATTGCTGGCCGTGCTGGTCGGCATGGCGCTGTCGCTGGCCGGCGCCGAGATGCAGACCATCCTCGACAACCCGCTGGCGAGCCCTTTCACGCTCGGCGTCTCGTCCGCGGCATCGCTCGGGGCCGCGCTGGTCTTCGTGCTCGGCATCGGCCTGCCCGGTGTGCCGGGTGACTGGGTGGTGTCGGCGAACACCTTCGTCTTCGCGTTCGCGTCGGTGCTGCTGCTGCATGCGGTCGCGAAGGCGCGGCCTTCCGGGCGGCAGGTGCTGGTGTTGTTCGGCATCGCGATGGTGTTCACCTTCAACGCATTGGTGGCGCTGCTGCAGTACGTCGCATCGCCGGAGGCGCTGCAGCAGCTCGTGTTCTGGAGCATGGGCAGCCTGTCGCGCGCGAGCTGGCCCAAGTTGCAGGTGCTGGCCGTGGTGATCGCCTGCGTGTTGCCTTTCTCGCTGCGGGCGGCCTGGGGCCTCAACGTGCTGCGGCTGGGCGAAGAACGGGCGCTGAGCTTCGGCGTCGACGTCGGCCGGCTGCGGCTCGCCGCGCTGTTGCGCATCAGCCTGCTGGCCGCGACCGCGGTCGCCTTCACCGGCACCATCGGCTTCGTCGGACTGGTGGGGCCGCACGTCGCACGCATGTTGATCGGCGAGGATCACCGCTTCTTCCTGCCGGGCAGCGTGCTGGTCGGCGGATTGGTGATGTCGCTGGCGTCCATCGCCAGCAAGACCCTGGTGCCGGGCACGCTGCTGCCGGTCGGCATCGTCACCGCGCTGGTGGGCGTGCCGGTGTTTCTCTGGCTCATCCTGCGCCGGAAGGAGCGCGCATGAGCGCCGCTTCCCTGAGCGCCTCGACGGACCTGCATGTCGGCGGACTTTCTGTCGGCTATGCGCGGCGGGCGGTGATCAGCGACCTTCAGCTGCCGCCCCTGCGGCGTCGGCGCGTGACTGCGCTGGTCGGGCCGAACGGCGCCGGCAAGAGCACGCTGCTCAAGGCGCTGGCCGGCCTGGTGCCCGCGCAGGGCTCGCTGCGGCTGGGCGACGAAGCGCTCGACCGCCAGCGGCCCGCACAACGCGCCCGCCGCATCGGCTACATGCCGCAGTTCGTGCCGGACGGCGTCGAGCTGACGGTGCTCGAAAGCCTGCTGGCGGCGCTCCGCACACAGACGCGCGACGCCCTGCGCACGGGCGCGCCGCCCATCGACCGCGCGCAGATGCTGCTGCAGGCGCTCGGCATCGCGCCGCTCGCACTGCGTCCGCTCGACGGGTTGTCCGGCGGCCAGCGGCAGCTCGTGAGCCTGGCGCAGGCGGTGATCCGCGAGCCAGACGTGCTGCTGCTCGACGAGCCGACGAGTGCGCTGGACCTGCGCCACCAGGCGATGGTCATGGGCACCGCACGCAGCCTGGCGCAGCAGGACCGGATCGTCGTCGCGGTGCTGCACGACCTCAGCCTGGCCGCGCGCTGGGCCGACGACATCGTGGTGCTGCACCGCGGGCGGCTGCATTCCGCCGGCACGCCGGAACAGGTCTTCACGCCCGGGATGCTCGCGCAGGTCTACGGTGTGCGTGCGCGTGCCGAATGCTGTTCGGCCGGCTGGCTGCAGATCGTGGTCGACGGCCCGATCGACCGGGCGACGCCATGAGCGGGTCGCCATGGCTGCTGCGGTTGCTGCGGTCCTCGCGGTCGTGGCGATGGCCGGCCCGCAGCCTGCGCCATCTGCTGGTCGTCGGATCGATGCTGCTCGGCGTTTCGGGTGCAGGTGCGGTCGCCTATCCGCTGCAGGTCGTCGATCTCGCAGGCCGCACGGTGGTCGTGCAGCGCGCGCCGCAGCGGATCTTCCTGCAGAACGGCAATGACCTGATGACGTTGACCCTGCTCGAACGCGAGGACCCGTTCGCGCGGCTCGCGGGTTGGGACAACGGGCTCGGCGACTCCGATCCGAGCATCTGGCAGCTGGTGCGCCAGCGATGGCCGTCGGCCGATCGCGTGCCGCTGCTGGACTTCGACAATTCCGGCCATGTCGACCTGGAGGCACTGGTCCGACTGCGGCCCGACCTGGTGCTGGCCGACATCACGGCCAGGAGCGCGATCGAGGGCGGCCCGATCGGGCCGATCCTGGAGCGGCTCGGCATCGCGCTGCTGTACATCGACAGCTCGCGCGACCCGGTCGGCAACGTGCAGCGCACCATCGCGCTGCTCGGCAAGGTGCTCGACCGGGAGCAGCGCGCCGAGGACTACCTGCGCTTCTACCGGCAGCGTTTCGACGCCCTGCAGGCAGGCATCGCGCTGGAGCGGCATCGGCCCGACGTGTTCATCGAGATACGCGCCGGGCGCATGGGCCTGGACCAGTGCTGCTATTCGCAGGGAAAGACATCGTGGGGTCTGCTGATCGCGGCCGTGGGTGGCCGCAACATCGCAACCCGCCTGCTGAGCGGCGCGACCGGCGACATACCGCTGGAAACGCTGATCAGGCTGCAGCCCGACGTGTATCTGATGACGGGTACGCAGCGCATCCGGCGCGGCGCGCATTCGGTGCCTTTCGGCTACGGCGCATCGGAGGACGCCGCGCAAGCCGGCATCTCCGCGCTGATGGCGCGCCCCGGTTTCTCCGCGACGGCCAAGGCGCCCGGTGCCCGCGTGCATGCGCTCTATCACCAGTTCTACAACAGCGCCTTCAACATCGTGGCGCTGGAGTACCTGGCGCAGGCGTTGTATCCGCAGCGCTTTGCCGAGCTGACGCCGGACGCGACCTACCGCGAGCTGATCGCACGCTTCACCACCTTGCCCGACGCGCCCTTCGTGTTCAGGGCGACACGCGCCTATTCCGGCGCCGCATATCATCCCGACCAGTTGTTCGATCGATGATTTTGTGGCGCGAGGATACGCATGGCAGAGCACAAGCAGCAGCCCTTTCTGGAGACCGATCCCGACCCCGACGAGACCGCCGAATGGCGCAGCGCCTTCGCGTCGCTGGTGCAGAGCCACGGCGCTGAGCGTGCGCGCTGGATGCTCGACGCGCTGGCCCGCGTCGCCCGCGAGCAGCGCATCGGCTGGCAGCCGGAGTTGTCCACGCCATACGTCAACACCATCGCCGTCGAGGCACAGCCCGCTTTTCCCGGCGACCTCGCGATCGAGGAAAAACTGGGCTCGTTGATGCGATGGAACGCGCTCGCGATGGTCGTGCGCGCCAACCAGGCCTATGGCGAACTCGGTGGGCATATCGCGAGCTACGCGAGCGCGGCCGACTTGTTCGAGGCCGGCTTCAACCACTTCTTCCATGCGCGCAACGCGACCCATGGCGGCGACCTCGTCTTCTTCCAGCCGCACAGTTCGCCGGGCGTCTATGCGCGCGCTTTCCTGGAAGGGCGCCTGAGCGAAGACGACCTCAAGCACTACCGCCAGGAACTCACCGCGCCGGCCTTCATGCAAGGCGAGGGCGCGCGCGGGCTCAGCAGCTATCCGCATCCCTACCTGATGCCGGACTTCTGGCAGTTCCCGACCGGTTCGATGGGCATCGGCCCGATCAGCTCGATCTACCACGCGCGCTTCATGCGCTACCTCACGCACCGCCAACTGCTCGATTGCGAAGGCCGCAAGGTGTGGGGCGTGTTCGGCGACGGCGAGATGGACGAGCCCGAGTCGATGAGCGCGCTCACGCTGGCGGCGCGCGAGAAGCTCGACAACCTCGTGTGGGTCGTCAACTGCAACCTGCAGCG
Source organism: Pseudomonadota bacterium (assembly GCA_040387575.1). Classification (GTDB taxonomy): domain Bacteria; phylum Pseudomonadota; class Gammaproteobacteria; order Burkholderiales; family Burkholderiaceae_C; genus Variovorax. The sequence goes on from JAZKDL010000227.1 coordinate 9,211, forward strand.
GTTGGACGGCCCGGTGCGCGGCAACGGTCGCATCATCGACGAGCTCGAGAAGCTGTTCGCCGGGGCCGGCTGGAATGTGATCAAGCTGGTCTGGGGCAGCGACTGGGACGGCCTCTTCGCACGCGACACCACCGGCGCGCTGGCACGCGCCTTCGCGAACACGGTCGACGGCCAGATGCAGACCTTCGCGGCCAAGGACGGCCGCTTCAACCGCGACACCTTCTTCGGCCAGAACGACGAGCTCAGGAAGCTCGCGCAGGGCATGACCGACGAGCAGATCGACCGGCTCAAGCGCGGTGGCCACGACCTGGTCAAGATCCACGCCGCCTATGCCGCCGCCGCGGCGCACGTCGGCCAGCCGACCGTCATCCTGGCCCACACGAAGAAGGGCTACGGCATGGGCGCGGGCCAGGGCAAGATGACGACGCACTCGCACAAGAAGTTCGAGAGCGCCGACCTGATCGGCTTTCGCAATCGCTTCGATCTGCCACTGACCGACGCGCAGGCGACCTCACTCGAGTTCTTCAAGCCGGCCGAAGACAGCCCCGAGATGCGGTATCTGCGGGCGCACCGCGAGGCATTGGGCGGTGCGATGCCGCGCCGCGAGACGGCCTGCGACGTCGTCGCCAAACCCGAGCTCGCGGCCTATGCGCAGTTCGCGGTAGCGGCCGACGGCAAGGAGATGAGCACCACCATGGCCTTCGTGCGCATGCTCGGCAACCTGCTGAAGGACAAGGTGCTCGGCCCGCGCGTGGTGCCCATCGTGGCGGACGAGGCACGCACCTTCGGCATGGCCAACCTGTTCAAGCAGGTCGGCATCTACTCGAGCGTGGGCCAGCGCTATGCGCCGGAAGACATCGACTCGATCCTGAGCTACCGCGAGGCGACCGACGGCCAGATACTGGAGGAGGGCATCAGCGAGGCCGGCGCCATCGCGAGCTGGACCGCAGCAGCCACCAGCTACAGCGTGCATGGCCTGGCGATGCTGCCGTTCTACATCTACTACTCGATGTTCGGCTTCCAGCGCGTGGGCGACCAGATATGGGCGGCCGCCGACCAGCGTGCGCGTGGCTTCCTGCTGGGCGCGACGTCCGGGCGCACGACGCTCGGCGGCGAGGGCTTGCAGCACCAGGACGGCAGCAGCCACCTGATCGCCGCGACCATTCCCAACTGCAAGGCCTACGACCCGGCCTTCGCCGGCGAGATGGCTGTCATCGTCGACGCGGGCATCCGCGAGATGCTGGTCGAGCAGAAGGACGTTTTCTACTACGTCACGCTCATGAACGAGAACTACGCCCAGCCGAGCCTGCCCGATGGCGCGGCGGCCGATGTGCTGCGCGGCTGCTACCGCTTGCCGATCGACGGCGCGGCACTGTCGACTGCCGTGCCCCAGGTGACGCTGCTGGGTTCCGGCGCGATCCTCACCGAGGTGATCGCGGCGGCTCGGCTGCTGGCCGACGAGGGCATTCGCGCGGAGGTGTTCAGCGTCACGAGCTGGAGCGAACTGGCCCGCGACGGCGCCGCCTGCGAGCAGGCCCGCTTGCGTGGCGAGGATGGCGCCGAATCCTTCGTTGCGCGGCAGCTCTGCGCGTGCGACGGGCCGATCGTTGCGGCAAGCGACTATGTGCGCGCCGTGCCGGAAAGCATCCGCGCGCATCTGCCGGCGGGCCGGCGCTTCATCACGTTGGGGACCGACGGCTTTGGCCGCAGCGACACGCGTGCAGCATTGCGGCGCTTCTTCGGCGTCGATGCGGAGAGCATCGCCCGCGCGGCACGGCACATGCTGGGGCGGGGCGAGTAGTCGGGCCGACGACGAAGCGCGCCGCTACCCCAGCTGGCGGTGCCGTCCTGCAATGCGTGACGCGCCGGTGTCGCTAGAGTCTTCCGGATGAGATCCCTCCGCAGCCAGCTCGTTTTCTTCTGGGTTCTGCTGCTGGCCATCTGCGTGGCGCTGGGGGTCATGATGGTCACGCTGTACCGCAGCAGCGCGGGCGCGCAGGTTGCCGATGGCCGGGCGCTGGCCGAGCAGTCGTGCCGCGCAATCGCCGCGCGCTATGCCAGGTCCGTGCCCGACCCGGCACCGTCGGCGCCACAACTCGATCTGCTCCAGGTGCTGCTGCAGCTGGTGCTCATCGAAGCACCCCATGTCGAAGGCGGCATCTGGCAGGGCGCGGGTGGATTGCTCGCCTACGCCTACCCGACCTACGAAGGCAGCGGCGTGAAGCGCGACATCCCCGTCACCGAGCAGCCGCTGATCGTCGAGATGGCGCAGCAGGCGGCGCGCACGCAACAGCCGCAGACCGATGTGGTGCGCGGCACGCGCGAGGCGCTGATCGTCTCGTCCTGTCCGCTGGCGTCGCCCGGCCACGACCTTGCGGCCTGGACCATGACCCGCACGCATGCCGGCGCACTCACCGCGCAGACGAGCCTTCGCACCGGTCTCGGCATCCTGATGGGCGCGGTGCTGATCTCGGGCATCTGGCTGGGCCTCATCCTGCTGCGCGGACTGCGCCATGTGCGGCGCGTGGAGGCCCAGCTTTCGGCGACCGGCGACGAAGCGATGCCGGTGCTGGCCCGCACCGGTGTGCGCGAGCTCGACCGGGTGATCGATGGCTTCAACCACTATGGCGTTCGGTTCGAGAAGAACCGCGAACACCTGCGCGAGGCGGCGCAGCGACAGAGCCGCGAGCAGCGTCTGGCGGCGCTGGGGCGCATGACGGGCGGCATCGCCCACGAGATCCGCAACCCGATCGCGGCGATGCGCTTGAAAGCCGAGAACGCGTTGGCACTCGGCCCCGAGCGCCAGGGCGAGGCGCTGCATGCCATCGTCGGCCAGATCGACCGCCTCGAAGGGCTGGTGCAGAGCCTGCTCGCCCTGGTGCAGCCGGTGTCGCTGGCGCCGGTGCGGGTCGATCTTTGCGCCTGGCTGGCCGAGCGCGCCGCCGGCGTGCAGCGCAGCGCGGGCGAGAAGGAAGTCGCGCTGCGCGTCGAGCCGGATGCGCCCGCGGAGGCGGTGTTCGACCCTGTCCATCTGGCACGCGCAGTCGACAACCTGCTCGACAACGCAGTGCGCCATGCGCCGCGCGGCGGCAAGGTCGTTCTGGCTGCGGAACGGGACGGCGGCAGGCTGCGCATCCGAGTCGACGACGACGGCCCCGGCGTGCCCGAAGCATTCCGGCCGCAACTCTTCGAACCCTTCGCCACCGGCCGTGCCGACGGCACCGGCCTGGGCCTGGCGCTGGCCCGCGAGGTCGCACTGGCGCATGGCGGCGAGCTGCTGCACGTGGCCCTTCCGCGCGGCACGCGCTTCGAACTGGAGCTTCCATGGCGCAACTCCTAGTCGTCGACGACGACACCGCCTTTCGGGAGACGCTGGCCGAAACGCTGCAGGGCCTTGGACACGGGGCGACCGAGGTCGGCAGCGGCAGCGACGCGCTGGCCGCACTCCGGTCGAGCCGGTTCGATGCCGTGTTCCTGGACCATCGCATGCCCGGCATGGACGGCCTCCAGACGCTCGCGGCCATGAAGGGGCAGCTCGCCCGCGTTCCGCCGGTGATCGTGCTGACCGCGTATGCGAGTGGCGGCAACACCATCGACGCGATGCGCCTCGGTGCGTTCGATCACCTGACCAAGCCGATCCGCCGCGACGCGGTGATCGAGGTGCTGGCCCGCGCACTTCGGTCGGACGCCGCGGCACCCGCAGCGTCAGAACCCGGATCGGATGCCGAGGACGATGACGCACTGGTCGGGCCGAGCGAAGCGATGCGCGAGGTCCACAAGCGCATCGGCCTGGCTGCAGCCAGTGCGGCGCCGGTGCTGGTGCTGGGCGAAACCGGCACCGGCAAGGAAATGGTGGCGCGCGCGCTGCATCGCCATTCGCCGCGTGCCGACGCGCCGTTCATCGCGATCAACTGCGCGGCCATCCCGAAGGAACTGCTCGAGAGCGAGCTCTTCGGCCATGTGCGCGGCGCCTTCACCGGTGCGACCGGCGACCGGCCCGGCTGCTTCCGTGCAGCCGACGGCGGCCTGCTGCTGCTCGACGAGATCGGCGACATGCCGCTCGCCGTGCAGGCCAAGATCCTGCGCGCGCTGCAGGAAGGCGAAGTCACGCCGCTCGGCAGCAACAGGTCGGTGAAGGTCGACGTGCGCGTGGTCGCGGCAACCCATCGCGACCTGGGTGCGGCGGTGCAGGACGGCAGCTTTCGCGAAGACCTCTTCTACCGGCTCAATGTGTTGTCGATTCGCTTGCCGCCGCTGCGCGACCGGCTTGCCGACATCCTTCCGCTCGGCGAACACTTCCTGCGACGCGCAGCTGCGCGCGATGGCAACGCGCCGGCCAAGGTGCTGTCGGCCGAGGCCGCGCAATGGCTGTTGCGCTATCCGTGGCCGGGCAACGTCCGCGAGCTGCGCAACCTGATGGAGCGCAGCAACGTGCTCGCACGGCACCGGGTCATCGGCGTGGACGATCTCGGCATCGACACGGCGGCGGCATCGGGCGGCCGACCTGCCGTCGCCAGGCACGACGAGCTGTCCGCAGGCTGGCTCGACGCCGAACTGCCGGCCGCGGTGGAGCGGCTGGAGCGTCTGCTCATCACGCATGCGTTGGCGCAGACGCAGGGCAATCGGGCGGAGGCGGCGCGGCGGCTGGGCATCCATCGGCAACTGCTCTACAAGAAGATGGCGCAGTACGGCCTGGACTGATGCGTGGCAAGTACGATGGGGCATGGAATCTGTTGACGCTGCCACCTTCGATGAGGCTTATTACGCGCGCTACTACTTCGACAAGAAGACCAAGGTAGCCGACCCGCAGCACGTCGAGCGGCTCGGTGCCTTCGTGAGCGCCTACCTGAAATACCTCCGCGTTCCAGTCCGTCGCGTGCTGGACGTCGGCTGTGGCGTCGGCCTCTGGCGCGACATCGTGGCCCGGCACTTTCCGCAGGCTAGCTATCACGGCGTCGAGGTCAGCGAGTACCTGTGCAGCCGCTATGGCTGGGAGCGCGGCTCGGTGGTGGACTACCGGGCCCGGGAGCCCTTCGACTTCGTCATCTGCCAGGGCGTGCTGGCCTATCTGAACCCTGCCGACCTGAAGCAGGCCCTGCGCAACCTCGGCACGCTGAGCCACGGCGCGCTCTACCTCGAGGCGGTGACGCTGGAGGACTACGAGAACGACATCGTCGACGAGGACCTGACCGACCCGCTGCTGTTTCGGCACCGCGCCGATCTCTATCGGCGCGGCTTGTCGAGGAAGTTCCAGACCCTGGGCGGCGGCATGTGGCTCAGCCGACGGGCCGAGGTGCCGCTCTTCGCGCTGGAAGGCGCGGGGG
>JAZKDL010000228.1:0-2666 GCA_040387575.1 Pseudomonadota bacterium
GCCGCCGTGCCGGCGAAAGCCGCGCAGGTAACCCTGATGCAAGGCATGCACGTCGATGTCCATCGCATCCGATTCGTAGACCGCGCCGCAAAGGAGGTCGGCGCGCAGGGCGGGGCAGCGCTCGATCACCTGCGATACCGAGAGCAGTTCGACATCCGGCGATGTCTTGAGCGCGAACGCGAGCGCGTCCTTCAACGCCTGTTCTTGTCCAACCTTGGCCACGTGCATCACGCCGCGCGGCGACAGGATCGGGTGCTCGGCGAAGCCTTCGGGCGGCGTGACATAGAACGCACGGCTCGCGCAGGTCAGCGCACGGATCATCGGCGTGCCATAGGTCTCCATGAAGAGCGCCGCGGAGCGCCCGGTCGCGTGGTAGCCGGGTTGTTCTTCCATCTCCAGCAGCGCCACGCGCGCATGCGGCGCAAGCTGCCAGGCCAGGGACGCACCGGCGATGCCCGCGCCGACGATGACGATGTCGAACTGCACTCAATGCTCCTGCTGTGCCGGGATGGGCGGCGTGGCGCCGTTGCGCTCGGCCTTGCGGGCCGGCGACTTCGCGCCCGCGAATGCGGCCGTGAAAGTGCCCGCGATGCCTGAGCGGAACGCGAGAACCACGATGAAGAAGACGAAACCCTGGACCACGGTGACCCAGTCCTGCAGCCCGGCCATGTACGTCTCCATGCCGATCAGGGTGAGCGCGCCCAGCACCGGGCCGACGATGGTGCCCAGGCCGCCGACCAGCGTCATCAGCACGAATTCGCCGGACATCTGCCAGGTCACGTCGGTCAGCGTGGCGATCTGCACCGCGATCGCCTTGGTCGCGCCCGCCAGGCCCGTCACGCCGGCAGAGAACACGAACACCGCCAGCTTGTAGCGGTTGACGTTGTAGCCCAGCGACACGGCGCGCGGCTCGCTGTCGCGGATCGCCGCGATGATGCGGCCGACCGGCGAGTGCACCAGCCTTGCGATCATCAGGATGCAGGCGGCGCAGATCAGCAGCACGAAGAAGTAGGTCGAGATGTCGCTCTTCAGGTCCCACACGCCGAAGGCCACGCCGCGCGGGATGTTCTGCACGCCGTCCTCGCCGTTGGTGAAGGGCGCCTGCACGCAGAAGAAATAGACCATCTGCGCGAGCGCCAGCGTCGACATCGCGAAGTAGATGCCCTGCAGCCGGATGGCGATCATGCCCACGACGCCGCCGAGCACGACCGACGCAGCCGTCCCCGCGAGGATGGCCCACTGCGGCGCCATGCCGAAGACCGTGGCCACGTACCCCGACACATAGGCCGAGAAGCCGAAGAACATCGCATGGCCGAACGACAGCATGCCCATGTACCCGAGCAGCAGGTTGACGGCGCTGGCGGCCACCGCGAAGCAGAGCACCTTGATGAGAAACACCGGATAGACGAAGAACGGCGCCGCCACCAACGCTGCGACCGACACCGCGAGGATCAACCAGGTCAAAGGCTTGTTGCGGCGCTTCGTCGAAGCCGCCGCACTGGTCATTGCGCTCGAGAACTTCTGCGCGATCACGCCCTTGCCGAAGAGACCTTCGGGCTTGATCAGCAGCACCGCCGCCATGATGATGAAGACGACCGTGTCGGCCAGCGGCGCGTAGAACACCTTCATCAGCCCTTCGGACAGGCCGAGCAGGTAGCCGGTGAAGATCGCGCCCTTGATCGAGCCCATGCCGCCGATCACCACGACGGCGAAGATCACGACGATGAGGTTGGAGCCCATGGCCGGGCTGACGTTGTAGATCGGCGCGGCGAACACCCCCGCCAGCCCCGCGAGGCCGACGCCGAAGCCATAGACCAGCGTCACCATCAACGGCACGTTGATGCCGAAGCCGCGCACCAGGTCGGGCCGTTCGATGGCGGCGCGCAGGTAGGCGCCGAGCTTGGTCTTCTCGATCACGAGCCAGGTGCCCAGGCACACGGCCAACGATGCGAACAGCGCCCACAGCCGGTAGTAGGGCATGTAGCCCAGGTCGGTGCGAAAGCCGCCCGGGATCGGGTTCTCGTACGGCAGGCCGGCGGCGCCGAAGCTCTTGCGGTACAGCCCCTCGATCATCAGCGTGGCGCCGAAGGTCAGCAGCAGTCCGTAGGTGTGGTCCAGGTGATAGAGCCGGCGCACGAAGAGCCGCTCCATCAGCATGCCGCTCGCGCCGACCGCGAGCGGTGCCAGCACGATGGCGAACCAGTAGTTGATGCCCGCCCACTGCAGCAGCATCCAGGCTGCGAACGCGCCCATCATGTACTGCGCGCCATGCGTGAAGTTCACGACGTTCAACAGGCCGAAGATGATCGCCAGACCCAGGCTCATCATCGCGTAGAACGAACCGTTGACCAGCCCGAGCAGGACCTGCCCGACGAGTGCTTGGGGCGATATGCCCAGAGTTTCGAACATGGTCAGATTCCGAGGTGCGCCTGGACACGCGACAGGTTGTGGTTGATCTCGCTGCGCGAGAGCTCGTCGACGATGCGGCCGGTTTCCATCACGTAGTGCCGGTCGGCCAGTTCGCAGGCAAAGCGCAGGTTCTGTTCGACCAGAAGGATGGTGAAGCCGCGGTCTTTCAGCTGCTGGATGGTCTTGCCGATGAGCTTGACGATCACGGGCGCGAGGCCTTCGCTGGGTTCGTCGAGCAGCAGGAACTTCGCGCCGGT
>JAZKDL010000229.1:0-6481 GCA_040387575.1 Pseudomonadota bacterium
CGGGCCGCGAGCTGCGGCTGCACCAGGAATACTTCTTCTGCAGCGCCAGCGTGCAAGACCTGCTGCGCCGCTACCTGCGCACCCACAAGACCTTCGACGAGCTCTCGGACAAGGTCAGCATCCACCTGAACGACACGCACCCGGTGCTCGCCGTGCCGGAACTGATGCGCCTGCTGCTCGACGAGTACGGGCTCGACTGGGACAGCGCCTGGGCGCAGACGCAGAAGGTGTTCAGCTACACCAACCACACGCTGATGCACGAGGCGCTGGAGACCTGGCCGGTCGAGATGCTCGGCCGCATCCTGCCGCGCCATCTGCAGATCATCTACGACATGAACGCGAAGTTCCTCGCGACCGTGACGGCAAAGGCCGGCAACGACGTCGAGCTGCTGCGCCGGCTGTCGCTGGTCGACGAGTCGGGCGAGCGGCGCGTGCGCATGGCCTATGTCGCGGTGCTCGCGAGCCATTCGATCAACGGCGTGTCGGGCCTGCATTCGGAACTGATGAAGCAGTCGATCTTTGCCGACTTCAACCGCATCTTTCCCGAGCGCTTCAACAACAAGACCAACGGCGTCACGCCGCGCCGCTGGCTGGCGCAGGCCAACCCGCCGCTGGCCGCGCTGCTCGACCAGCGCATCGGCCGCGGCTGGCGTCGCGACCTGACGCAGCTCGAAGCGCTGCGCCCGATGGCGCAGCAGGCGCCTTTCGTGCGCGCCTTTCGCCATGCCAAACGCGAGAACAAGCTGCGGCTGGCCAACTGGATCGAGCAGCACATGGGCATCGTCGTCGACACCGACGCGATGTTCGACGTGCAGGTCAAGCGCATCCACGAATACAAGCGCCAGCTGCTCAACGTGCTGCACGTGATCACGCGCTACCAGCGCATCGTTGCCGCGCATGAAGCCGGCCAGCCGATCGACATCGTGCCGCGCGTGGTGGTGTTCGCCGGCAAGGCGGCATCGGCGTACCACATGGCCAAGCTGGTGATCCGCCTCATCAACGACGTCGGCAGCGTGATCAACGCCGACCCGCGCGCCAACAAGCTGCTGAAGGTCGTCTTCCTGCCGAACTACAGCGTGAGCCTGGCAGAGATCATCATGCCGGCAGCCGACCTGTCGGAGCAGATCTCGACGGCCGGCACCGAGGCTTCGGGCACCGGCAACATGAAGTTCGCGCTCAGCGGCGCGCTGACCATCGGCACGCTGGACGGCGCCAACGTCGAGATGCTGGACAACGTCGGGGCGGACAACATCTTCATCTTCGGCAACACGACGCCGCAGGTCGCCGACATCCGCGCGCACGGCTACCAGCCGCGCAGCTACTACGACGCGATCCCCGAACTGCAGAAGGTGCTGGACGCGATCCGCGACGGCGCGTTCTCGCCCGGCGAGCCGGCGCGCTACCAGAGCATCTACGACACGCTGGTGAGCTGGGGCGACCACTACCTGCTGCTGGCCGACTACGAAAGCTACGTCGCGAAGCAGGCCGAGGTCGACGCGCTCTATCGCGACAGCGACGAGTGGACGCGCAAGGCGATCCTGAACGTTGCGGGCATGGGTGCGTTCTCGTCGGACCGCACGATCGCGGAATACGCGCACGACATCTGGAAGACCAAGCCTGTGGTGCTGGGCTGACCTGGGCTGACTTCGGCCGGCCTCGCCGTTCAGCGTGACGGCGTGGCCGCCGCCGGCGCTTCGGTCACGAAGCCGATGCGCGTCAGGCCGGCCTTGTTGGCGATGCCCATCAGTTCGACGATCCGGCCGTAAGGCACGGTTTCGTCGGCGCGCAACTGCACTTCGGTGTCGCGGCTGGCCTCGGCCGCCGTCGCGAGCCGGGCGGCGAGTTCACCGGACGTGACGGCCTGGGCATTCAGAAAAACTTGGCCTGAACGATCGACCGCCAGGCTCACGGACTTGGGCGCATCGACCGGCAGGCCGGCGTCGGTCTTCGGCAAATCGAGCCGGATCGAACTGGCCATCAGCGGCGCCGTGATGATGAAGATCACCAGCAGCACCAGCATCACGTCGACCAGCGGCGTGACGTTGATGTCAGACAGCGGCCTGGCGCCAGAACCTTTCGCTCCCGCACCACGGCCTGCGCCGCCGGACCCGAGCGGATGGCGACCGAAAGCCATGGGCTCAGGCGACGACCGGCATGACCCGGGCCGGCGGCAACGGCGCGATGGCCGGTGGGCCGCCGAACATCGCGAGCAGATCGTGTGCGAAGCCTTCCAGCTCGACCTCGATGCGGCCGATCACGCGACCGAAGACGTTGTACGCGAGCACTGCGGGGATGGCGACGGCCAGGCCGAGCGCGGTCATCACCAGCGCTTCGCCGACCGGCCCGGCGACCTTGTCGATGGTGAAGCCGCCCGTCTGGCCGGCAATGCCCGAGAGCGCGTGGTAGATGCCCCAGACGGTTCCGAGCAGGCCGACGAAAGGGGCAGTCGCTCCGACAGTCGCCAGCAGGATCTGCCCGCTCTGGAGACGCTGCAGCGCGCCATGAAGCGCATCGCGCAGCACGCGTGTGAGCCGAAGGCTGCGATCACCGGTCTGGCCGAGCGTGCCTGCGGTATCCGAAGGCTCGCTGACCAGCGCAGCCAGAGCACCAACGGCCGGTGCGACAAGCGCGGCGCCGTCGAAACCCCGCAGGCGCTGTTCGGCTTCGGCAAGCGAAGGCGATTGCCAGAAGGCCGCGATGCTGCGCAGCACCTGCCGCGTTCCACCACGCAACAGCCACGCCTTCCAGAGAATCACGACCCAGCTCGCGACCGACATCGCGAACAACAGAAAGGCCACCGTGCGGCTCACCGCATCGCCCTGCGAGAGCAGCGACAGCACGCTCATGAAAGGAAAAGGGCGAGAAGCGCGGCGCGCATGCGGGTCAGCCCGTTATCGGAGACCCAGGACGTCGAACATGTCGAACAGCCCGGACTTCTGCGTCGACAGGAAGCGCGCCGCGCGCAGGCTGCCTTGCGCATAGGTCGTCCGACTGGACGACTTGTGCGTGATCTCGATGCGCTCACCGGTGCCGGCGAACAGCACCGTGTGATCGCCGACGATGTCGCCGCCGCGGATGGTCGCGAAACCGATCGACGACGGGTCGCGCTCGCCGGTGACGCCTTCGCGCGAATAGACGGCGCAATCCTTGAGATCGCGGCCCAGCGCGTCGGCGATGACCTCGCCCATCTTGAGCGCCGTGCCCGACGGCGCATCGATCTTGTGGCGGTGGTGCGCCTCGATCACTTCGATGTCGTAACCGGTCGACAGCGCCTTGGCCGCCATTTCCAGCAGCTTGAAGGTCACGTTGACGCCGACGCTCATGTTGGGCGCCATGACGATCGCGATGTCCTTGGCGATGTCGGCGATTTCGGCTTTCTGCGCATCGCTGAAGCCGGTGGTGCCGATCACGGCCTGCACGCCGAGTTCGCGGCACACGGCCAGATGGGCCAGCGTACCTTCGGGGCGGGTGAAGTCGATCAGCACCTGCGCGTTCTTCAGCCCGGCCCGCAGGTCGGACGTGATGGCTATGCCGCTGTTCGTGCCGAGGAAAGCCGAGGCATCGGCGCCGATATCCGAGCCGCCAGCCACGGCCAGTGCACCGGCAAGCTCGAGGTCGTCGGCGTTGCGCACGGCTTCGACGAGCATGCGGCCCATGCGGCCCGAAGCGCCTGCTATCGCGATGCGACGGAGCGCTGTATTGGAAGAGGACGGGGATGCTGCGGTCACGCGGATTCAGCCTTCGGAAAACATCGATGGGACGGCACCACGCTGCGGCGATGCCGGCGAGCCGGACGCGGGCGCAGTGCTCAGCGCTTCGATTCGAGCGGGGGGTAGCTGGCAGGCAGCGGCGGCAAGGCGGCCGGTGCGGTGCTTGTTGCAGCAGGTTTGGCCGGCGCGAGTTTCTTCAGCTCTTCTTCGGTGGCTTCGAGCTGTGGAGTCTTGCCGCTGCGCTTGCGCCCGTCGAGCGCAGCCACGAATTCCTGCTCGCTCGGCATCGTGTCGCCTTCGAAGCGGGCCAGCAGCTCGCCATTGAAGAACAACGTGAGGCGACGCTGCTGCGGCTCGACGCCCTGGCGGCGGATCGTGAAGACGTAGTCCCAGCGATCGTTGTGGAATACGTCTGTCAACAGCGACGTGCCCAGGATCTCCCGCACCTGCTGGCGGGACATGCCGACCTTGAGCAGGTCGACCTGCTCCTTCGACACGAAGTTGCCCTGAACGATCTCGACCTTGTAGGGCGTCACGGCAACCAGCGCGTTGCGCGTGCTCTCGGTCACGCTGCTGCAGGCACCCAGCACGGCAGTGGCCGCAACAGCAGCTGCGAGCAACCACAGGCGGCTTCGGAAAATGGCGAGCATGGGCAAAAGGGGTAGCGATATGATCGAACCATTGTAGCGGCTGGCCCCTCGGTGGGGCTTTCCCGCAAGGCTGGCGCAGGAATCATCATGGGCAATATCGACGAACTCAAAAGCACCGGCCTGAAGGCCACGTTGCCACGCCTGAAGATTCTCGAGATCTTCCAGACCGGCACCCAGCGGCACATGACGGCCGAGGACGTTTTCCGCGTCCTCCTCAACGATCACTCCGACATCGGTCTGGCCACGGTCTACCGCGTCCTGACTCAGTTCGAGCAGGCCGGCATCCTGGAGCGCAGCCATTTCGAGAGCGGCAAGGCAGTCTACGAACTGAACGAAGGCACGCACCACGACCATCTGATATGCACCTCGTGCGGTCGGGTCGAGGAGTTCTACGACGCCGAGATCGAACGCCGGCAGCAGATGATTGCCAAGGACAAGGGCTGGATCCTGCAGGACCACGCGATGTCCCTGTACGGGCTCTGCAACAACTGCGCCGACAAGCACTGATCGTCCGAGATCGGAAATGCCACTGGCAGCACCAGCGGCGTTCTTCATCTTTCAGAGGTCCCTGCTGCCCTCTTCCATCGCCTTGTGGTGCCGCGCCACGAAGTCCGCATAGGTGTCGATGCCGCGCAACTGCAGGATCGAATTGCGCACCGCGGCCTCCACCAGCACGGCGATGTTGCGACCCGCCACCACCTGGATGATGACCTTGCGCACTGGAATGCCCAGCACATCCTGCGTGAGTGGTGCCGCTGGCATGCGCTCGTAGTCGCGCTCGAAGCTGTCGCGCCTGACCAGATGCACGATCAGCTTCAGACGCATCTTCCGGCGCACCGCGGTCTCACCGAAGATCGCCCGGATGTCGAGCAGGCCGATGCCGCGCACTTCCAGCAGGTTCTGCAGCAGCTCGGGGCAACGACCCTCGATGGTGTTCTGGTTGATTCGATACAGGTCGACCGCATCGTCGGCCACCAAACCGTTGCCGCGGGAAATCAGCTCCAGGCCGAGCTCGCTCTTACCGAGGCCGGACTCGCCGGTGATCATCACGCCCAGGCCCAGGATGTCCATGAACACGCCATGCATCGAGGTGCGTTCGGCGAAGTGCTTGGACAGATAGGCGCGCAGCAAGTCGATCACGAAGGCGGACGATTCCCGAGTCGCGAACAGCGGCAACTGGGCACGCTCGCAGATCGACAACAGTTCGTCCGGCGGTGATTGGCCGTCGGCCAACACGAGCATCGGCGGCTCCAGCGTCACGATGCGCGCGATGCGCCGGGCGCAGTCCTCCGGCGTGCCACGCGCAAGATAGGCGACCTCGCGAGCGCCCAGGATCTGAACGCGGTACGGATGGATGTAGTTGAGATAGCCCACCAGATCCGCCGCCGACTGCGCTCGGCTGATGACTTCCGGGTCGAACTGTCGCTCAGAGGCGCCCAGACCGGCCAGCCATTCCCAGCGCAACGTGCCGCGGAACTCCTCGAACATCGCATCGGCGCTGATGACCGTCGGCTTCATGAACTACCTTTGAAAACACAAAGCCACGGTTATAGCGGCACGCCACGCGCGCAGCGCACGCGCCGTCGACACGCGCGACGGGCTAGACCACTTGGGCCGACTGCCAGCCAGCGATCAGTCCGTGCAGGACGGTCGCGTCGCCGCTCGACTTGATCTGTTCGCGCAGAGGCGCGTCGCTGAGCAACTCGGCGATTTCCGAAAGGATTTCGAGGTGTTTCTGGGTTGCGGCTTCCGGCACCAGCAGGAAGATCAGCAGCACGACCGGCTGTTCGTCGGGTGCGTCGAAACCGATCGGATGCGCCAGCTGGAATACAGCGGCCATCGGCGATTTCAGACCTTTGATGCGGCCGTGCGGAATGCCGACACCGTGGCCGAGACCCGTCGAGCCGAGCCGTTCGCGTGCGAACAGACTGTCGGTGATGAGCGCACGGCTGAGGCCATGGAGGTTTTCGAACAGCAGGCCGGCTTCTTCGAAAGCACGCTTCTTGCTGGTGACATCGACGCTCACGAGCACTTGAGCGGGCGGCAGGATGGACGCGAGGCGATTCATGGTGGGTGCAGAGCGGGGGCGATTATGCACCTGCCCTGAAAAAAGCAAAGGGC
>JAZKDL010000230.1:0-8559 GCA_040387575.1 Pseudomonadota bacterium
TGAGCGACAGCTTCTCGCCGTTGTAGCCTGCGCCCTGCGTCAGCTTGGTCGGATCAACCTTGCGCGGCCGAAGCTCGACGACCAGCTGGTTCTCGCTCTGGTAGGCACTGTGTTCCCAGTCGCCCTGCGGCTCGATCGTCATGCGCACGCGGTCGCCCATCTGTTGCATGCCGATCAATTGCACAGGCGTGCCGAAGTCCGACACGTCGAGGCGGCGACGCAGGCCCTCGGGCAGCGTCGACTTGGTGAAGTCGACGACCAGGTTCTTGCCCTGCGGCCTGATGTCGACACCGACCTGGCTGTTCGCCAGATCGACGATCACACGACCGGCGCCTTCGCGACCCAGGCGGAAGTCGACGTCGCGCAGCGGCAAGGTGTCGCGGTTGCGGTTCTCGGCAAAGGCCGAGGGCGTGGAGGCGACCAGCGCCGGACCGGCCACGGGTTCCAGCAACACCAGCACCGTGCGCCCCTGGATCTGCGTGCGGTATGCCGCGGGCTGCTTCAAGTTCAGCACCAGGCGTGTGCGCCCGCCGGACTCCACAAGGTTGACCGACCGCAAGTTACCCTGATTCACGTCGATGGTCGAACGGCCGACCGCGTTGGAGACACCCGGAAAGTCGAGCGCGATGCGCGCTGGCGACTGGACAGCGAAGCCCGTCGGCAACGCGGGAAGCACCTGCGAAAGATCGATGCGGATCACCTCCACGCCAGATTGCATCGAACTCGTGACCGCTTCGATCGCGTTCTGCGCATTCGCTGCAAGGGCGACAGCCCAGGTCGCGACACACAGGCCCGCAGCACGCATCCATCGCATCCCTGCTATTTTCTTTTTGTTCATTTCGATCTGTCTTGCAACTGGAGCGTCGCCGTACGCTCCACCCATTCGCCCGCGGCGTCCTGCACGATTTCGCGCAGCGAAATCTCCGACTCGGTGATGCGACCGACACGCCCGTAATTCAATCCCAGATAGCTTCCGACACGCACTTGATAGAGCAGCTTCTCGATGCTGACCAATGCCACCGGCTGTCCGTTGCGGCTCAGGCTGCCGACCATCACCATGGTGTCCAGAGGAAAACTCTCCAGCGCTTCCTTGCGCCGGCTGAGTTCCGGCGCAATCAGGGCTGAGCTCTGCGGTTGCGCGGCATCGCGGCGCATCGCCTGAGTGAGCTTGAGCAGGTCGAACGGCTCGAGCCGCCCGTCATCGACGTAAGGCTGAGGAACGAATCGCTTGGGTGCGGTGATCGGCGCGACTGCCGGGCGCACCTGCAGGCGCTGCTCGGCCACCCACTGCCTGAGTTCGTCCTGGTCGGCGCCGCCGCAGGCAGTCAGCGCTGTTGCAAGAACGGTGGCCCACACGAACCGGAACGCCTTGTAAACGTACTGCGCCTTCATTTCTTGCGCACCCCGGCCGCCGCGGCACGCTTCTGAGCCGCACGCTCGTCTTCGTCGAGATAACGGAAGGTGCGGGCCGTGGCGTCCATCGCGAGGTTGCCATCCTTCTGCGGCGTGATCGACAAATTGTTCAATGTGACGATCCGCGACAGGTTGGCGACATCGGCCGCGAACGCACCCATGTCACGGTAGCGCCCGGTCACCCGCAGGGCGATCGGGAGCTCGGCGTAGTAATCCTTGATCACCACCTGGCCTGGTCGGAACAACTCGAACTGCAAACTACGGCCCAACCCGGCCTGGTTGATGTCTGACAGCAGGGCATCCATCTCCGCCTTGCTGGGCAGTTGCTTCTCGAGCAAGGTCACGTACTGCTGTACCTGCTCGCGCTGCTTCTTGAGCAGTTGGAGGTTGGCTGCTTGCGCCGTCTTCTTCTGGTAGTCGGCCCGCAAGGCGGCTTCGCGACGGCGCTCTCCGTCGAGTTGGTCGTTGGCATGGGTGAGCCAGAAAAACCATGACAGCGATACCACCAGCAGGACGACCGCGGCAAGCAATGCGCCGCGCGGTATTGCAGGCCAGGACCAGGGTTCACGGCTATTCAAACCACGAAACTGGTCAACGATACGGTGCAACGCATCACCCATCTCGAGTGCGGCGGTGCGCGGGGGTCGTGGTCTCACAATGTCGCCTCAGTCTTTCGCAGCAGCAGCGGCGGCAGCGGCAGTTGGCCTGACGGAAAGCGCTGCCTTCTGCACTTCCGCAGGACGCTCGATCCCGACGCGGAGCGTGAAGTTGGCAACCCGGCGGGTGTCGCGCGGCGTCATCGCCACCGTCGAGGAGGTGATCTCGATCAGCTCGGGCCGAGTCAACCAGGCACTGTTGCTGCCGAGGTTGCGGAGCAGTTCGGACACCCGCTCGTTGGACTGCGCGGTGCCCTGCAACGTGACCCGTTGGCTGTCTTGCCGGAGGCTGGTCAGGTAGACGCCGTCCGGCAGTTGGCGCGCCAACTCGCTGAGCAGTTGCACAGGCAGGTTTCGGTCCCCTTGCAGGTCTTCGACTGCCTGCTGGCGCGAACGCAGTGCCACGATCTCGGATTGCAAGGTCGAGATCTCCTTGATCTCCGATTCGAGCTTGCCGATCTCGGACTGCAGATAGTCGTTGGTCACCTGTTGGCCGCCGATCTGGCTCTGATAGCCCGCATAGGCGGCGGCGGCGACCAGCAAGCCCAGCAGTACTGCGAAGCCGAGCGCAGCATGGAAGGTGTCGCGACGACGCTTTCGGGCAGCCTCGCGGTGCGGGAGCAGATTGATCAGGATCACTGCGCGAACCTCCGCATCGCCAGACCGCAAGACGTGAGATACGACGGCGCCTCGCGCCGCATCTTCTTCTCGCGCACGGCGGCCCCGATGTCCATGCCGTCGAATGGATTGACCAGCGAACAGGCGAACGAGGTCTGGCGCATGACCGCACTGGTCAGCCCGGGCAATGCGGCCGAGCCCCCCGCCAGCAACACGTAGTCGACACGGTTATGCGGCGTGCTCGCAAAGAAGAATTGCAGGGCACGTCCGATCTCCTGCGCCAGACTGGCGACGAAGGGGTTGAGAACATGGGCGGCGTAGTCGTCGGGCAGATCGCCGCTGCGCTTCTTCGCTTCCGCCTCCTCCGCCGAAAAACCGTACTGGCGCACGATGCGCTGGCTGAGCTGCGCACCGCCGAAGGCCTGATCGCGGTCGTAGAGGACGTCCTGATTGCGTAGAACCTGCATGCTGGTTGTGAAGGCGCCGACCTCGAAGAGTGCGACCACCACGTCGCGGCCCTGGCCGGGCAGTTGGGCAATGAGCCTGGCCGCTGCAAGCCGCGATGCATAGGATTCGACATCGAGAATCACGGCCTTCAGACCGGCTGCCTCGGCCAGGCCTTCCCGGTCCTGTACGGTTTCTTTGCGAGATGCGGCAATCAGCACCTCGACGTCACCGGGCGCCTGCGCGTTCGGTCCCATCACACAGAAGTCGAGACTGACTTCCTCGAGCGGAAACGGGATGTAGTGGTTCGCCTCGGATTCGACCTGGAACTCCAGCTCCCGCTCGCTCAAGCCGCCGGGCAGCACGATCTTCTTGGTGATCACGGCGGAAGGTGGCAGCGCCAGAGCCGCATGGCGCGCCCGCGCGCCACTTTTGCGCACCACGCGGCGCACGGCGTCGGCCACCTCGTCGAACTTCTCGACATTGCCGTCGGTGATCCAGCCGGGTTCGAGTGGTTCTATGGCGCATCGCTCCAAAGAAAAGCGACCTGAAACGTCGCGCCCCAACTCGACCAGCTTCACGCTCGAAGAACTGACATCCAGCCCGATCAGGGGCGCCGGCTGGCGACGAAACAGCGATCCGAGGGAAATCAAGCCTTCAACCCATTCACTTGTAACTATTAGAAAAGTTTGCGTATGGTTGCATGCTAGCAGCAAGCAATGCGGGCAAAGATCGTGCCGGGAAGGCGGGTTCATCGTTGTCAAAAGTCGACGCAAACGTACGCAGATGCAATTTGCGTCGCAAGACACCCGCTTACGCATCACCAGGTGCCGAAAGGCAGGCGGCAAAACCCCCCGGTTTTTATAATGCGCGGTGACTCTTCCTCCCTCCATGCCCGAATCCTCATCCCCCCAAAAGCCCGACAAGGCTACCGACAGCCGCCGACCGGTCTGGCTGACCTGGCTGATGCGTCTGGTTTTCTGGACCCTGGGCATCGCTGCCGCCGGCGTCGCGTCGGTCATCTGCGTGCTCGCCGTGGCGCTGGCCGTGGCTTACCCCAATCTGCCGGACATTTCCGACCTCTCCGATTACCGCCCGAAGCTGCCGCTCCGCGTCTTCTCCGCCGATGGCGTGCAGATCGGCGAATTCGGCGAGGAACGACGCAACCTGACGCCTATCGGCACCATTCCGAAGGTCATGAAGGACGCGGTGCTCGCCGCAGAGGACGCGCGCTTCTATGACCACGGCGGCGTCGACTACAAGGGAATGGTCCGCGCCGGCCTCGCGAACATGAACCGCGTGAAGAGCCAGGGCGCCTCGACCATCACCATGCAGGTGGCGCGCAACGTCTACCTGAGCTCCGAGAAGACGCTGACCCGCAAGATCTACGAGATCCTGCTGACCTTCAAGCTCGAGCATCTGCTGACCAAGGACCAGATCCTCGAGATCTACCTGAATCAGATCTACCTTGGCAATCGCGCGTATGGCTTCGCGGCCGCATCCGAGGCCTATTTCGGCAAGCCGCTGAAGGACATCACGATCGCCCAGGCGGCGATGCTGGCCGGCTTGCCGAAAGCCCCCGGCGCGAACAATCCGGTGAACAACCCGACACGCGCCCGCGCCCGCCAGCTGTACGTGATCGACCGCATGGAAGACTCCGGCTTCATCACCGCGCAACAGGCGGCCGACGCCAAGCAGGAGCAACTGCAACTGCGCGACCCGGCCGATCCGAACCGGCTGCACGCCGAATACGTGGCCGAAACCGTCCGCCAACTGATGTACGCCCAGTATGGCGACAGCACCTATACACGCGGTCTCAAGGTCTACACGTCGATCGTATCGACCGACCAGGCGGCAGCGTACAAGGCGCTGCGCCGCGGGATCATGGATTACGAGCGCCGCCAGATCTATCGCGGTCCGGAGAAGTTCGTGGAACTGCCGAACGCGGCCAAGGAAGTCGACGAGGCCGTCGACGACGCGTTGTCGGATCACCCGGACAACGGCGACGTGATGGCGGCGGTCGTGCTGAAGGTCAACCCGAAGGAGGTCGTTGCCGTGCGCGGTAATGGAGAAGTGCTGCAGATCACCGGCGACGGCCTGAAACCCGTGCAATCCGGCCTCTCTGACAAGGCACCGCCCAACATCAAGCTGCGCCGTGGCGCTGTGATCCGGGTGACGCGTACGCCGAAGAACACGCTCGAGATCACCCAGTTGCCCGAAGTGGAAGGCGCCTTCGTCGCCCTCGATCCGCGCGACGGTGCGGTCAAGGCGATGGTCGGCGGCTTCGACTTCAGCAAGAACAAGTTCAACCACGTCACGCAGGCCTGGCGCCAGCCGGGATCGAGCTTCAAACCCTTCATCTATTCGGCATCGCTCGAGAAGGGCTTCTCGCCGGCCACGGTGATCAACGACGCTCCGCTGTTCTTCGATGCGGCCACCACCGGCGGGCAGCCTTGGGAGCCGAAGAATTACGACGGCGGTTTCGAAGGCCCGATGTCGATGCGCCGCGCGCTGATGAAGTCGAAGAACCTGGTGTCGGTGCGCATCCTGCAATCGATCGGCACGCGTTACGCGCAGGACTGGATCACCAATTTCGGCTTCGAACGCGACAAGCATCCCGCCTATCTGCCGATGGCGCTGGGCGCCGGCTCCGTGACGCCGATGCAGATGGCCACCGCCTATTCTGTGTTCGCCAACGGCGGCTACCGCGTCAACCCATACCTCGTGACCAAGATCACCGATCACAAGGACAAGGTGCTGGTCGAAACGCAGCCGCCGCTGCTCAACGAGACGATGCGCGCCATTCCTCAGCGCAATGCCTTCATCATGGACAGCCTGCTGCAATCGGTTGCGAGTGGCGGCACCGCGGCCAAGGCACAGGCTACGCTCAAGCGGCCAGACATCTATGGCAAGACCGGCACCACCAACGACTCGCTCGACGCCTGGTTCGCTGGCTTCCAGCCGACCATGGCGGCCATCGCGTGGATGGGCTACGACACGCCTCGCAAGCTGGGTGACCGCGAAACCGGCGGCGGCCTGAGCCTGCCGATCTGGATCGACTACATGCAGACGGCGCTCAAGGGTGTGCCGGTGACCGACCTCGTCGCGACGCCGCCGGCCGGTGTGGTCAACGTGGGCGGCGAGTGGTACTTCGACGACTACGCGCCGGGCCGTGGTGTCGCAAGTCTGGGCCTGGACACGGCGCCTGTGCAGCCAGCAGAGGCCGTGACCGGCGTGCCGGTCGCGCCGAATCCGCCACCCGAGGAACGCAACCGGATCCTCGACCTCTTCCGCAACTGATGCGCCGGGGAGCGGCTACGACGGCCGCTCAGGCGCGGAAATCGAGCGGTTCGCCGGCCTGCAGGCTGGCCTCCCGCGACAGGTTTCCAAAGAACTCTTCCCCGGTCTTGGTGTCGACCCAAACCTCGCCATCGTGGCGGTAGTGATAACCGCCGCTGCGAGCCGCGAGCCAGACTTCCTGCAACGGCTTCTGCAGATTGACGATGATCTGGCTGCCGTTGCCGAAAACGATGGTGATCATGCCGCCCACGCGCTGGTTGTCGATGTCTGCATCGGTCGTCTCGTTGAGGCGGTCGCAGCATTGCTCGATGGCAGCCAGCGCCGCCTCTGCGCGGTCCATGTACTCGGGGTCCGTCATTACAATTAATTTCACCATGTTGAATGTTCGTCAAATTCTAGTGATCGGCGCAAGCCTCACTGCGCTAGGGGTCGGCCTCAGCGGCTGCGGCCTCAAGGGCCCGCTCTATCTGCCAACCGATCCGGCAGCGAGCCAGCGCGCCACGTTGCCACAGGTTCTCACGCCGTCTGTCGGTGGTGCTGCGGCTGCAGCCCCCGTACCGGCCGCAGCGGCGTCCGCGCCCGCAGGAGCCGCCAAGTGACGGCTCGCACGCTCCCCGGTCACCCGCACATCGCACGCACGGGCGATGCACTGCACGTCGAAGGCGTGTCGCTCGCCGCATTGGCAGCCGAACACGGCACACCGCTCTTCGTGTACTCGAAGCAATGGATGCTCGACGCACTGGCCGCCTACCAACGCGGCTTCGAGGGCCGCGACGCGCTGGTCTGCTATGCGATGAAGGCGAATTCGTCGCTGGGCGTGCTGCGCGTGTTCGCCGAAGCCGGCTGCGGCTTCGACATCGTCTCGGGCGGCGAGCTGGTGCGCGTGCTGGCCGCAGGCGCCGACCCCGCCAAGGTGATCTTCTCGGGCGTCGGCAAGACGCGCGCCGAGATGCGCCAGGCGCTGGCCGCCGGCATCGCCTGCTTCAACGTCGAGAGCGACGCCGAACTGGAAGTGCTGAATGCGGTGGCGATCGAAGAAGGCCATCGCGCGGCCGTCAGCATCCGCATCAATCCGAATGTCGACCCGAAGACGCACCCGTACATCTCGACCGGCCTGAAGGGCAACAAGTTCGGCGTGGCGCACGACCGCGCACTCGCGACGTACCAGCATGCGGCCTCGTTGCCCGGTCTGCGGGTGCTGGGGATTGATTGCCACATCGGCTCGCAGATCACCGAAGCCTCGCCGTACCTCGATGCACTCGAGCGCGTGCTCGACCTGGTCGAGGCGATCGAGAATGCCGGTATTCCGCTGCACCATCTCGACTTCGGCGGCGGCCTGGGCATCGACTACAACAACGACACCCCGCCCACGGCCGATGCGCTGTGGAAGCAGTTGCTCGCGCGACTGGATGCCCGCGGTTTCGGCGACCGCCGGCTGATCGTCGAACCCGGCCGCTCGCTGGTCGGCAACGCCGGCGTCTGCGTGACCGAAGTGCTCTACACGAAGCCGGGCGAGGACAAGAACTTCTGCATCGTCGATGCGGCCATGAACGACCTGCCGCGGCCCGCGATGTACCAGGCCTTTCATCAGATCGTGCCGGTCGCTTCAGCCGGCGGCGCCCTGCCCGTGACCTACGACGTGGTCGGTCCGATCTGCGAGAGTGGCGACTGGATCGGCCGCGACCGCGAGTTGTCTGTCGTGTCGGGCGACCTGCTGGCCGTGCTGTCGGCCGGTGCGTACTGCATGGCCATGTCCAGCAACTACAACACGCGCGGCCGGGCCGCGGAGGTGCTGGTCAGCGGCGATCGCGCGACGCTGATACGGCGCCGCGAGACGCTGGAAGACCAGTTGCTCACCGAGCGCTTCGACAGCGCAGCCTGAAGCAGCGCCGCAGCCTTGATCGGCTGCGCGCCGAACGGCCTGCTTTTTACTTCGAAGGCTGCGCGCGCGCCGGCTGCACACGCGGCTGTGGCGCACGTTTGCGCCGCACGAAGTTCCAGACCCGCCACAGCAGCAGCGCCGCGATGATGGCCGCATAGACCGACACTTCGGCGAAGTTGTTCTTGCCGGCGCGCAGCCAGAAAAAGTGCAGCAGGCCCAGGCCGGCGATCAGGTAGATCAGCTTGT
>JAZKDL010000230.1:8659-10398 GCA_040387575.1 Pseudomonadota bacterium
CGCAGCCAGAAAAAGTGCAGCAGGCCCAGGCCGGCGATCAGGTAGATCAGCTTGTGCAGCAACTGCCAGCGCTTCGGCCCCATCGCCTTGATCGCCCGGTTGAACGAGGTCGCTGCCAACGGCGTCAGCAGAACGAAAGCAGCGAAGCCGACCAGGATGAACGGCCGCTTGGCGATGTCCTTGGCGATCTCGGGAACATCGAATCCCATGTCGAACCAGCTGTACGCGAGCAAGTGGACCACGACGTAGAAGTACGCAAACAGCCCCAGCATGCGCCGGTAGCGTGCGAGGCCGTTGAGCTTGGTCATCACGCGCAGCGGCGTGACGGCCAGCACGATGCAGATGAAGCGCAACGTCCAGTCGCCAGCGGAGCGAATCAGGTATTCGGCCGGGTTGGCGCCCAGCCCATCCGTGAACGCGCCGTAGACCAGCCACGCGAACGGCAGCAGGCACAGCACGAACACCAGCGGCTTTGCGGCCGGATGCATCAGCAGCTTGTTCATGCGCGTGGCCGGCTCAATAGAACTTCTTCAAGTCCATGCCGGCGTAGAGCTGGCCGACCTGTGCTTCGTAGCCGTTGAACATCTCGGTCTTGCGCCGCTTGGCGAACAGCCCACCGCCGTCGCCGATGCGGCGCTCCGTCGCCTGGCTCCAGCGCGGATGATCGACATTCGGGTTCACATTGGAAAAGAAGCCGTATTCATTGGCCGCAGCCTTGTTCCACGCCGTGCCGGGCTCCTTCTCGACGAAGCGAATCTTGACGATCGACTTGCCGCTCTTGAAGCCGTACTTCCATGGCACCACGACGCGCACCGGGGCGCCGTTCTGGTTCGGCAGCACCTCGCCGTACATGCCGAAAGTCAGCAGCGTGAGCGGGTGCATGGCCTCGTCCATGCGCAGGCCTTCGGCATAAGGCCAGTCAAGCACGCGGGAGCCGACGAAGGGCATCGTTTTGGGGTCGGCCAGCGTGAGGAACTCGACGTATTTGGCATTGCCTTGTGGCTCGACCTTCTTGATGAGTTCGGCCAGCGAATAGCCGACCCACGGAAGCACCATCGACCAGCCCTCGACGCAGCGCAGCCGGTAGATCCGCTCTTCCTGGGCGCTGAGCTTGATCAGGTCCTCGATGCCGTACTTGCCCGGCTTCTTGACCAAGCCCTCGACTTCGACGGTCCAGGGCTGGGTTTTCAAGGTGCCGGCGTTCTTGGCCGGGTCGGCCTTGTCGGTGCCGAACTCGTAGTAGTTGTTGTAGGTCGTCGCGTCCTTGTACTCGGTGACCTTTTCCATCGTTTGCGCACCGGGCACCGATGACTTGGCGCCCTTCAGCGCCGCGAGCTTGCCGGGCGCCGCCTGCGCGAGCGCATCGCGCGCCGCCCAGGAGGCCATTGCCGCGCCCGCCACGCCGGTGGCGAGCAGCTTGAGCATGTCGCGCCGACCTTCATACGCACTTTGCGGCGTGATTTCGCTTGAAGCCGGATGGACGAAACCGTTATTCCTGGAATGAATCAGCATGACGCGCCTTTCGATCGCTGGTGATGTTCACCGTAGTTCGTTGCATACCCTCAAGAGGTTACGCACGCCGGCGCATTCCGGTTTCAAAGTGTGCCGTAACTGTGCAGGCCGCTCAGGAACATGTTGACGCCGAGGAAGGCGAATGTCGTGACCGCGAGCCCAGCCAGCGCCCACCAGGCGGCCACGGTGCCGCGCAGACCCTTGACCAGCCGCATGTGCAGCCAGGC
>JAZKDL010000231.1:0-3022 GCA_040387575.1 Pseudomonadota bacterium
GTCGCGAGAGGTGGCTGAGATGGCGGCGGCTGGCGTCAAGAAATCGACCTCGTCCGCGACAAGCGGCGGCGCGGGCCAGGGCAGCTTTCGCCAGGCGCAGGCGTGGCTGCACACCTGGTGCGGGCTGTGGTTCTCCTGGCTGCTGTTCGCGGTGTTCCTGACCGGCACGCTCGCAGTCTTCGACGAGCCGATCACGCACTGGATGTCGCCCGAGCACCGTGCGGAAGAAGCCGCGGCGGCCGCTGCAGCGGCGCGGCCGGCCGACCCGACCGGCGCGGAGGCCGCCGCACCGGTCAGCCGCACGCAACGCCTGCGCTGGGGCGTCGACTACATGGAACGGCACCATCCCGGCGCCGGCATGTGGGAGCTCTGGCCATCGGACGCGCAAGGCGGCGGCAAGCTCAGCGTGTACTGGTTCGACGCCAGCCAGCAGTACGCGGACGCACGGCTCGACCCGCGCACCGGCGCACCGCTGCAGGCCGCTGTCGCTGCCGAGCCAACGGACCACGTCGAACGCGCAACCCAGGGCGGCCATCATTTCGTCGACTTCCACTACGAGCTGCACGCCGGCCGCATCGGCCTCTGGATCGTCGGCATCGCGGCCGTGGCGATGCTGGTCGCGCTGGTGTCGGGCGTGATCACGCACAAGCGGATCTTCAAGGACTTCTTCACCTTCCGACAACGCAAAGGTCAGCGCAGCTGGCTCGACGCGCACAACGCGGTCGCGGTGCTCACGCTGCCCTTCCAGTTCATGATCGCCTACACCGGGCTGGTCCTCTCCGCACCGTCCTTCGTGCCGGCGCCCAAGCTCTTTCACTACGGCAGCGACCGCGCCGCGCAGCAGCAGTACGCGGCCGACCTGACCGGCCTGCCCAAGCCACAACGAAGCGGTCAGCCGATGCCGGTGCCCGATCTCGAAGCCTTCGCCGCGCGCGGCCAGCAGCTCATCGGGCAGGCGGTGCGCGCCGTGGTGGTCGATCTGCCGGGCGACGCCAATGCGCGCATCGGCGTCTATGGCTGGAACGACGGGGACGAGGCGCAGCAACGCCTCAGCCCGACCACCGGCATGGCGATGTTCTCGGCCGCGACCGGCGAGCTGTTGCGGCTGCGTCCACCCGGTGGCGCCGACGGCGGCAACGCACTGCTCGCACAGTCGGCGATGCAGGGGCTTCACATGGCGACCTTCGGCGGCTGGGCGCTGAAGTGGCTGTACTTCGTCTGCGGACTCGCCGGCACGGCCATGATGGGCACGGGCGCAGTGCTGTTCATGGTCAAGCGCCGCCACAAACACCAGGGCGAGTTCGGCAGCGCGACCGCGCGGATCTACCGGCTGGTCGAAGGGCTCAACGTCGCGGCCATCGCGGGGCTGGCGCTGGCCTGCATGGCCTATCTCTGGATCAACCGGCTGCTGCCGGTGGCGCTCGACCAGCGCGCGGCCTGGGAGCTGCGCGGCTTCTTCGCGGTCTGGGCGCTGGCGCTGGGGCACGCCTTCCTGCGGCCGCCTGCGCGCGCCTGGATCACGCAATTCGGCTTGCTGGCCGCGCTCGGACTGCTGCTGCCGCTGCTCGACTGGGCCAGCACCGGTGACCATCTGTTTGCACAGCTCGCGCGCGGCGATTGGGAAAGCATCGGCGTGCAGCTGACGGCGCTGGCGATCGGCGCGCTGGCGCTGGGCGCGGCGCGCCATCTGCGGCGGAAGCACCGTGCGGGCGGGCTTCTGCCATCCGCGCGCAACGCCGCTCGTTCGACCGACGACCGGACGAACCAGCCGTCCGCTGCCATGACCGTTGCCCCAAGCGACAGCCCGGCCGAGGTACGGCCATGAACACGACCACCGCTTGCCTGCTCGCCTTCGGGCTGGCCTATGCCGGCATGGCCGGGCTGTGCCTGGCGATGGACCGTCATCACGCACAGGTCTGGCAGCGCGATGCGTCGCCTGCCTTCCGACGCGCGCTGCAGGCCGCCGGCTGCGCGCTGATCGCGCTCGCGGTCGTGCCCTGCGTGCGGGGCTGGGGCGGCAGCGTCGGCACCGTGCTGTGGTTCGGCTGGCTGTCGGCCGCGGCGCTCGCGCTGGTGCTGCTGCTGAGCTACCGGCCGCGGCTGGCGGCAGGGCTGGCTGCGCTGTGCGCGCCGCTCGCGCTCGGTGGCCTGGCGTCGCTGACGATGGCTTGAATCGGCCGGACGCACACAGTCTTCATGGCCGTTCCGCCCCCTTCTTCTCCCTTCGCACTCCGGGGCTTCATGGCCCTTTTCCGCTCTTCGTTTGTCATGCAAGAGAGAGCCTCAACACACGAATCCATGCACATCCCCAGCCTTCCCAGCCTTCCACGCCGTTCCCAGTCCCGGTTCGCCGCCTTCGCCGCGACCGCCGTCATGGCAGCCGCCGCATGCGGCGCCGCGCAAGCCGACTACGTCTGGATCGAACGCGACGCCACCACCGCGCACGCCCATGTCGGCGAACTCGGCGGAACACGCCAACCGTCTACCTCGGTCGCGTCGCCGCGCGCGTTCCTGGCCGACGGCAAGGACTTGCCACTGACGCTCGAAGCCGACGCCTTCACCGTGCCTGCCACCGGCAACGGCGACCTGCGACTGGTCGCGAGCCGCGTGTCCGACGGCGGCACGCTGACCCATTACCAGGCCCGATTCGGCCGTGCCGGCACGCAGGCGGTGAACGACCTCGAACTGGTGCCAACCACGCCGGAAGGCAACACCTTCCGGCTGATGTGGAAGGGCAACGCCGTGGCCGCATCGCAGGTCAACGTCGAGACCTCCGACGGCTGGCGCCGGGTGCTCAAGCCCGCCAAGGACGGCACCGTGTCGATGGCCACGCCCTTCCCCGGCCTCTATGTGCTCGAAGTGACGGCGCGCGTGAACGGCGCGGTCACGGTCGACGGCAAGAAGTACGAGGACGTGCGCCACACCGCGACGCTGAGCTTCGAGGTCGCGCCCCGATGAACGCAGCGTCGCGCGGGCGCGGCATGCGCACGGTCGTGGTCGCCGCAATCGGCGTCGCTGTGGC
>JAZKDL010000232.1:0-1891 GCA_040387575.1 Pseudomonadota bacterium
ATGCGGATCAGCATTTCGGCCAGATCGACGATCTCGGGCTCCTGCGCAGCGTTCTCGAGCAGCGTCTCGCCCTCGGCGAGCGCCGCCGCCATCAGGAAGTTCTCGGTGCCGGTCACGGTCACCATGTCGGTCAAGATGCGCGCGCCCTTGAGCCGCGTGCGCCCGGCCGGCAGGCTGGCGACCATGTAGCCGTGTTCCACGACGATCTCTGCGCCCATCGCCTGCAGGCCTTTGATGTGCTGGTCGACCGGTCGCGAGCCGATCGCGCAACCGCCCGGCAGCGACACCTTCGCCACGCCGAAGCGCGCGAGCAGTGGACCCAGTGCGAGCACTGAAGCGCGCATGGTCTTGACCAGCTCGTAAGGCGCCTCGGGGTTATGCAGATCACCGGCGTCGATGCGCACCGTGCCGTTGTCGTCCCGCTCGGCCTTCACGCCCATGTTGCGGATCAGCTTGAGCATGGTTGCCACGTCCTGCAGTCGCGGTACGTTGTGCAGCGTCACGGGCTCGGCGGTCAGCAACGCGGCGCAGAGTTCGGGCAAGGCGGCGTTCTTGGCGCCGGAAATGAGTACTTCGCCGCGGAGCTTGCGCCCGCCGCGAATCAAGAGTTTGTCCATCAAAAATCCCGCGGAATCTAGCGAGGGGAAGCGGCCCACTCGGCCGGCGTGTACGTCTTCATCGACAGCGCGTGCACCTCGTCGGTATGCATTTTCGCACCGAGCGTCTTGTAGACACGCTGATGTCGCTGGATCGCACGCAGGCCGTCGAACTCTGCCGAGACGATCGTCGCGTACCAATGACGCCCATCGCCCTCGAGTGCGATGTGCTGGCACGGCAGCTCGGCTTCGATGATGGCTTGGAGTTCTTCAGCAGTCATTGCAGTATTTGTGGGACGTTGTTGTGTGGTGGCGGTCGTATTGCCTGGTTCGTGGAACACCGTGGAACCGACTTCGCCGGGCCACAGGCGTCGCCCCCGGTAGCGGGTTGGCGAATGCGACACCCAGTGCGCCCCGGCTTGGG
Source organism: Pseudomonadota bacterium (assembly GCA_040387575.1). Lineage (GTDB taxonomy): Bacteria > Pseudomonadota > Gammaproteobacteria > Burkholderiales > Burkholderiaceae_C > Variovorax. The sequence continues at coordinate 1,021 of JAZKDL010000232.1, forward strand.
GCGGGCCTAGCCCCTGATTTTGTACCCGATCCGCAGCAGATGGACGGCGATCGCGCTCACCACCAGCCACGCGCTGCCGACGATGCCGAAGCTGAGCCAGGGCGAGGCGTCGCTGACGCCGAAGAAGCCGTAACGGAAGCCGTCGATCATGTAGAAAAAGGGATTCAGATGGCTCACGCTCTGCCAGAACGGCGGCAGCGAGCCGATCGAATAGAACACGCCCGACAGGAAGGTCATCGGCATGATCAGGAAGTTCTGGAACACCGCCATCTGATCGAACTTTTCGGCCCAGAGGCCTGCGATCAGACCGAGCGTGCCAAGCATGGCCGCTCCCAGAAACGCAAACACGACGATCCAGACCGGCGCGGCAAAGTCCGGCATGGCGAAGAACATCGTGACGACAAACACGCCCAGACCGACCGCCAGCCCGCGAATGAGCGACGAGCCGACGTACGCGAAAAACCAGCCCCAGTGCGACAGCGGCGTGAGCAGCACGAAGACCAGGCTGCCCATGATCTTGCTCTGGATGATCGACGACGAGCTGTTGGCAAACGCGTTCTGCAGGATGCTCATCATCACGAGCCCCGGAACCAGAAAGGCCGTGTAGCTCACCGTGCCGTAGACCTTCACGTGGTCTTCCAGCACGTGGCCGAACACCATCAGGTAGAGCACGGCGGTGAGCACTGGCGCGCCGACCGTCTGGAAGCCGACCTTCCAGAACCTCAGCGTTTCCTTGTAGAGCAGCGCGCGCCAACCGGTGGCAGATATCAGCATGGGAATTTCCTTGGCGCGTTCAACGGGCCACCTCGAGCGGTGTCTGCTCGCCGGCCATGAGACCGATGAACACGTCTTCCAGATCGGCCTTGCGCAT
>JAZKDL010000233.1:0-20845 GCA_040387575.1 Pseudomonadota bacterium
TGGCCCAGCTTGTCGGTGTAGGTGCCCTTGAGCTTCGACAGGCTGCGGTGCTCCAGCAGTTTGGCCGGCAGCGGGAAGTCGCCTGCCAGTTTCTCGAGCACTTCTTCGTCGGTGCTGGGCGCGCCGCTCGGCGTCTTCTTGACGATGGGCAAGCCCAGCTTGGTGAAGAAGATCTCGCCGATCTGCTTCGGGCTGCCCAGGTTGAACGGCTGGCCGGCGAGCTCGTACGCTTCCTGCTCGAGCTGCATGATGCGCGTGCCGAGCTCGTGGCTCTGCGCGGCCAGTGTCGGCGCGTCGATCAGCACGCCGTTGCGCTCGATGCGGTAGAGCGCCTCGCTGCTGTCCATCTCCAGCTGGTAGATGAAGCGCAGCTTCTCGTTGGCCTCCAGTTGCGGCCAGAGCGTCAGATGCACGTCGAGCGTCTGGTCGCTGTCCTCGCAGGAATATTCGGCCGCCTTGGCGATGTCGACCTGGCTGAAGGAGATCTGCTTGGCGCCCTTGCCGCAGAGGTCTTCGTAGTCGATGCCGCTGCGGCCCAGGTGGCGCTCTGCCAGGCTGGCCAGGCCGTGCGGCTTGTGGACCTCGAGCACGTAACTCTGCAGCATGGTGTCGTGGGCATAGCCCTGCACTTCGATGCCGTGGTTGGCGAGCACGTGCCGGTCGTACTTGACGTGCTGGCCGAGCTTCTTCTTCGCGCCGTTTTCCAGCCAGGGCTTCAGCTTGGCGAGCACCTCGTCGCGCGGCAGCTGGTCGGGCGCGTCGGGGTAATCGTGGGTCAGCGGAATGTAGGCGGCCTCGCCCGGCTTCACGCTGAAGCTCAAGCCGACGATCTCGGCGCGCATCTCGTCGAGCGACGTGGTCTCGGTGTCGAGCGCGACCAGATCGGCCGCCTCGATCTTCGCGAGCCAGGCGTCGAACATCGGCCAGTCCAGCACGGTGGCGTAGTTCAGGTTGCTGGCTTTTTCCGCCGCCTCGTCACCCAGGTTGTCGATCGGTTCGTCGAACAGGCCGGGCTCGGCGTCGCTCGCCTTGTCCTTCTTCTTGCGGTTGTTCTCCTCGATCAGCTCGGGCGGCACCGCATGCGTCTCGAGCGTCTTCACCAGGCTCTTGAAGCCGTATTGTTCGTAGAACGTCTTCAGCGCATCGACCTGCTGCGGCCCGATCGCGATGCCGTCGAGCGACGGCAGGCCGACCACGTGCGCCGTCAGATCGCAATCGGTGCGGATGGTCACCAGCCGACGGCCCTGCGGCAGCCAGTCGAGCGCCTTGCGCAGGTTTTCGCCGGCCTGGCCCTTGACCTCGTCCGCATGCGCGACCAGTTCGTCCAGCGATCCGTATTGCAACAGCCACTTGGCGGCCGTCTTGGGGCCGACCTTGTCGACGCCCGGCACGTTGTCGACGGTGTCGCCGACCAGCGTCTGGTAGTCCACCATCAGCGATGGCGGCACACCGAATTCGGCCGTCACGCCGGCCACGTCGCGCCGCTTGCCGTTCATCGTGTCGATGATCGTGATGTGTTCGTCCACCAGCTGGCTCATGTCCTTGTCGCCGCTGGAAACGATGACCTCGACGCCCTGCTGCGCGGCCGTGCGCGCGAGCGTGCCGATCACGTCGTCGGCTTCGACGTCGGGCACGTGCAAAACCGGCCAGCCGAGCAGACGGACCACCTCGTGGATCGGCGGGATCTGACTCCGCAGGTCGTCCGGCATGGGCGAACGGTTGGCTTTGTACTCGGGATACCACTCGTCGCGGAAGGTCTTGCCGGGCGCGTCGAACACGCAGGCGGCGTAATCGGCGCGGACCTCGCGGCGCAGCGCCTGCATCATGTTGATCATTCCGCGGATCGCGCCTGTCGCGGGGCTGGCGGGGTCGCCGGGTACGGCGCGCAGGTCGGGCATCGCGTGGAAGGCGCGGTAGAGATAGCTCGAACCATCCACGAGCAGCAGCGTTTTCTTGTCGGTCATCGGGGCATTTTGCCGTGCCGCGCAGGCCGCCGACCACGCCCGCCGTCGCCATGGACCGACATCGCGCGCCGGGAGGGCCGGACCTACAATCTGCCCATGCCGTCCTTCCACCGCCCCATCGCCCAATTTCTGTTCGCGCTGACCTGCGCCCTGCCCTTCGCGGCAGCTCACGCGCAGACCACACCGCAGCCTCCCGCGGCCCAGCCAGACCCGCAACAATCGCGTGAAGAAGGCCGCAAGAACCAGAAGATCGAGAACATCCACGTCGAGGATGGCGGGGCTTCGGTCGACGAGAAGCGTTACGGCGGCCAGACGCAAAGCATCACGGTGCAGCCCAAGGCCAACGTGCCAGGCTACAGCGTGCTGCCCAACGACGGCGGGCGCGAGCGCCAGGGGCAATCCGAAACCGGCACCGGCGGCAACGGCCCGCGGGTCTGGAACGTGATGAAGTTCTGAGCGTCGTGGCGGTCTACACCGAAGTCGGCTTCGACGAAGCCGACGCCCTCCTGCGGCGACTCGACCTCGGCACACTGCGCGACCTGCGCGGCATCGAGGGCGGCATCGAGAACACCAATTACTTTGCGACAACCGACAAGGGTGAATTCGTTCTGACGTTGTTCGAGCGTCTGGGCGCCGACCAACTGCCGTACTACCTTTGCCTGATGAAGCATCTGGCGGGTCACGGGATTCCGGTGCCCGAGCCGTTCGCCGACCCGACCGTGCGCGCCGCGCCAGGCGACGCTTTCGGCGACGCACCGAGCGCACCCTGCGAACTGCTGCATACGGTCGCCGGCAAGCCGGCGGCGGTGGTACAACGGCTCAGCGGAAAGAGCGAGCTCGCGCCGTCGACGTCGCACTGCGCAGAACTGGGCGGTACGTTGGCGCGAATGCACCTTGCCGGCCGCGACTTCTCGCGCAGCCAGCCCAATTTGCGTGGCCTTTCCTGGTGGAACGACACGGCGCCCGTGGTGCTTCCCTATCTGGACAGCGCCCAAGCGGCGTTATTGCGCACGGAACTCGCGCACCAGAACCACATCGCCGAATCGTCGGCCTTCGCGGCGCTGCCGCGCGGGCCGGTGCATGCCGACCTGTTCCGCGACAACGCGATGTTCTTCGGCGGCGAAGGCGCCCCACGTCTGAGCGGCATCTTCGACTTCTACTTTGCAGGCACCGACAGCTGGCTCTTCGACCTCGCCGTGTGCCTGAACGACTGGGCGATCGACCTGCCGAGCGGCCGACAGGACATCGAGCGAACCGCGGCACTGGTCAATGCGTACATCGCCGTCCGCCCATTGACGGCTGCGGAGCGTGGGCTGTTCCCGGCCATGCTGCGTGCCGCTGCACTGCGCTTCTGGATCTCCCGTCTCTGGGACTTCCATCTCCCGCGCGAAGCCAGCATGCTGAAGCCGCACGATCCGACCCATTTCGAACGCGTGCTGCGCGAGCGCGTGCGCGCGCCGCTGGTGCCCGCGGACATCCCCGAGCCGGTGGCGGCCTGAACTGAACTGATGAAACTCAATCTTGTGCCGGCCCGTACCGGCGTGACCTGGGTCCGTAGCGGACTCAAGACCTTTTTGCGCCAGCCGCTGGCCTTCGTTTCGCTGTTCTTCTTTTTCATGGCGCTGGTGTCCATCGCCTCGCAGATTCCGTTCATCGGTGCGGTGCTCGCGCTGATGCTGCTGCCGACCATGACGCTCGGCTTGATGGCGGCCGCAGCGCATGCAAGCGGCCCCGAGAAGCCGGCGGCCGGCACGGTATTCCGCGCCGCGCTTCAGGCGGTGCGTACCGATGTCCGGCCGATGACCGTGCTGGGTGCGCTGTATGCGGGGCTGTTCCTGCTGGTGATGGCGATTTCGGCGATCGCCGATGGCGGCGAGTTCGCGAAGATCTATCTGCTGGGCGGCGCACTGAGCCGCGAGGTCGCGGAGAAGACCGAATTCCAGGTGGCACTGTGGATCGCCATGGCGCTGTACCTGCCGCTGTCGCTCGCGTTCTGGCATGCGCCGGCGCTGGTGCACTGGCACCACGTACCGCCAGCCAAGAGCCTGTTCTTCAGCTTCGTCGCCTGCTTCAAGAATTTCGGCGCGATGACGATGTTTGGCCTCGCATGGTTCGGCGTCTTCATCGGCGCTGGACTGATTCTGAGCATCGGCGCGACGCTGCTGGTGGCGGTCGGCGCAATCGGCATGGGCGATGGCGCCACGGCGGCAGGCGGTGCGGTGATGCTGGGCGGCGCGCTGGTGATGGCGGCCATGTTCTTCACCAGCACCTGGGGCACCTTCCGGGACAGCTTTCAAGAATAGCTCTCCCGCAGGCTTCGGCGCACTGCGTGTCGCCTTTCGCCAACCCCCTCCGGGGGCAACACCAGCGGCCCGGCAAAGCCGGTTCCGCGGTGTTTCTGGACTTGGTCCGCCTCAGACAGGCGTGAGCTTGGCAACGGACAGCGCCAGCCATTTCACGCCGTGGCGAGGGAAATTGACCTGCGCACGTGCGTCGTCGCCGGAACCTTCGAGGGCGGTGACGGTGCCTTCGCCGAACTTGTTGTGGAATACCTGCATGCCCGAACGCAGGCCGTGTGACGGCGCGGCTTTCTGTGGCGGTACCGGCGGGCTGGCGAATGCATCACGGCTGAAACCGCCTGCGCCGCCCTGGCCGCGGCCCGTGGTCGCGTAGCCGCCGCCGTAACCGAACGCGGACGGCGCGAAGCTGGCGTTCTTCGGCGTGAGCCACTTCAGCGCGCCTTCAGGCAACTCTTCATAGAAGCGGCTCTTGAGGTTGTAGCGCGTCTGGCCGTGCAGCATCCGGGTCTGCGAATGGCTCATGTAGAGCCGCTGGCGCGCCCGCGTGATCGCCACGTACATCAGCCGGCGCTCTTCTTCGAGGCCGTCATGGTCGGTCATCGAGTTCTCGTGCGGGAACAGGCCCTCCTCCATGCCGGTGATGAACACGCAGTCGAACTCCAGTCCCTTGGCGGCATGCACCGTCATCAGCTGCACCGCGTCCTGGCCGGCTTGCGCCTGGTTGTCGCCCGACTCCAGAGCGGCGTGCGTGAGGAAGGCCGCGAGCGGGCTCAGCGTCTCGCCGGTCTCGGCATCGGGTGCGAGCGGTTCATCGATCACCGGCAGGCTCGGATCGAGCCCCTGGCTGGCCGGCGACTGGCGCAGCTCGTCGATCGGCAGCGCGACCGCGTCGCGGCCGAAGCCTTCCTGCGTGACGAAGCTCTCGGCTGCGTTCACCAGTTCTTCCAGGTTCTCGATGCGGTCCGCGCCTTCGCGGTCGGCCTTGTAGTGTTCGATCAGGCCGCTGTGGTCGAGCACCAGTTCGATGATCTCGCGCAGCGAAATGCCCACGGTCTGTTCGCGCAGCACGTCGATCTTGGCGACGAAGGCCGACAGATTGGCACCGGCCTTGCCGCCGACAGCGCTCACCGCATCGTGCAGCGAATGGCCGGCTGCGCGCGCGGCGTCCTGCAGCACCTCGATGCTGCGTGCGCCGATGCCGCGCGGCGGGAAGTTCACGACGCGCAGGAAGCTGGTGTCGTCGTCCTTGTTCTCGAGCAGGCGAAGGTAGGCGAGCGCGTGCTTGATTTCGGCGCGCTCGAAGAAGCGCAGCCCGCCATACACGCGGTACGGCACGGCCGCGTTGAACAGCGCCGTCTCGATCACCCGGCTCTGCGCATTGCTGCGGTAGAGCACGGCGATTTCCTTGCGTTCGATGCCTTCGCGCACCAGCTGCCGCATCTCTTCGACCATCCATTGCGCCTCGGCGAAATCGCTGGTCGATTCGTACACGCGCACCGGCTCGCCCGGCCCCTGCTCGGTGCGCAGGTTCTTGCCCAGGCGCCGGGTGTTGTGGCTGATCAGCGCGTTGGCGGAGTCGAGGATGTTGCTGAAGCTGCGGTAGTTCTGCTCCAGCTTGATCTGCCGCTGCACGTTGAACTCGCGCACGAAGTCCGTCATGTTGCCGACACGTGCACCGCGGAAGGCGTAGATGCTCTGGTCGTCGTCGCCGACGGCGATCACGCTGTTGTGCGCGCCCGGCATGAAGCGGCCGTCGACCACCTGGCCCGACAGCATCTTGATCCAGGCGTACTGCAGCTTGTTGGTGTCCTGGAACTCGTCGATCAGGATGTGGCGGAAGCGCCGCTGGTAGTGCTCGCGCACCGCATCGTTGTCGCGCAGCAGCTCGTAGCTGCGCAGCATCAGTTCACCGAAGTCGACCACGCCCTCGCGCTGGCATTGCTCTTCGTAGAGCCGGTAGAGCTCGACCTTCTTGCGATCGTCCTCGCTGTGGGTTTCGACGTCGCCTGGGCGCAGCCCGTCTTCCTTGGCGCCGGCGATGAACCATTGCGTCTGCTTGGCGGGAAAACGCTCGTCATCGACCTGGTACTGCTTCATCAGCCGCTTGATGGCCGACAACTGGTCTTGCGTGTCGAGGATCTGGAAAGTCGACGGCAGATTGGCTGCCTTCCAGTGCGCGCGCAGCAGCCGATTGCACAGGCCGTGGAATGTGCCGATCCACATGCCACGCACGTTGACCGGCAGCATCGCGGTGAGCCGCGCGGTCATTTCCTTGGCGGCCTTGTTCGTGAAGGTGACGGCCAGAATGCCGCCGGGCGACACCTGGCCGGTCTGCATCAGCCAGGCGATGCGGGTGGTGAGCACCCGCGTCTTGCCGGAGCCCGCGCCGGCGAGGATCAGCGCATTGCCTTCGGGCAGCGTGACGGCAGCGAGCTGCTCGGGATTGAGGTTCTGCAACAGCGGCGACGCTGCGGCAGCGCCGGAATGAGATGCGCCAGGGGAAGCGTCGTGCGAGCCGAAAAGGGACATCCGGCCATTGTAGGAAGCCGGGGTTCGACACGCCGCGGCCGGGCCTACTTCACCAGCTTCAGCGTGCCCTTCATCAGCGACGAATGGCCGGGGAACGAACAAAAGAAGCTGTAGCTGCCGGCCGGGTCGAGCTTCGCGACCGCGAAGGTCACGCTGTCGCTTTCGCCGCCGCCGACCAGCCTGGTGTGGGCGATCACGCGGGCATCGCCCGGCTTCACGTAGTTCTGGGCCGCGCCGGATGCGATGCCGTCGGCGGCGACGGCCTGCACGTCCGCGGTCTTGGCCAGCACCCAGTTGTGGCCCATCGCCTGCTTCGGCAGCTTGCCTGCGTGCTTGAGCGTCAGCGTGAAGTCCTTGCACCCCTTGCCGATCTCGATGGCGGTCTTGTTGAACTGCATGGCGTCGTTGCCTTCGATTTCCGCACTGCAGTCGGCAGCGAGCACGGGCATGGAGACGAATGCCGAGATGGCGAGAGCGGCAAGAGCGGCGGTATGGCGGCGAATCATGAAGTTTCCTTGGGACGGCAGCCACGAACGGCGGGCTGCGTTGTTGCGCATTCTTTCGACGCCGTCGACTTCAGTGGATGACCTGCATCAAGGTCCGTTCACGCAGTCATCTCCTCGGTGCAGCCCAGTCCAAGCCTTGCGACAGATCAAGACACGCCCGTCAATGTCTGCAGACACTGACGCCAGCTGCCGGCCCCGCGTGCCGGCCATCACTGGAGAGAAAGAACCATGAACACGAAGCTCACACGCACATTGATCGGCGCACTTCTGGGTGCGTCCCTCGGCACGCTGATCGCCCTGCCCGCACAAGCCCAGGAAGCACAGGGCAACTGGCTGGTACGTGCCCGCGCCGTGCGGATCGACCCGGCCAACCATTCCGACGCGATCGGCGCGCTGGCGATCCCGGCGGATGCGATCACGGTCAACGACAAGACCATTCCCGAAATCGACATCACGTACTTCTTCACGCCCAACATCGCGACCGAACTCGTGCTGACCGTACCGCAGAAGCAGACGGTCACGGTCGAGCAGAGCGCGCTGGGCGGCCCGGTGGCGATCGGCAGCTTCAAGCATCTGCCGCCGTCGCTGATGCTGCAGTACCACTTCGCGCCCGACGCGCAGATCCGTCCCTACGTCGGTGCCGGCGTGAACTACACGCGCATCAGCTCGGTGAACCTGAACGTGCCGACCGTCGGCCGACTGGATCTGGACCACAACAGCTTCGGTCTGGCACTGGGCGCCGGGGTCGACATTGCGATTGCAAAGAACGTCTTCCTCAATTTCGACGTGAAGAAGGTGCAGATCCGCACGGACGTGAGCCTTGGTGGCACGAAGCTGTCCACGGTCAAGGTCGACCCGTGGCTGATCGGCGTGGGCGTCGGCTACCGCTTCTGAGCCTGCCGCGCGCATATCGCTGCACGAGGAAGCATTCCGCGAATAAGGTCTATACGAATTGGGTCGCTTGCGCATGCGGCACCCTCCCTAAAATCAATCACCGGGCCCAAGTTTCTTGGCTCCCGGTTTTTTTGCGCCCGCATTCCGCGTCGCCGCAAGCAGGCCGGGGCCGGACCAAGCGCCCACGCCAGCGGAAATCGCTCCCTGGCGCACCTCGTCAACAGGAGCTTGGTTCCATGCAGATATTCGATTACGACAACATCCTTCTGCTCCCACGCAAGTGCCGCGTGGAGAGCCGTTCCGAGTGCGACGCCAGCGTCACGCTCGGCGGCCGCAGCTTTCGCCTGCCGGTCGTTCCCGCCAACATGAAGACGGTGGTGGACGAACGCATCAGTCTCTGGCTTGCGAAGAACGGCTACTTCTACGTGATGCACCGCTTCGACCTGGACAACCTGAAGTTCGTGCGAGACATGCATGCTGCGGGCGTTTTCGCTTCCATCTCGCTGGGGGTGAAGAAGCCGGACTACGAGACTGTCGACCAATTGGCAGCTCAAGGCCTCACGCCCGAATACATCACGATCGACATCGCGCACGGCCATGCCGACAGCGTGAAGAACATGATCGGCTACCTGAAGCAGAAGCTGCCGAAGTCCTTCGTGATCGCCGGCAACGTCGGCACGCCGGAAGCGGTGATCGACCTCGAGAATTGGGGCGCTGACGCGACCAAGGTCGGCATCGGCCCGGGCAAGGTCTGCATCACCAAGCTCAAGACCGGCTTCGGCACGGGCGGCTGGCAGCTGTCCGCGCTCAAGTGGTGCGCGCGCGTGGCGACCAAGCCGATCATTGCCGACGGCGGCATCCGCGACCATGGCGACATCGCCAAGAGCATCCGCTTCGGCGCGTCGATGGTCATGATCGGCTCGCTGTTCGCGGGGCATGAAGAGTCGCCGGGCCAAACCGTGGAAGTCGACGGCGCGCTCTTCAAGGAGTACTACGGCTCTGCCAGCGACTTCAACAAGGGTGAATACAAGCACGTCGAGGGCAAGCGCATCCTGGAACCGATCAAGGGCAAGCTCGCCGACACCCTGACAGAGATGGAACAGGACGTGCAGAGTTCGATCAGCTACGCCGGCGGCAAGGCGCTGATGGACATCCGCAAGGTCAATTACGTGACGCTCGGCGGCGACAACGCTGGTGAGCATCTGCTGATGTAGCGGGGCGGGTCCAAGCCCGACAGATTCTCGCTGTCTGGCTAGAATTTCCCTTTGTGGGGGGGTAGCTCAGCTGGGAGAGCGCCGCGTTCGCAATGCGGAGGTCGTGAGTTCGATCCTCATCCTCTCCACCATGGTCAGCCAAGGCTCTGCGGCAACGTTTTCTTGCGCAGGTGCAGGCCGTACATCGCCCTGTCATCGGACGAACAACGTTCTGCAAGCCATCTTCACGAAATGTGGCCGACATTTGCCAATCGGCGCATTTGATGGCTATAATCGTGGGATTGACTGGGAACGGTAATCAAACCATTCCACAGGGGCTCTTAGCTCAGTTGGTAGAGCAGCGGACTCTTAATCCGTAGGTCGAGTGTTCGAGTCACTCAGGGCCCACCACCAACAAAGAAACCTCGTAGGTTGTTGATCGAAAGATCGGCGGTCTACGGGGTTTTTTCATTGGTGCGCTCGAAAAAGCCGGGGGACCCAGTGCCGGAGCTGAAGCTCACGCACCAACTTGCATGCGAGAAAGAGGCGCCAACGCGAAATTCCGATGCGCCCGCCACTCAAAATCGTTCGCATCCATACGACGGTTACCTACACGCTGCAGCACAACGTCTTTTCACAATCGCTGCATGAACCGCTTCTTCATCACCATTGCCGCCTCGCTGGCGTCCGCAGCATTACTCTGCCTGTCGGTGCCTGCAGGCGCCGCCGATGTCGACGGCGGAGCCCTTCTGCTACTCGGCACGCTGCATCCGCGCTGAGCCGAACACGTCCATGAAAAAAGCCCGCACTTCCCAAAGGAAGGCGGGCTTTTTTTTATGCGGCGCCTGCCGCAGTAGATCTCGGATTAGCGCGAAGGCTTGAATGCGCGCTTTTGCGCATCGCGCGGCACGAACACCTTGCCGCCACCGGTATTTCCGCGCGGCGCAAAGCCGTCGCCACGACCTGCGCCTGCCGATGCGCCACGCGGCGCGCCTTCGCCCCAGCCCGGCTTGCGGCCGTAGCCACCCGCACCTGCCGCGTCGTCACGACCACCGAAGCCGCCACCATGGCCACCCGGGCGTGGACCCGCGCCGGCCGGCGCCCGCGCTGCGCGGTCATTGAAGCCGCTGGCGCCTGCATAGTTGCTCGGGCCGGCGCCATAACCGCCAGCATTGCCGCCGCGGTGGCCAGCGCCGCCGCCAAACTTGCGGTCACGCGAATGGCCCTCGCTTCGGCCACGGCCGCCAAAGTCGCCCTGAGGACGCGATTGCGGCATGCGCTGCTGCGGCTCAAGACCCGGAATGGTCTCTGCCTTGAACTGCTGGTGGCTGTAATGCTCGATGTCCATGATCTTGCGGCGATCGCGGAACTCGGCAAAAGTCACGGCGATGCCGTCGCGACCGGCACGACCGGTGCGGCCAATGCGGTGGGTGTAATCCTCGGCCTTCATCGGCAAGCCGAAGTTGAAGACGTGCGTGATGGTCGGCACGTCGATGCCGCGCGCCGCCACGTCAGTTGCGACCAGTATCTGCACCTGGCCTTGGCGCAGCGCCATCAGGCGACGATTGCGCAGGCCCTGACTCAATGCGCCATGCAATGCAACCGCACTGAACCCGTCTTGCTGCAGATCGTTGGCGAGGCCGTCGCACTCAACTTGCGTGCTGGCGAACACGATGGCCTGATTGATAGTGGTATCGCGCAGCCAGTGGTCGAGCATCTTCCGCTTGTGCTGGGTGTTATCGGCCCAGAACAGCACCTGCTTGATGTTCGCGTGCTTTTCCTGCGGCGAATCGATCTGCACCTTTTGCGGCTGGCGCATCACACGCGTGGCGAGTTGCTGGATGCGCGGCGCGAAGGTCGCGCTGAACATCATGGTCTGCTTGCGGCCGATGGTCAGTTGGTTGACTTCGGCCAAGTCGTCGGAGAAGCCGAGGTCAAGCATGCGGTCTGCTTCGTCGACCACGAGGAACTGGACCTGATCGAGCTTGATCTGCATCGAGCGCTGCAGGTCGAGCAGACGGCCAGGTGTGGCGACCACCAGATTGGCATTCTGCAGCTTGGCGATTTGCAGCTGGTAAGGCATGCCGCCCACCACGCTGGCGACACGCAGGCCGCGGCAATGGCGAACCAGGTCGATGGCGTCGTGTGCAACCTGCTGAGCGAGTTCGCGCGTCGGGCACAGGATCAGGGCACCGGGCGTGGCAGCCTTGAAGTTGCGCGCGTTGGTTGGGTCCTTGCGCTTGGCCTTCTTGGGAGGCGCTTCGCCACGGGCTACGGCTTCGGCAGACATGCGCTGGAACTCGGCTTTGGCGAGTGCCTCGGCTTCGGCTTCCTGCTTGAGCAGGGTGTGCAAAACGGGCAGCAGGAAAGCCGCCGTCTTGCCGCTGCCGGTCTGGCTCGACACCATCAGGTCGATGAAGCGGGCATCGCCCTCTTCGGTGCTGCCAAGCGCCAGCGGGATGACCTTGTCCTGCACGGTCGTGGGCTGTTCGAAGCCCAGGTCTGCAACAGCGGCTACCAGTTCGGCAGCCAAGCCAAGACGCACAAAGCCATTCGGCAGCTTGGGGGCCTCTTCGGCGGCATCCTGGAGCTCGGCTGCGGATGCATCGATGGTGGCAAAAGAATCGCCGGCAACGGCGAATTCATCGGATTGCACAGGCGCGAAATCGCCCTGCGCTTCATAAGCGTCGGTCATAGAGAAAGTCTCATACGCGAGCGCTGCCGTTGGCGGCGCCCCGTCGGGTGGTTAAAAACATCAACCATCCAACGACATTCAGCAAGACTGTCCGGATGAATCCGGCGCTTTCGCCTTGGCTGCGGCCCGTTTCGTGGGGCGCGGTGTGCAAGATAGGGAGATGCAAGGAACGCTGCGTTTTGCAGCGAGCCCTCGATTATTGCACGCCCTGGGGTTTTTACCTAATCTTCGAGCCGAAGAAATGTCGAGCGGTAGTGCGCGAGCTCTTCGATCGATTCGTGTACGTCCGCCAGCGCGGTGTGCGCCTGCTGCTTCTTGAAGCTGCTGTAGGCGGCCGGCTTCCAGCGCTTGGCGAGCTCCTTCAGCGTACTGACGTCCAAATTGCGGTAGTGGAAGTAAGCCTCGAGCTTGGGCATGTACTTCACCAGGAAGCGGCGATCCTGTCCGATCGTGTTGCCGCACATCGGGGATCCCTGCTTCGGGATGTAGCGCGAGATGAACTCCAGCAGCAGCTTTTCCGCAGCCGCCTCGTCAAGCGTCGACGCCTTGACCTTGTCGATCAATCCACTGCGGCCGTGCGTGCCCTTGTTCCAGGCATCCATGCCGTCGAGCACATCGTCGCTCTGGTGGATCACCAGCACAGGGCCGTCGATGCGCGGCGTGAGATCGGGACCGGTGATGACCACGGCGATCTCGAGCAACCGCTCTTTTTCGGGGTCGAGGCCGCTCATCTCACAATCGAGCCAGACGAGATTCAGATCGCTCTTCTTGAGCGTTGCGGGTGCAGAGGGTTCGATGAATTCGGACATCGGCACATTGTCGTCGATGGCCTCGGGCGCGCTCGGCGCGCCGCGCGGCGGGGGCGGCAGGGCTAAACTCGCGCCCGATGTCCGACTCCTTGCTCTTCACCTCTTTATTTGCCGCCGCTCTGGTGGTCGGCCTGTTCGTGAAGTTCTGGCTCGCGTCGCGCCAGATCCGGCACGTTGCGCGACATCGTGATGCGGTGCCGGCGCCCTTCATGCAGGTCATCACGCTGGCAGCACACCAGAAGGCTGCCGACTACACGTTGGCCAAACTCCGCTTCGGCCTGATCGAGATGGCATTCGGCACCGCCGTCCTGCTCTGCTGGACGCTGCTCGGCGGACTCGATCTGCTGAACAAGATACTGCTCGGATGGCTCGGTGGCGGCTTGCCGCAACAGCTCGTGCTGCTTGCCGCCTTCGCCCTCATAGGAGGAGCGCTCGATCTGCCTTTCACGCTGTGGCAGACCTTCGGGCTCGAGGAGCGCTTCGGCTTCAACAAGATGACCTTCGGGCTCTGGTTCGCGGACATGCTCAAGGGCACGCTCGTCGGCGCCCTCATCGGCCTGCCGATCGCCGCGTCGATTCTCTGGGTGATGGGCGCGACAGGCACTCTCTGGTGGTTCTGGGCCTGGGCAGTGTGGATGGGCTTCAACCTGCTGCTGATGATGGTGTATCCGACCTTCATCGCACCGCTGTTCAACAAATTCAAGCCGCTCGACGATGCCGGGCTGAAGACGCGCGTGACGGCACTGATGCAACGCTGTGGCTTTGCGGCCAAGGGCCTGTTCGTGATGGACGGCAGCAAGCGCAGCGCGCATGCCAATGCGTATTTCACGGGTTTTGGCGCGAGTAAGCGCGTGGTGTTCTACGACACGTTGCTGCGCCAGTTGACGGCAGGCGAGGTCGAGGCCGTTCTAGCGCACGAGCTCGGGCACTTCAAGCACCGTCATATCCTCAAACGCATGGTCGCGATGTTCGCGTTGAGCCTTGCAGGCTTCGCGTTGCTCGGATGGCTGTCCATGCAGGCATGGTTCTACACTGGGCTAGGCGTACAGCCCAACATGGGTGCGCCCAACAACGCCCTCGCCCTGCTGCTGTTCATGGTCGCCGTGCCGGTATTCGGATTCTTCGTGGCGCCTCTGTCGGCATCGGTGTCTCGAAAACACGAGTTCGAGGCCGATGCTTATGCGGTCGCCCAGACCAGCGGCGCCGACCTGTCGGCCGCACTGTTGAAGCTCTACCAGGACAACGCTTCGACGCTCACACCCGACCCGGTATTCGTGCAGTTCTACTACTCCCACCCTCCGGCCTCCGAGCGCCTTGCGCGGATGCCGACGACCTGACACCGATTCGCAATGACAAGCATGTTCACGATCAAAGACTGGAAAACCGAGACACGCCGCGCGCTCAGCGCCACGGAGGTCGTGAGCGGCCTTGCACGGCTCGACGGGTGGACGCTCAGCGGCGCCGACGCCGATGTCGCGATCGAGAAGACCTTCACCTTCACCAATTACTTCGAGACCATGGCCTTCGTGAATGCGCTGGCCCTGATCGCGCACCGCCAGGATCACCATCCGGATTTGAGCGTGCACTACAACCGCTGCGTCGTGCGCTTCAACACCCACGACGTGAGCGGAATCTCGCGCACCGATCTCGAATGCGCGGCCCAGGCCAACGCACTGCTGGGCATCGCATGAGGCATCGAGGCATCGCTCTTGGCTAAGTCCCGCGGCACCGCAGCGGCGGCACCGGCCCTTCAGGATGGGCTTGTCGTGGCCAGTCATGGGCGGCATTGCATGGTCGAGACGCCGACCGGCGAACGGCTGATCTGCCATCCACGCGGCAAGAAGAGCCAGGCCGTCGTGGGTGATCGCGTGAAGTGGCAGGCCACCGAGGACGAAGGTACGATCGAACGGGTCGTCGAGCGCAAGAACCTCTTCTATCGCCAGGACGAGATCCGCACCAAGTCCTTCGCGGCCAATCTGGACCATGTGTTGATCCTGATCGCCGCCGAACCGGAATTCTCAGAACATCAGCTGGCACGCGCGCTGATTGCGGCGCAGGCCGAGCGGATCACACCCATCATCGCACTCAACAAGAGCGATCTGGTCGTGCCATTCGAGCGCGCCTGGAGCCGACTCGCGCCGTACCGGCGCATGCACCACGGCGTGCTGCCGTTGTCGCTCACCGCGTCGGGCGAGGTGGATCGGGTTGCACTGCTGAAGCTGCTGGAAGGGAAGACCACACTGGTGCTCGGACCCTCGGGTGCCGGCAAGAGCACTCTCATCAACCTGCTGGTCCCTGGCGCCAGCGCTCTCACGGGCGAGATCTCTCAGGCGTTGAATTCCGGCAAGCACACGACGACCAGTACCACCTTCTACTGGGTAGACGCCGACCGAAAAACGGCATTGATCGATTCGCCGGGCTTCCAGGAATTCGGCCTGCATCACATCGAACCGATGCAACTCGCGCATCTGATGCCCGACATCGCCGAGCACGCGAGCGACTGCAAGTTCTACAACTGCACCCACTTGCACGAACCGGGCTGCGGTGTGATGGCACAGGTTGAGACACCGACGCATCCGGGCGCGATCAGCCCGACTCGCTACCGCATCTACGGCGAGCTCTTCGCCGAGCTGAGTCAGAGCCGATATTGAAATGTTAGGGGTCGCGCGCCGCTTGGCGCACCAATTAAGGCTGACGCGTTAGGAATATCTCCTGCAATGCAGCCACGAGAGCCGCGCACTGATCGCGCGTTCCGATGCTGATGCGCAGGTACTCCGCAATGCGCGGATGACGAAAATGCCGCACGAGCACGGCGCGCTCACGCAAGGCTGCGGCGAGTTCTGCCGCGTCGTATGCGGGATGGCGCGCAAATACGAAGTTTGCCTGCGAAGGCAGCAACTCGAAGCCCATGTCTTCGAGCTGTAGCACAAGCCCTTCGCGCGTGTCGACCACAGCATTGCGAGTCGTCACGAACCATGCCTCATCCTGGAGCGCAGCGATAGCGCCCGCCTCTGCCAGGCGGTCGACTGGATAGGAGTTGAAGCTGTTTTTGACTCTGGACAGCGCATCGATCAAATGCGGCTGCCCGCAGGCGAAGCCGACCCGCAGGCCGGCCAGCGACCGCGACTTGGACAGCGTCTGCACGACCAGCAGGTTCGGGTAGCGCGCGATCAATGGCAACGCACTCTCCGCACCGAAATCCACGTATGCCTCATCGACCAGCACCACACGTTCAGGGCAGGCACGCAGAAGCGCCTCGATCTGCATCAGCGGTACCCCGATGCCTGTTGGTGCATTCGGGTTTGCAATCACGATGCCGGCGCATCCTTCGGCGGCACGCAGCGCCAGCGCTGCGAAGTCGATGCGCAGCCAATCGTCGACCGGCTGCAATTCGCAGTCGATTCCATAGAGCTGCGCATAGACGCGATAAAAACTGTATGTGACGTCGGGAAACAGCAGCGGCTGCGCTCGCTGGAAGAAAGCGAAGAACGCATGAGCGAGCACCTCGTCCGAGCCGTTGCCGACGAACACATCGGCACCTGACAAGCCATGGCGAGATGCGAACGCGTCGCGCAACTCAAGCGACTCCGGATCGGGGTACAAGGCCAATCCGTTGCCAGCCGCACGCCGGATTGCCTCGACGGCCAATGGTGATGGCGGGTACGGGTTCTCGTTGGTATTGAGCTTGACTAGGTTGGCAATGCGCGGTTGCTCCCCAGGCACGTAGGGCTCAAGCGCCGCAACGCGCGGGCTCCAGAAGACGGGTATCGACGTCACGGTCAGCCCAACAAGCGCGCAAGCGTCAACAGCGCAAGCAGCACCATCCACATCACGACCGAGCGCCAAACCAAGCCGACCACGCTGCGTAAATGGGCCGGCTCGGGTTCGCGCCCCGGCGTGCTGCCAGATTGGCTGGGCCCTTCAATCAACGGATCGCCGGACACGGTATTCGAATACGACTCGCTTGCGGGCACTGGTCGCAAAAGGCCACCGCCCAGCCGAACGTTCACGGCCCCCGAAGTCGCGGCCAGGATCACGCCGTCATTGGCATTCGGAAAGCGCTTTGCATCATTGCGCCAGCAGTCGATCGCATCCTCGAAGCTGCCGACCACAGCAAAGCCGAGTGCCGTGATGCGTGCAGGCAGCCAGTCGACCACACCCCAGGCACGTTCAGCCGCATGACGCACCCAGACACTGGATGGCTGCACTGCTGCGCCTTCCTTGTGAGCCCAATACCGAGCGACGAACTCGTTCATCCGGTAGAAGACCGCGCCTGCAGGCCCGAGGCCCAGTGCCGCCAGAACCGAGAACCAAGCAAGCACCCCAAAAACGTGGCGGTGGGCGGCAATGACCGAGTGCTCGATCACATGGCGAACGATCTCGCTACGAGGCAGATTCGCTGCATCGGCATGCTGCCAGTGCGCCAGCAGCGAGCGCGCAAGCGACTCATCGCCCTCGTCCAGGGCATCGCGGATGCCTGTGAAATGATGGCTGAACTGCCGAAAACCCAGCGTGACATAGAGCACGGCAATGCTCCATAACACCGCAAACGGCAGCCCCAGAGTTAGCACCAGCACCCAGTGCACACCAACGGCCACGCAGGTCGGCACAAATACAGAGAGTCCCCAGGCAACCCAGCCATGGTGCAGCTTTCCCGCATCGAAATTGCGGCTTGTCCATCGCGTCCAGCCGAGCACCGCTGCATAGGCAGGGTTGTGGTATGCCAGCGGCCTTGCCTGCTCGATCAACAGAGCGCACAGAATCGCAAAGAAACTCATCGGCCGATGATAGCGACGATGCCCGGCCTCGCCCCAGCCCGATCCGCGAATCAGGCGATCAAGAAGCGGTATAGATTGCGCAGCATCCCGGCCGTCGCCCCCCATACGAAGCGCTCGTGGAGGCCGTCCTGATAAGGCATCGAGTACCACTGCCGTGCGGTCGAACCATCGCCCACCATCGCATGGCGCCGATGGTTCGCCGGGTTCATCAGAAACGCCAACGGCACCTCGAAGGCATCGGCCACCTCGCCGGAACTCAGGGTCAGTTCGAAGCCGGGCTCGACCAGCGCCACGACGGGCGTAACGATAAACGAGGTCACCGTGGTGTACGTTGGCAAACTACCCAGCACCTCGATGAATCCAGCCGACAGACCTACCTCTTCCCAGGCTTCGCGCAGTGCTGCCGCCAATACGTTGGCGTCTTCTGGATCGACCCGTCCGCCGGGGAAAGCGATTTGTCCCGAATGCGTGGACATTTGGCTGGCACGCTCGGTCAACAGCACAGTCGGCTCGGCACGCTGCACGATCGGGATGAGCACTGCAGCTTGCGCAGGCGTGCGATTTCCCAAAGCTGGTTCGCGCCGCAATTCCGGCGTCCAGACCGGCGGATGTGCAAAGCGCGTACGCAACGCAGCGGCCGCGAATTCTGAAGCCGCTACCGCCGGTAGGTCATCGTCCACGCGCACCACGGGCACTTCGCGCGGATCGATCAACGGCATCGCGGAAATGGCGTTGATTGGTTCGACGGAGGCGGGAGGCTGCACGGGTGGATTCTGGAAGGTCAACAAGATACTCGTTAGGAAACGCAAAAACCGAATTCGCGGTGCACGCAAACCCAGCAACAAATTGTTAGGCCTGACAGCCAGGCGCCAAAGCAAAAAAGGCCGCCCTGAATGGCGGCCTTTTGTTGCAAGCGCGGAAGCGTCGCCTTAATTGGCGGCTGCTGCCTTCGGTGCCTTGCCCGGCAGCTTTTCCTTGATGCGAGCCGAACGACCACTGCGTTCGCGCAGATAGTAGAGCTTTGCACGGCGCACATCGCCACGGCGCTTGACTTCGATCGAGGCGATCAGCGGGCTGTAGGTTTGGAACGTGCGCTCCACGCCTTCGCCGCTCGAGATCTTGCGAACGGTGAAGCCGCTGTTCAAGCCGCGATTGCGCTTTGCGATCACGACGCCTTCGTACGCTTGCAGACGCTTGCGCGTGCCTTCGACAACGTTCACGCTGACGATCACGGTGTCGCCGGGCATGAAGGCGGGGATGGTCTTGCCGAGACGGGCGATTTCTTCCTGCTCGAGGGTCTGGATGAGATTCATGATGTCCTGAATTCGATCGTGCACACGCTACACAAAAGGCAAAAACCATCGGGCGCAGACACGAGGTAAGCGCTCTTACTGCATCGCAATAAGTGCACAACCATCGGGCCGCCCTCGGAGTCCGCGGCGGGCAGAGGATCGGGGAGCCCGATATTATAGCTTTTTTTGCAGGATGCGCTCGTCCACGACATCCAGGCGACCGGCGGAACGCGCTGCATCGATCAGATCGGGACGATGCGTGACCGTCATCGCCAACCGCTGATCGCGACGCCAGCGCTCGATTTGCGCATGGTGTCCCGACATAAGGGGCGCAGGTACACCCAGACCTCGCCATTGCTCAGGCCTCGTGTAGTGCGGACAGTCAAGCATCCCGTCGAGTGCGGTATTGAAGCTGTCCTGCACATGGCTGGCCTCATCGCTCAGAACGCCGGGCTGCAAACGGGCCACAGCATCAAGCAGGACCATCGCGGCAACCTCACCACCTGAGAGCACAAAGTCGCCCAGGCTGATCTGATGGGTAACGCGCGTGTCGATGAAACGTTGGTCGATACCTTCGTACCGGCCACAGACAAGCACCGCGCCATCGCTGCCAGCCCACTGTTCTACCGCCGCATGCTTAAGGGTAGCGCCGATGGGCGAAAACAATACGACCGGCGCCGACGTGCCACGCGACGCCAGCGCGGCATCAAGACAGTCAGACAGCGGCTGCGCCATCATGACCATGCCCGGCCCACCACCGAACGGCCTATCGTCCACACGCCGATAGTTGCCTTCGGCAAAATCACGCGGATTCCAAAACATGACCTCGACCTGTCCCGACGCGTAGGCACGACGTGTCACACCGCTGCCCAGGAACGGCGCGAACAGCTCAGGAAACAGGGTCAGGATGTCGAAGCGCATCCGGGGAAGCTCAGTAGTCGGACTGCCAGTCGACCGAGATCGTGCGAGCCGTCAGATCGACCTTGTCGATAAAGGCTGAAACGAAAGGCACCATACGCTCGATCGGCTTGCCATCTTCTTCGGCAACAAGCACCAACGTGGTCTGAGGACCAGTAGCCAGCAACTCGCGCACCAATCCGAGAATGATGCCTTCGCGGTTGACCACCGACAGGCCGATCAGATCGACCCAGTAATACTCATCGTCACCCGCCGTCGGAAAACTCGACCGCGGCACGAATACACGTGCACCGCGCAACGCCTCGGCCGCATTGCGGTCATGTACGTCAGGCGATGTTGCGACGATGACATCGGAGTGCTCCTTGGCCTCGCTGATGGCAAGGCGAAAGGCATTTGCCCCTTTGGCGCTCGGGGCTTGTATCAGCCAGCGTTTGGAGGAAAAAAGCGCCTCGGGTTCGGCGCTGTGGGGCAAGACCTTGAACCAGCCCTTGATGCCCCAAGCATCGACGATGCGGCCTACTTCGATGGCGTCAGCCGGCAAATCGGCGACTTCGAGCCCAGGCAACATCGCCGGGCGGACCTCAGGCCGCAGCCTTGGGCGCTGCGGCAGCAGCTTGCTTGATAAGGCGAGCAACGGTAGGCGATGCTTGTGCGCCAACGCTCTTCCAGTAGGTCAGGCGATCTTGCGCGATGCGGATGCCTTCTTCGCTTTCCTTGGCGGTCGGGTTGTAGAAACCCAGACGTTCGATGAATCGGCCATCGCGGCGAACGCGCTTGTCCGACACGACGATGTTGAAGAACGGACGGCCTTTAGAGCCGCCGCGGGAGAGTCGAATGACGACCATGATTTATCCTTCGGGTGGTGCAGCAAACCCGAAAGGGTCGCCCACAATGTTCTTCCAGCGCCGAGACACGCGACATGGCCACCCGGCCAGCGACACGCTGAAAAGCCCACGATTATAGCCCG
>JAZKDL010000234.1:0-3941 GCA_040387575.1 Pseudomonadota bacterium
AAAGAAGGCCGATGCATTCTGCTTAGCAAGAGTCGGGCAAGGTATGGCGTTTACGCGGGGTGTTACAGCTTAAGTAGTGAAGGTGACAGGAAAATGGCTGTGCCTTGACAGGCAATCGCCAGCAACTGGCGGCTGCCTGCGACCCGTTACATCGGCTTGACTTCGAGCTCGTTGTCGACCGAACTCACACCGGTCACGCCCTTGGCGATCTGTTCCGCGCGGTCCTTTGCGGCGCTGGTCGGGGCCGGACCTTGCAAGCGGACGACGCCGCCCTTGGTGTCGACGTTGATCTTGATGGCACTCAGGTCGGCGTCCTTGGCGAGCCCGGCCGAGACCTGCGCGGTGATAGCCGCGTCGTCGACCGCGTTCTTCGCATCGGAAGCGCCCTGTTTCATCGACGACTCACCAGACGCGGTCGACGCCGCAATCTTGTCGCGCGCCTCGCTGCCGAGCTCCTTGGCCTTGGCCATCGTGTTGGCGCCGGCCTGCTCGGTGCGGGCGAGCGCCGCATCTACTTTCTCGCCGGCGGTCTGGTTCTTGTCGCCGCATGCTGCAAGGGCGAGTGTGGCGCCGGCGATGACGGCGACGAGTCCGAAGCGGAACGATCGGCTCTGGACGAGGGTGGGATTATGGGAATTGCGGAAATCGGTCATGGCAAACCTCCTTGGGTTGAGGATTGCACCCTAGGCCGACATTCAGCGCAAAGTGGCCGCCAGCACCGCGGAAAGGTGTCGGACGCCGACTTGCGGCGATGCATGGCTTTGCCGATCTTCAGCTGCCGGTGGATGCATAGTGGCGCACGCCCAGTCGCCAGGCGCCGAACGCCGCCGCCAGGAACGCGAAGCCTGCCAATGGTGAAGTCCAGCCGACCCACGCCGGGGCACCCAGTGGATCCGCACGACCCAGGATGGCGAGCGCCGGGTAGTAGGCGACGCAGGCGAGCGGCACGGCGAAGGTGAGCAGGCAACGGAACCAGCGCTCGTACAGCGCCATCGGATACTGGCCGGCCTGCACGCCGCCATAGGTGAGCACATTGGCGATCTCCAGGCTCTCGACCGTCCAGAACGACAAGGTGCCCTGCAGCACCAGGATGCCGAGGAACAGCGCCGCGCCGCCCGCCACCGCCGCGAACGCAAGTGCGAAGGTTGCCGGTGTCCACGCCACGGCGCCTTGCGCGGTCGCAAAGCCAAGCACGATCAACCCCTGCAGCAGGCGGCCTAGGCGACTGATGCGAACGTCGTGCGCCATGAGCTGCAGCGCGATGGCGCGCGGCCGCAGCAGCAGGCGGTCGAACGCCCCGGTGCGCAGGAAGTCCGTCCCCAGCACATCGAAGCCGCGGCCGATGGCGTCGGCGACCGCGAACATCACGTTCACCAGCCCGTAGAAGAGTGCCACTTCGCCGATTTGCCAGCCCTGCACGGTGCCGAAGCGAGCGAACAGCGCCCAGATGGCGACCACCTCGATGCCGGTGGCAAGGAACTGGCCCAGCGCGAGCATCAGCGCCGAAGCCGGATAGCGCATCTGGCCGCGCAGCGAGGCGCCAGCCAGGCGGAAGAACAGTGCGAAAGCATTCATCGTCGAGTTCGTCCTGATGGCTTCAGCCGCCCTGCACTTCCAGCCGGCCCAGCGTGCGCTGCAGCGCTGCACGGCCCGCCCACACCAGGACCAGGATCCATGCCGCCTGCAAGCCCAGCCCGCCAGCCGCGGCCCAGCCCGTCAGGTGACCGAAGTAAAGACGCGCCGGAATGTCCAGCAGGCCGGCCAGCGGCTGCACCAGCAGCGCCGTCTGCCAGCTCTCCGGCAGTAACGCCAGTGGCAGCAGGTTGCCGGAGAACACGACCACCACAGGCATCGCAAGCGTGTTGACGCCACGCTCGTTCAGTGCGGCCACGGCGGCGATGTTGAGCAGCATCACCATGGCGGCCGAGAGCAGCAGCGCGAGCATCGCCGAGAGCAGGAAAACGAGCAGCGCCGCCGAGTCCGCTGGTGGGCGCCAAGCCCATTCCTTCGCACCGATCAGCGGCAGCAGCAGTGCGGCGAAGCCCAGCATCAGCGCCAGCCGCGGCAACGCGCGCGCTGCGATCCATCCTGTGCTGCGGACGAACCAGAGCGTGTAGTGGTCGACCGGGCGCAGCCTGTCGTACACGACCGAACCGGTGCGCACCGCTTGTGCGACTTCGGGGTCGCCCATCCAGGGCAGCAAGGCGAGCAGCCCCTGCGCGAGCCAGACGTAGGTGACCGCGTCGCCCAGTGACAGGCTGGCGCCCGCGGAGCCGCCCGCGCTGCGATAAAAGGCCGCGAGCACCATCACCTTGAGGCCGCCCCACCAGCATTGGGTGACGAAGCCCGCGATTGCTGCGCTGCGGTATTGCAGCATCTGCAGGAAGCGCGAAGACAGCGCTGCGCGGTAGGGGCGCAGCCTTGCCAGGGTCGCGGTCATCGCTCGGCCGCGCCGTGCAGCGCATAGAAGCGTGTGATGACTTCCTCGATCGCCATCTCTTCTTCGAGCGACTTGCACTCTGCATCGTCCTGCGGCAACTGTGCTTGTTGCACGCGCTGGCGCAGTGCGTCGACCGGGCAGTCGGCCAGCACGCGGCCATGGCCGATCACGATCACGCGCTCGGCCAGCGCTTCGATGTCGTGCATGTCGTGCGTGGTCAGCAGCACCGTGGTGCCGCGCTCGCGGTTGGCGCGCCGCACGAAGTCGCGCACGGCGAGCTTCGATGGCGCATCGAGTCCGATGGTCGGCTCGTCCAGGAACACGATCTCTGGTTCATGCAGCAGCGCGGCCGCTATCTCGGCGCGCATGCGCTGACCCAGCGAAAGTTGCCGCACCGGTTGGTTCAGCACTGCATCGAGCCGCAGCAGCGCAACCAGCTCGTCGCGCGTGCGCCGATAGCGCGTGGCCTCGAGCCTGTAGATATCGCCGAGCAGGTCGAAGCCTTCACCCACCGGCAGGTCCCACCAGAGTTGCGTGCGCTGGCCGAACACCACGCCGATGCGCCCGACATGGGCCTTGCGGTCCACGAATGGGTCGAGCCCGTTGACGACGACCCGCCCGCCATCCGGACGCAGGATGCCCGCGAGGATCTTGATGGTGGTCGACTTGCCCGCGCCGTTCGGGCCGACGAAGCCAAGCAGCTCGCCGCGTTCCAGCGAAAAGGACACGCCAGACAGCGCCTCGATCGTGCGATGGCGCCGCCGTATCAGCCCGCGCACCGCGCCCCAGACGCCCGGATCGCGTTCGAAGATGCGATAGGTCTTGACGAGGCCGTCGACGAGGATGTGGGGCATGAGTGCAAAGATTCCCATCGCGCACAGGCTTGCGCGAAGAAGGCGTCGGCGGAAGAAGGGGGGGCGGATTCTAGCGAGCCGCGGTCTTGCCGTTGCGTGGGCTTGGAAAACGCAAACGCCCGGCATGGCCGGGCGTCGGGTCGGGCGGCGATGCAATCGTCGAAGCGATTGCAAAGCGCCTGGCAGCGAGTCATCGAGCCGATGCCCGACGCCTGTAGGTGCTGCTTACACGTCGATGTTCGCCGCCCGCAGCGCGTTCTGCTCGATGAACTCGCGCCGTGGCTCGACTTCGTCGCCCATCAGCATCGTGAACACGCGGTCGGCCTCGATGGCATCGTCGATCTGCACGCGCAACAGGCGCCGCACGGTCGGGTCCATCGTGGTTTCCCACAACTGCTCGGGGTTCATTTCGCCCAAGCCCTTGTAGCGTTGGCGCGAGGTGGTGCGTTCGGCCTCGCCGATCAGCCACTTCATCGCCACGCGGAAGTCAGCGACCTTTTCTTCCTTGGCGCGCTCGCCATCGCCGCGCTTCACCACCGCGCCGTCGCCCAGCAGACCGCGGAAGGTTTCGGCCGCCGTGGCCAACGCCGCATAGTCGGCACCGTGGACGAAGTCCTGCGTGATCACGCTGCTCTTGATGTTGCCGT
>JAZKDL010000235.1:0-2830 GCA_040387575.1 Pseudomonadota bacterium
TACGACGGCACGACCGCCGCCACGGTCGGCGCCAGCCTCGGCGGCGTGGTGGCCGGCGATGCGGTGACGTTGGCGGCGAGCGGCAGCTTCGCGGACCGGACCGCAGGCACCGACAAGGCGGTGAACGTGATTGGCACGCTGGCCGGCGCCGACGCGGCCAACTACACGCTGGCGGCAGGTGCGGCCACCGCCGACATCGCGGCCAAGGCGCTCGCCGTGAAGGCCAACGACGCCAGCAAGACCTTCGACGGCACCGCCTACCAGGGCGGCAACGGCGTGACGGTGAGCGGCCTGGTCGCCGGCGACACCGCAGCCGGCCTCGGCACCGTCAGCTACGGCGGCCCGGCGCAGGGCGCGGTGCAGCCGGGCGACTACGTGCTGACCGCCGGCGGCCTGCGTGCCCCCAACTACGCGATCAGCTACATGGCCGGCAAGCTCAGCATCGACGGCGTTTCGATCCCGGTCGACGCGCTCTTCCTGGACGTTCGAAGCGGTGCGCTGGCGCAGGTGATCGACCGGCTGCAGACCATCAAGCAGTCCTGCGCTGCCGACAACTGCTGGCGCGCGGAGTACGACGTGGTGCTCGATCGGTTGCTGGAGCAGCTGCGTCAGTTGGCGCCGCAGCAGGTGTCGGCGCTGCGTTGAGGGGGTGCGGAGGCGGCCAACGGACCGCCGCGCCGTCCTACTCGAGATGCCCCGTCGCCAGCGCCGCAGCCGCCGAGCGCGTCTCGACGCCCAGCTTCTCGAAGATGTGCTCGAGGTGCTTGTTCACCGTGCGCGGGCTCATGCCGAGGATCTCGCCGATGTCCCGATTGGTCTTGCCCTTGGCGAGCCACGACAGCACCTCGGTCTCGCGCGGTGTGAGGGCGGCGTCGGCCAGCCGCGATCGGCTGCTCGCGCCCTCGCGGTGCAGCGCCAGCAGCAGCATGGTCTCGCCCAGCGCGGCGGCGCCCAGGTTGCGCACCGACAGGCGCGTGCCGGCCGCGGTGGTGACGATCAGGCTGCCGCCACCGACCATCGCGGAATCGAGCGCCGATTCGAGTGCGGCCGGCAGGTGGCCGGGCGAGGCCGGCTCGCCCAGCGCATGCAGCCACAGCGCGGCCTGCGGCGAGCGCCAGGCGAGCCGGCCGTGTGTGTCGACGAACACCGTGCCCATGCCGGCCACGTCGACCGCGTCGCGCGCCATCCGCGTGATGCGGGCGTTGCGCGCATGCGTGTGCAGCCGGGCCAGCACCTCCTGCGCGCGGATCGGCTTGACGACGTAGTCGACGCCACCGCAGGCAAAGCCTTCGACCACGTCCTGGGTCTCCGACATGCCGGTCATGAACAGCACCGGTATGTGCGCGAGCGCCGGGTTGGCCTTGATGCGCCGGCAGGTCTCGAAGCCCGACAGGCCGGGCATCATCCCGTCGAGCAGGATGGCGTCGGGCACGACCAGCTCGAGCCGCTGCAGCGCGGCCTCGCCATCGGCGGCGACCAGCACCGTGTAGCCGCTGGCCTCCAGCGTGTCGCACAGCATGCCGAGGCTGCTGGGCGCGTCGTCGACGACCAGCACCACCGGCCTGTCGGGTTCAGGAACAGGGTGCATCTTCGTCCTCCATGAGCGCGTTCTTGAAGCTGTCGAGTTCGAAGCGCGCGAGCATGCCGCGCAGGTGCGTGCAGGTCGCGGCGAGTTCGGGGCTGGCGGCGGCGAGCCGGTCGAGCGCCTGCTGCAGCCCGCGCACGTGGCCGACCTGCACCAGCCGCATCAGCTCCTGGCGGGCGTCTTCGGGCAGGTCGAGCGCACCGTGCGGCGCGAGCGCGGTCGAGGTGGCGGGCGGCGGCGCGTGCTGCAGCCATTCGAGCCCGAGGTGCCGCTCCAGCGTGGCGATCAGCTGCGACTCGATCACCGGCTTGCCGATGAAGGCCTGGCAGGGCGCCGCGCGCAGGCGCTCGGTCTGGTTCTCGAACACGTTGGCCGACACGATGAGGATCGGCACGTCCTCGAAGCCCGCTTTGCGCACCCGCATGGCGGTTTCCCAGCCGTCCATGTCGTCCATGCTGATGTCCAGCAGGATCGCCGACGGCACGTGCTCGCGCAGGCTGTCGAGGCATTCGGTGCCGCTGGCGGCTTCGCGCACGTCGAAGCCCAGCGGCATCAGCATGCCGGCCAGCATCTGCCGCTGCACCGGCTGGTCGTCGACCACCAGCAGGGTGCGGCGCGGGCCGAAGTAGCCCGATATCGCGCGCTGCGGTTCGGCCTGCGGGCCGGGGTCGGCGACCTCGCGCAGGTAGACCCGCACGCTGAAGGTGCTGCCGCGGGGCGAGGTGCTGGCCAGGCTCAGCTCGCCGCCCATCAGCGATGTGAGCAGACCGGTGATGGTCAGGCCCAGCCCGGTGCCGGGCTCGCCGTGGCGCCGGCCGGCCGCGCCGCGCTCGAAGGGCAGGAAGATGCGCTGATGGTCTTGCGGCGCCACGCCGATGCCGGTGTCGATCACCTCGAAGCGCAGCACCTCGCGGCGCGCATCGACATGCAGCGTGACGGTGCCGGCTTCGGTGAAGCGCACGCCGTTGGTCAGCAGGTTGATGAGGATCTGGCGCAGCCGCTTGGCATCGGCCTGCACCCAGGCGGGCAGGGCGCCGCTGTGGGTGAAGACGAAGGCCAGGCCCTTGCTTTCTGCCTGCGGCCGGATCATGCGGACCACTTCTTCCAGGAAGTCGGGCAGCGCGAGCGGCATCGGCTCCAGCTGCAGGCGGCCGGCCTCGATGCGGGCCAGGTCGAGCAGCCCGTCGATCAGGCCCAGCATGTGCTCGCCGCTGCGGTGGATGGTCTGCACCGCCTCGCGCGGCG
>JAZKDL010000236.1:0-791 GCA_040387575.1 Pseudomonadota bacterium
CGATGCGCACGGTCCGCACCGTGAGCACGGCCAGCACGACGCTGAGCGCGCCCAGCAGCACGATGGCGACCACCCACAGCGGCGCGCTCGCGCGGAACTCCGCGTACTTCAGTGCCGCATTGGTCAGTGCGGCCATCGGAAAGCTGATCGCCCACCATCCCGGCGAGAACTTGACGCTCGGGCGAAACACCTTCGGCGCGACCACGGCGAACATGAACAGCCCGAAATAGAAGAGCAGCGCGGCAAAGCGATCGATGCCGCCCACGATGTTGCCGTACGCCAGGAAGCCCACCGCGAACGGCGCCAGCAGGATCATCAGCGACGGCGTCATGGCCGGCGCGAGCGGGTCGCGGTGCACCAGCCGCGCGACGATCATTCCGAACAGCACGAGCGCCAGCATGGTGCCGACGGCGGCGGCCATCAGATTGATTTCCGCAGCCCAGGCCATTGGCATGTCCGCGCCGGTGACGGGTATGTCGAGCGTGGCCACGCACGGGACGATCCAGGCCGGCACGGCGTGCGATGCGTCCACCGCCCCCTTGAGCAGCCGGGCGACCACAACGTAGCCCAGCGCGAAGGTCGCCAGCACGCCGACGGTCCAGATGGCGTGCGCCGCCGGTGCGCTGTAGGGCCCGATCACCGCCGACAGCAGGAGCAGCGAGATGACGATCGTGCCGAAGAAGTTGCCTGCGATCGGGTGATGGAATTCCGCATGCACCGCCTGCGGATGCTTCACGAGCTTCACCAGATAGCCGAACGCGAGCAGCAGGAAGACGCCCAGGGCCAGCGCA
>JAZKDL010000236.1:801-6689 GCA_040387575.1 Pseudomonadota bacterium
CAGCGCACCGATGGCCTCGCCGACGAAGGCCGGCGCACCCAGGCTGCCGTGCGCCACGCGCCAGGCGAGCGCCAGCCCCGACAGGCCCATGACCGACGCGAACAGGTTGACGGGCAGGTTGCGGATCGACGCCTGGCTGGAACGGAAAGAGACGGGTTGGAACGTACTTGCAGGCTGGCTTGACACGGTGGCCTCCTTGGCTGAATTTGCATGAGCAGCTAGTTTCTGCCAGACTGCTTCAGCCGTCCTCGTCCGTACACGACGTTTCCTGCCAATCATCGAAGCTCGTCGGCCATGCGCATCGCCATCCTTGCCTTTCCTCGTTTCCAGCTGCTCGACGTCGCCGGGCCGGCTGACGTTTTCGCCGAGGCGTCACGCCAGCTCGGCCAGCCCGACGCCTACGAGGTGCGGGTGATCGGCACCACGGAAGGCCTGCTGGCGAGCAGCGGCGGGCTGCGCCTGGCCGTCGACGACACGGTGGCGACGCATCGCGGCCCGATCGACACCTTGCTCGTCGCGGGCAGCCCCGAGATCGACGACATGGCGAGCGACACGCCGCTGCAGGAATGGCTGCGCTTCCAAGCGCAGACCGTGCGGCGCTACGGCTCGGTGTGCACCGGCGCCTTCGTGCTGGCGGCCTCGGGGCTGCTCGACGGCAAGCGGGTGGCGACGCACTGGAATTCCACGGCGCGGCTCGCCGCGGCGTACCCCAACGCCTGCGTCGAGGCCGATGCCAACTACGTCAAGGAAGGAAAGCTGTTCACGTCCGCCGGCGTCACCGCCGGCATGGACCTCGCGCTCGCCATGGTGGAAGAGGACCACGGCCGCGACCTGGCCCTGCGCGTGGCGCGCCAGCTCGTGATGTTCCTCAAGCGCCCGGGCGGGCAGAGCCAGTTCAGCGCCCATCTGGCCGCGCAGACGGCCGAGCGCAGCAGCATGCGGGAAGTGCAGGAGCATGTGCTCGCGCACCTCAGGAGCGACCTGTCGGTGCCCGTTCTGGCGTCACATGCCGGCATGAGCGAAAGAAGCTTTGCCCGGATCTTCCGCAGCGAGACCGGCACGACGCCGGCGGAGTTCGTCGAGAACGCAAGGATCGACGCCGCCCGCCGGCTGGCCGAGGATTCCGATGCGCCGGCCAAGCGGCTGGCCGACGCCGTGGGCTATGCCAATGTCGACGGCTTCCGCCGCGCATTCAGCCGCCGACTGGGCGTCAGCCTGGTGGAGTACCGGAGGCGCTTCGCGGGGTGACGGCGGTCAGCGGCCGAACTCCGCCGAGCACCGCCGCATCCCTCAGCTCGCGCTTGAGCACCTTGCCGATCGCACTGCGCGGCAGCTCGTCGATGAGTTGCAGCGACACCAGCCGCTGGGTCTTGCCGACCCGCTCGTTGACCCATTCGCGCAGGGCTTCCGCGGTCGTATCGCGATGGCCTGCGCGCAGGACCGCGAAGGCGCCGGGCGACTCGCCCCAGGCCTCGGACGGCAGCGCGACCACCGCGGCCTCCAGCACCGCGGGATGCTTGTGCAGCACGTCTTCGATATCGCTCGGATAGATGTTGAAGCCGCCCGAGATGATCATGTCCTTCTTGCGGTCCATCAACACCAGGAAGCCGTCGGCGTCGAAGCGGCCCACGTCGCCGGTGCGGATGAAGCGTTTGCCCTGCGGGTCGAACCACTCGGCGTCGCGCGTCTTCTGGGGCTGCCCGAAGTAGCCCGTCATCATTCCCGCGGAATGGCCGACCACCTCGCCCATTTCTCCCGGGCCGACTTCGCGGCCCTCGTCGTCGATCAGCCGGATGTCGCTGCCGCTGGCCGGCTGGCCCACGGTGTGGAGCTTGTCCGGGTGGTCGTGGGCTTCGAGGATGCAGGTGCCGCCGCCTTCGGTCATGCCGTAGTACTCGATGAGCCCGCCCGGCCAGCGCTTCAGGACGTCGGCCTTGAGCGACGCGGCAAAGGGCGCGCTGGTCGAGAACTTGTTGACGAAGCTCGACAGGTCATGCCGGTCGAAGATGTCGCTGGCCATCAGCCGCTGGTACTGCACCGGCACCAGCATCGTGTGGGTCGCGCGCAGCGATTCGCAGGCCGCCAGATAGACCGGCACGCTGAACTTGTGCAGCAGTGCCACCGTGCCGCCGAAAGCCAGCGTCGGGAAGAACAGCACCAGGGTGGTGTTGGAGTAGAGCGGTGTCGACAGCACCGTGACGCTGTCGCCGCCGTAGCCGCTGAAGCGTCCGCGCTGGATGTGGGCCCATCGCATGCCGTGCGACTGCACGATGCCCTTGGGCTCGCCGGTGGTGCCCGACGAATAGATGATGTTGAAGGCGGAGGCCGGCTCGATCGCGGCCTGCGCGGGTGGCACGGCGGTGCGGTCCAGCCATGCCGACAGCGGCTGCCCGGTAGCGCCGCCGTCCAGCGCGATGCGGGGCGGCGAACCCGCCGGCATGGCGTCGATCAGCGCCTTCACGCTGTCGTCGACGAAGAAGAGGCGCGCGCCGGCGTCGGACAGCATGCGCGCGAGCGTCTCCGACGATGAACTCGGTGCGAGCGGCGCCACCACCACACCGGCGCGCAATGCGCCCAGGAACACCACGGCATAGTCGATCGACGCCTTGCCGCAGATGGCGATGCGGTCGCCGACCGCCAGCCCTTCGGCCTGCAGCGCGGCGGCGACGCGGTCCATGCGCCGGTCGAGTTCCTGGTAGGTGATGCGGGTCGCGTCGCCGATGTCATGGAGCGCCACGCGATCGGGCGCCTCCCGGGCGTGCTGCCGCACGCGCTGGCCGATGGTGCCGAACGCGTCGTCGATGGAAAGCTGCATGTCTTGTCTCCTTCTGGGTCTTGCCGTGGCGTCGGCTCGAACCATATCGCCAACCGGTGGAGGAGATCGTCGCTTGCGCGATATCGCGCCTGTGGGAGCGCGCCGCTCAGCGCGCCAGCGAGCGCAGCCTTCGAAAAAACGCGTCCACCGCCAACTGCACCTGCTGCGCCTGGTGCCCCGCACCAGGCACGAGGTCGAAGCGGCAATCCGCGCCTGCGTCGAGCAGCACGCGGTGCAGCGTCCGTGCGCGCTCGACGCGTGTGGCGCCGCTCGCGTTGACGCCGTCCATGTAGAGCGGACTGCCCGGCGCCATCAGCACGTCGGCGCCGACGTCTTCGGCACCGACCACCACCTGGACCGGCAGCCCGCGCAGCGCGGCCCGGTCCACGTCGCATCCGAAGCGGGACTTCACGTCGCGTACGCCGACGAACCAGTCGACCTGGTCGTCCAGCGTATTGACGATGCCGGGCGCACCGACCGACACGGCCGCCAGCCGCGCCCCATGCAGGTACATGAAGCGGTGTGCGAACTGCCCGCCACCCGAGAACCCCGCCAGCGAAACCTCGCGCGACGGCACGCCCCACGCCGCGGCCACCTCGTCGATCATCGACAGCAGGACCAGGTCGTAGCGGATGTCGCGGTACTTCAGGAAGATGTAGTTGTGCGCCTCTTCGTCGTCGGTGACGGCCATCGGGAACAGCGGCGCCAGCACCAGGTAGCCGCATTCCTCGGCAAGGTCCGCGAAACCTTCGCGCGCGGCTTCGGGCGCGCGCTCCGAGCCATGGACCGCGACGAGGATCCGGAAGCTCTCCGCCCGCTCGCGCCGAAAGCTCGACGGCACATGGAGCCCGTACGAAAAGCGCCGGTCGATGCGCGCGGCGCGGAAGGCAAAGTCCCCGGTCGCCTGCGCCATGAGGAAGGGCGGCCGCTTCACTGCGGCGTCGCGCCGGAGCGCTTGACGAGCGCGGCGTTCTTTTCCATCTCGCTGACGAAGTAGGCCCGCGCATCGGCCGGCGCCTTCAGGGTCGGTACCAGGCCTTGCGCGGCCAGGGCGTCCTTGACGGTCGGATCGTCCATCGAGGCCTTCAGATCGGTGAAGTACTTCTGCACCACCGCAGGTGCCATGCCCTTCGGTCCGATCAGCGCGATCCAGGCGTCCAGCGCGTACCTGGGCAGCGTTTCCGCCAGTGCGGGCACGTCGGGAATCGCGGCCGAACGCTGCACGGTGGTCACGCCGAGCGCGCGGATCTTGCCGGCCTTGATCAACTGCGACACCGACGGCAGCGCCAGGTAGGCCATCTGGACCTGGCCGCTCACCAGGTCGGTGGTGAGCCCGCCGGCATCCTTGTACGGCACGTGCCGGATGTCGACACCGGCCTCGCTGCCGAACAGTTCGCCCGCCAGGTGCAGCGCCGTGCCGATGCCCAGCGAGCCGTAGTTGAGTTCACCCGGCTTGCTCTTGGCCAGCGCGATCAGCTCCGGCACGTTGCGGGCGGCGAGCGACGGCGACACGACCAGCACGATCGGCACCACGCCGATCACGGCGATCGGCGTGAAGTCGTTGAGCGTGTCGTAGGGCAGCGTCTTGAAGATGCTCGGGTTGACCACGTGATTCGACGAGACGATCTCCAGCGTCAGCCCGTCCGGCGCCGCCCGCGCGACCTGCGCCGTCGCCAGCGTGCCGCCTGCGCCGGGCAGGTTGTCGATGAGCACGGGGTGCCCGGTCAGTTGGCCGAACGGCGCCGAGATGGACCGGCCCAGCGCGTCCATGGCGGAGCCGGCCGGGCCCGGCACCACGATGCGTATCGGGCGCCCCGACGGCGACTGCGCATGGGCCAGGCCGGCCATGGCGGCGGTGGCCCACAGGATCGTGGCACGCCGGGTAAGACGAGAGGAATGGGGCACGGGATGTCTCCTGGTTTTTCTGGATGTGGTGTCCTGCACGATCTGCTTCTTCACATGAAGTGTGGACACTTTTAATATTATTCGCCCGATATTCTCATTGAATAGGTACATCCACTTATTAGTGTCGACACTTCTACCGTCGCGCGCACGATGCCGGATGCCGCGCCGGTTCCAGCACAATGGCGGCGTGCCCGCCTCCCACACCCCTGCGACCGCGCCTGCGGATGCCCTTCCCAGCGACGACAACACCGTCGTCAAGATCTTCGAATCGGTCCGCGACAGCATCGTCCGGGGCGAGGTCGCGCCCGGCGCGCCGATCAACTCGGTCGAGCTGGCCGCGCGCTTCGGCACCAGCCGCACGCCGGTGCGCGAAGCCTTGCTCATCCTGAACCAGTACGGGCTGATCACGATGTCGGCCCGTCGGCGCCCGCGCGTTGCGCCGGTGTCGGTCAAGGCCATCCGCGATCTCTATGCGCTGCGCAGTGCACTGCATGCCTACATCGCACGCGCGATCGTGGAAACGGCCTCCGAACCGAGCCTGCAGGACCTCCGCGCCCGTGCGCTCGCATTGGTCGAACAGGGCGACGCGAGCGAGACCGACGTCCACGTGCAGGACATCGAGGACTACCTGCTCGCCGAAAGCCGCCTGTGCGGCAACGACGTCGTGCTGGGCGTGCTCGACTCGCTGAAGTGGAAGATCAACTGGTTTCGCCGGCTGGGCCTGATGAGCCGCGAGCAGTTGAAGGTCCTGGCGCTGGACAGGCTGCGCGTCGCGGATGCCTACCTCGATCGCGACGCGCCCCTGGCCGAAGCGCTGAACGGCTCGATGCTGCGCAAGGCGGCCTATTTCTGCGAGATGAACTTCAACGCCCGGTCTTCCGCGCGGCCGGCGCCGGAAGCCGGCGGCTGAGCGGCCGGTCGCTGGTTGCCCCTGGCCCGCGCTTCGGGCGACATCGCCCCTCCCGAGTCTCCGAGTCTCCGAGCCGCCGAGCCCCGAGTCAGGGCACGACGAAGCGCCTGATGCTGTTCGACACCCCGGCCGGACCGGGCGCACGGTCGAACTCGACGGACACCGCCCAGCCGCTGTCCGCCTTGTCGACACGAAACAGCGCAAAGCCGTCACCAGGCGCCGGAAACCAGCTCTCGACCGAACACCGATAGCGACGCG
>JAZKDL010000236.1:6699-19482 GCA_040387575.1 Pseudomonadota bacterium
GACGCGTCACACCCCCCGCGTCGGCGGCCTCGAAGGCGAATGCGTCGACGCGCGCGAAGTTGTCGGGCACGGCATTGGCGAAGGGATAGGGCGCGTACAGCGCCGGGCAGTGCACGGAGTGCGCGACCACCTGCAGGTCGCTGTCGTCGCGGGTCAGCACGATGCGCGTGACATTGCCGAGATGGGCGTCGCCGGACAGGAAGACGACGTCGCTGGTGCCGCGCTCGAACACACCGGCAAGGAGCCGGTGCAGTGCGACCGGATAGCCGTCCCAGGCATCGGAGCGAAAGCCGACGGCTCTGCCCATCGATCGGCTGTCGAGCAGCCGGGGCAGCACCATCGCGCTCGACACGAAGAAGCGCGGACCGCCGCGCGACGGTTGCGCCAGCCAGGCATCGATGGCCCGCGCCTGCGGCTCGCCCATGATGTCGGCGCGCAGGGCATCGGCCACCAGCCTCGGCGCACGCTCGAGACGGCTGTCCGCGAAAAAGAACGCCAGGCCGTCGAGCTCGGCCCGGCTGAACAGCGCATCGGTGTCCGCGGACGGAAAGTCCCAGCGTCGCTGGTACTTGCGAAATTCGGCCACGCCGCGTTGTCGCAGCGCGTCGTTGCTCGACGGCTTGCGCAGCGAGGCGCCCGCAGGGTCGGCCTCCCAGTTGTCCACGATCTCGTGGTCGTCCATGAGCATGTAGGCAGGCAGCCGCCCGAGCACCGCGCGCGGTCCGCGGGCACCGAGAAAACTTTCGTAGGGAACGCGAAACTGGTCGTCCAACCCCCTGGCATCGAACAGCCCGGCGGTGGCATCCACATAGACCTGGTCGCCGGCCAGCACCAGGAAGGAAGGCACCGGCGATGCAGTCGCCGCATTCTTCGCGTTGGCGTCGAGCCGGTCCCGGAGCCGAAGGTACGACGCGTCGGACGGGCCGGGTTGGGCATCGCGCGGCATGCCGGGCGGCGTGCGGTCCAGGATGCCACCGGGGTACTGGCAGCTTGCCAGGACGAAGCACCGGTCCCCGGCGGGGCTTGGCCCATCGGGCGCGGACGCGCCGACGAGCGACGCATCAGGCAACCGCAGCACGCCCGATTCGAGCGTGGCGTCGGAACTGCGCTTCCAGGCAGCCAGCAAGGCATCGATCATCTCGGGCTCCAGGTCGACGGCTTCCGCGACGGGCGCGATGTGCGCCAGCTTGTCATGGCGCAGTGGGCTGGCTGCGCCGATCAACGGGGACTGCCCGTAGATCAGCATCACGAGCAAGCCTTCGGCCGCGTCCGGCAGCACCGGCCGCTTGAAGGCGAAGGGCAAGTGCGTGTTGTCGTCCTCGTCTGCCTTCATTGGCTTCAGCACCATGGCCACCGAACGCAGGGCGTCGCCCGTCGGCGGGAAAGTGCCGTCCAGACCCGCCAACTGAAGGCGCCCGTTCACCCATGCGACCGGCATGAACGCACCGAAGAGCGGCCTGCCGCGACCGCCGTCGTCGCCCACGGCCAGCCGCACCGTGGGGCCTGCCGTGCCCGTGATGTCCAGCCGCAGGCCGAGGGTCGGCACCTGGCAGGCATAGACCGCCGGCGGCATCTCGTCGGCGGACGGCGACTCGTTCGCCAGCGCGGGCAACCTGGCCACGCTGTCGAAGAACCGGATGACCTTGTCGAACACCGGCCGCGCGCCGGTGCCGATCAGGCAGTCCTGGTGGCCGAAACCCGCGATCGGCTCGAGGCGCACCGGTCTTCCGGCCTGCGCCATGACGCGCTTGAAGTGGTCGAGCGTCTCGACGGACACCAGCCCGTTGTCCTCGCCATGCACGCACATCACCGGGAAGTCGTAGTTCTCCCGCAGGTTGTTCGGGCTGACGAATTCGTTGAAGCCCTGGCGGTCGGCGATCGAGCGGAAGCGCGCGAAGTGGATCACCTGCGACACCGTCTGCAGGCTGAGCGGACCGAAGTGATCGTCGATGTGCGCGAGCATCTCGTCCGATACGTTGTTCACGCTGAAGTCCCGCCCGTACAGCGCGTCCATGCGATGCCGCGTGGCCACCCAGGGCGTGCGGCGCCATGGTGGCCACAGCGGGTTCTCGCGGTCGAATTCGGACTCCGGGTAGGGCAGCGTGGCCAGCAGCCGATCGGCCAGTTGCTCCGCCAGTCCCGGCGACTCGGACACCCGAAACTGAAAGCCGTCGAGCGCCAGGAAATGGCTCACGTAGCGCATCACGTAAGCGCGGAACACGTTGTCCGGCGTGAAGATCATGGCCGGCGGCACCTGCGAGATGACCAGGCTGCGGATCTTCGCGTGCAGACCTTCACGCAGCGGCCAGAAGCTCTCTTCGGCATGCTTCGGCCCGAGCAGCGCCATGCCCAGCATCGCGGAGCCCATGCAATGCGCGAAGACGTCGATCTTTGCCTTGCCGGTGCTCGCCAACACATGGCCGATGGCCACGGGAATGTCGGCACGGGCGACCTCCTCGAAGCGCCACGGATGCTGCGCATGCGGCATGCCGGCGCTGGTGCGCATGTCGATGATCCACACGTCGCGGCCCGCATCCCACAGCGCGCCGGCCAGGTTCGGCTGCACTGCATGGTGCGCGAAGGTGGTGCCGCTCGCGCTGTAGCCGTGGATCAGCAGCACGGGTGTCTCCACCGCGGCCCGGACGTCCGGGATTTTTTTCAGCGTCGCCGTCCGTTGCGCCTCGCCGAAGGGGTAGTGCGTGAGCCGCACCATGACCGGCCGGCCGTCCTGCATCGCGGCGACGGGCAGCTCGACCACGACCGGTGACGGCAGTCCCTTGACCGATCCCGGCAGGCGCCGGATCTCGCGCGGCAACGGTTTGTCCGGCGCACGAAAGCTCCAGACGTGCACGTGCAGCAGGATGCGCAGCACGTACAGCCCGAGCGACGCCATGTCGACCAGCGCACTCGGCTGGTCCTGCTGCCGGACGATCCGCAGCAGCGGCATGCCCTGGTTCGCGAGATACGCCGGGTCCAGCCGAAGCACCGCGCCGGCCCGGCCGGCTGTATCGGCTGCCAGCCCCGGGAAGACGCTGAGCTTCACTTCCATCAACTGACGCCATGGGTTCGCCTTGCGCGAATAGGTCAGGCGCTTCTCGCCGCGGATGGGCTGCCCCTGGAACTGCTTCGCGAGCGACGCGCTACCGGCGTCGCACGATCTGGGCACGGCGTCGCCGACCGTCAACTCGTAGTCCATCAGCCGGACCGCACCAGCGCGCGAGCCCAGCTGCCAGGCGCTGCGCACCCGGCCCTTCACCTCGTATTTGAATGGCAGCGATCCGTTCGCGGCCGACGCGCCATTCAGCCAGCGGTCCTGCACCCACTGAACCGTGTCGCGCACACCGCGGTTGCGCACCCACGCCGACAGGCTGCGCAGCCGCCGCTGCAACGGCGTGGACGCCTCCTGATGGAACACGCGCAGCGACCCCGACACGTCGGCGACGAGCAGCACCGTCGGGTCGTCGTCCGTCTTCTCTTCGCGCACGCCCGGCGGCGTGGAAAAAATGCGGAGCTTGCCGCGCGCTGCCGACAGCGCGAGCCGCGTGCCCGGCACCATCAGCTCGCGAAGCGCGATCGGCTCGAAGTGCATCGTCAGCTCCGCATGCACCGGGTCGGCCCGGCCCGCGAGGCGCAGCGGGCCCGACAGCCGCTCGAGCACCTCGACCCGCGTGGGCTCCGGCTTCTCTCTTGCCGGCGGCATGCGGAACACGGGCCGCGGCGGCAACGGCGTCTGCTCGCAGGGCTGCGTGAAACCCCAGCCAACGCACAGCGCTCGCACGGCGCGCAGCGCGACGCTGGCGATGGTCAGCGCCGGATTGATGCCGAGCGAGGTCGGAATGACCGAACCGTCGAGCACGACCAGCCCGTCATGAACCGGCTGTTCTTCATCGTCCGACACCGCTGGTGCAGCGGGATCGAACACGCGGCAGGTCGCGTCCACCACGCCCGACATCGCGGTATCGCCCATCGGACACCCGCCCAGCGGATGCACCGTCAACAGCGGGCCCGTCGCGCCTTCGAACAGGTAGTCGAGCTTGGCGGGCAACGGTCGCCAGATCGGGTTCGGCAGCACACGGCCCTTGACCGGCGACCGGTCCAGCATGTCCTGCAGCGCGACGTGCTGCGCAAGAAACGGTGGGTGGTCGCGCAGCCGCGGCCAATGGATCGACAGGGCACCGTCGCCGGCCTCCGGGGAGGTGTCGTCGCGGTTCATCGTCAACAGGCCATCGGCCGGGTCGCGGCTCATCATGACCACCAGCAGCGACTTGCGCACACGATCGGCATCGATCGCGCAGGGGTCGTTCGCGAGCGCATCGCCGGGCCCGTGCAGACGTTCGTCGCTCTCGCCCAGCAGGTGCAGCGCGGCCGAGGTCGTGACCACCTCTTCGAACAACCTGCGCAAGGCGCCGGGCACCCCGAGGTCCTGGATCGCCACGCCGTCGCCCTTGTCGCCACGCAGGTCGATCAGGCCGGTGATGGTCGGCCCCACCCGATCGGCCGGCGGCACGCTCGCCGGTTCCACCGTCTCGTCGCCGACGCAATCGACGGCATCGACCTGCGTGTCGTACGCAGCCGCGATCATGTCGCCGTTGGCCGAGAAGCGGTGGCCGAGCCGGGGCGAGAAGCGGAGCGTTTCGTTTTCGGAACGCATCAGTATCTCGGTCGACCCGAGCGTGCCGGCCGCCAACACCACGCGCTCGGCCCGCAACACGAAAGGCACGCCCTGCCGGCGGCGCAGGTTCTCGTCGGTGTGCACCAGGTGCAGGTTCCACAGCGGTGTGCCGTCTTTCCGCAGCAGCTTCTCGATGCGCAGCACCGTGGCACCAGCGAATATCTGCGCGCCGTTGCGGACGGCTTCGGCGAGCAAGGTCACGTCGAGCGACAGCTTGGCGTTGTGGTTGCAGCCGGTCGCGCAGTCACCGCAACGAACGCAGGTGTCCATCGGCACACCGGCGCTGGTCTGCGTGCCGTCGGCCAGTGCGACGGTGATCGGCACCGCGCCGAAGCGCTCTGGCGCGAGCTGGCCGAGCACGTCGTATTTGTGCGGCGTGGGGTCGCGAACACCGTCGCTCGCCACCGTGTGCGTGGCACCGAGCCGGGCCGTCAGTTCGGCGCTGCAACGGTCCAGCTGGTCGCGCGCCGGCTGCTGGCGCAAAGCCTTCGGCCAGGCCGGATCGGTGAAGACGTCGGGCGTGGGCATCAGCATCACGCCGGCGTTGATGAGCGAGCCGCCGCCCACGCCGTTGGCGACCACCGCGCTCACGTCGGTGCCGATACGCACGTCGAACAGGCCTTCGCGATAGCCCTTGGGCGTCGCCGCATCACCACCCGCAAACCGTACGTGCGCGGCCAGGTCCGCCATGCGCGTCGGAAAGCTGCCCTGCAGGTACTCGCGCCCGCGCTCCAGCACGCAGACGGTCTTGTCGGCGCCGCGCAAGGCGGACAGCTCGGCGGCAGCCACCGCGCCGCCGTAGCCGCTGCCGACGATGACCACGCTGAAATCGGCGACCGGTTCGGCGGGTTCAGCCGGCTCGATGGCCGGCTCGGCGAGCAGCCGCTGCGCCGCGCGCTCGAGGATCAGTTCTTCGAGACCGCGCGACAGCCAGCGCGTCGCACGCTCGGCATCCCACGAAAGATCATCCTGTGCCGGGACCTTTTTTCCGCGCGTCGTCATCGTGTGCTCCATTTCGAATTTCTTCCTGGATCGCACCGCAAAGGATGTCGACTGCGACGGGCTTGTGGAGGATGCGCACGCCCGCCGCGTGGGCCTGCTGCAAGCGACCCGGCTCGATGTCGCCGCTGACGAAGAGCGCGCGAAGGCCGGGATGGCGCAGCCTCAATTCGTGCAGCGCCTTGACGCCGTCTTCGCCTCCCCGCAAGCGCAGGTCGGCGAGCACGATGTCAGGCGGCGCTGCGCCGGCCAGCGCCACGGCTTCTGCAATGCTGCCGGCGAGCCCGACGTCGGCGCCCAGCGCCAGCAGCAGCGACTGCATGCCGCGCCGCACGGCTTCCTCGTCGTCGAGCACGAGCACGCGCACGCCGGCCAGCGATGTGCTGCCCACCACGGCGGCGGGCCGCTTCGGCACGACCGGCACATGCACCGCGACCGGCAAGTCGAGGCTGAATTCGGTGCCCTCCCCCATCGCCGAGCGCATGCGCAGCTCGAGCTGCAACAGGCGCGTCAGGCGCTTCACGATCGACAGGCCCAGCCCCAGGCCTTCCGAGCGGTCGCGCTCCGGATTGCCGACCTGGTAGAACTCCTCGAACACCTTGGCGTGCTCCGACTCCGGGATGCCGATGCCCGTGTCACGGATGCACAGCGTCCAGCCGGACGGCGCCACGCCCGGCTTGACGATGACGTGCACGCCACCACGCGGCGTGTACTTGATGGCGTTGTCGACCAGGTTGCGCACGATGCGCCCGAGCAGCAACTCATCGGTCTCGGTCATCGCGTCGGTCGGGCACTCGATGCGCAGCGACAACCGCCGGCTTTCGGCGCGCGGACGGCATTCGTTATCGATGCGCTGCAGGAAGGTGACGAGCGAGAAGCGCCCCGGCCGCACCGGCACCACGCCCGCGTCCAGCTTGGACACATCGAGCAACGCATCGAGCTGCGCGCCGAGTGCCTGCAACGCGGTGCTCATGTGCTGGGCGATCTGGCGACTGGCTTCGTCGAGCGTGCGCATGGTCAGCGCCGCACCGAAGAGCGTGAGCGTGTGCATCGGCTGCCGCAAGTCGTGGCTGGCGGCGGCCAGGAAGCGCGTCTTCGCGCGATTGGCGGCCTCGGCATCGTCCAGCGCAGCGCTCAGTTGCAGATTCAGCGCCACATGCTGCTGCCGGATGTCGAACGACTCCTTGAACAGGCGGAAGGTGTCGCGGGCGAGCGCAATCAGCAAGCCGCTGAAGATCACGATCAACACGGCCGTCGAGACACCGGTCCACCGATGCGTCTCGTTGTTGTCGCCCACGGCCCAGGCGACCGACAAGGGTCCCAGCGTGGGGATGACATAGGCCAGGAACACCGGCCGGTAGCCCGCGGTCGTGGCCACGGCGCCCGCACACAGCCCGAGCAGCAGGATCGACAGGAACGCTTTCTCGATGCCGTCCAGCGACGGCAGGAAGATCACCGACGCGCCGTGCACCACGCCGTTGATCGCACTCAGCCAGATTGCGATCTTCAGCTTCTGCGCGCGCGCCAGCCGGCGGTCGTCATACAGCCCGCCCAGAACGCGCCAGCGCGTGACCAGGATGCAGCCGACGAGCGCGAGCCAGAGCCACGCGACCCACGGGTAGGCCAGGCGCCCGGCCGCCATGAAGGCCAGCAACGCCGCCGTCAGCAACACGGCCAGCGGGACGCGCCGGCCCTGCTTCGCGAGCAGCCGCAGCAACTCGTCTTCGAGGACGTGCTCTCTCTGTTCTGGCTCGGGCGCCGGTGCCGCGCGGGGAACGGCTGGCGTGTTCACGGCGAGACTTGCGTGAACAGTCCGAGTTCATGGGCGCGGTACATGGCCTGGGTGCGCGAGTTGACGCCCAGCGCCTGGTACACCGCCCAGAGGTGTGCCTTGACCGTGCCTTCGGCCATGTCCAGCTCGCGCGCGATGACCTTGTTCGCCTTGCCTTGCAGGAGGCAGCGCAGCACCGCGCGCTGGCGAGGGCTGAACGCGTCGGCATCGCCGGTCTCGCGGGTCTCCGGAAACGGCGTGTCGGCCAGGCTGTCCAACGCGATCGCCGGCAGGTAGATGCCGTTGGACAGCACCAGCCGCAGGGCCTGGATGGTGATGCCCGCGTCCGTCGTCTTCGGTATGTAGCCGGCGGCGCCGGCTTCGATCACGCTGCGGATCAGCACCGGATCTTCGTCTGCCGACACCACGACGACGCAGGCGGATTCGAACAGCGACTTGACGTCGTGCAGGGCCTCCAGCTTGCTGATGCCGGGCAGATTCATGTCCAGCAGCACCAGCTCGGGCTGGTAGCCGGCCGCATGCAGTTCCCGGACATCCGGCACCGCGCTGACATCCGCCGCTTCGATGCTGGGGTCGAGTGCCGACAGGAGCGCCCGCAGACCCTGCCGGAACAGGGGATGGTCATCGACGATGAGAACGTGCATGGGAGCTCTGGAAGACCCGAAAAAATTCAGGCAATGATAGGCGGAGCCTTGGGGCGGCCGCATAAACCAAGGCTTAGTTCCTACTGAGAAAAGCCGATGCCGCCGATGCCGTCCCTACCGCCTGCTGCACGATGTTCGAGCGCGAACACCTTCCGTACGAGGTCGATCTGCCGGCGGCAGCCCATCTTCGTCTTCAATGAGCAGATCTGCGTGCGCACCGTGTGGATCGACAAGCTGCGGCGCAGCGCATAGCGCTTGGGCTGCTCGCCCGCGACCAGCGCCGCGAGAACGCGCGCCTCGGCGTGCGTGATGTCGAAAGCCTCGCAGAAGCGCTCCGGCGTCATGTCGTGCGGCGCCTGCTCGCAGCGCAGTTCGAAGTGGCGTCCCGCGGGCGTCTGGGCCGGCACCGCTCGGTATGCAGTCATTGCACCTGCGCCCGCGCCTGCATCGGCGCTGAACCCGATGGCGGTCCTCCCGTTTTCCCAGGTGTGGATGGTCAGGCTGGCCAGCAGACTGGCGAGGTCACCGGGAAGCGTGATCTCGATCTTCACCATCGGCCTGGACAGCCCGGCATGCCGCTGGGCGTCCGTCGGGCGAGCGCCGCAAGCGGACATCAGTGCCCGCACGATCTGATGCCCGGCGTCGGCATGGCGACGCGACGCGTCGTCGGCGAGCAGAGGGAAAGAGCCTGCGGACATCAGGAGGGCGTTCATGTCGATTCCTTGGAAGATGACGAACGCTATGGGCTTCGGGCATGCGACGCCATAGACGTTCGATTAGCCAAACGGACAAACCGACGGCTCGGCACATACCCCATTCGCGGGATGCGCCGACGGCGCCTCGGCGCCTACCATTCCGAGGCCATGACCTGGAAAGCCAATGCCTACCTCGGAGCCACGCTGTTGGTGCTCTTCGTGCTCCTCAACTTCATCCCCACCGAAGACGACCTGGCGCTCGTGCTCGCCACGGCGTTCATCGCACTGTTCCTCGTGAC
Source organism: Pseudomonadota bacterium (assembly GCA_040387575.1). Taxonomy (GTDB): domain Bacteria; phylum Pseudomonadota; class Gammaproteobacteria; order Burkholderiales; family Burkholderiaceae_C; genus Variovorax. The sequence goes on from JAZKDL010000236.1 coordinate 15,801, forward strand.
CACCGTCAGCGTGGCGGTGACGGTGGTCCGGGCGATCAGGAGACCCTGAATGCGGGCATCCGCTGCGAGCGATTCGCAGTCACCGGATTGGCACGCGAGGATCTTTACAGACCGGACAGCCGGCGTTCACGCCGCGGGCCTAAAAACTGTCCTGCGGCATGTGCCGCGTGAAGGGGATGGAATCATGATCGTGCTGGCCGGCTTTCTCGGTGTTCAGTTGACCGCATTGACGCTGCTTCTGGCAGCCCACAAGCTCGCGTGCCGCTGAGGTTGCGCGCCCGGGCCGGGCGCGATGCCGGCATCGTCGGTCCCTTGGCTATTTGCGCCTGCCGAACCAGCTGCCGAGCGCCTGCGCGGCCTTGACGATCGTCGTCGCTGCGGGCTTGGCCTGGCGGTGTTCCGCCAACAACTCGGTGCGCTGCGTGTCGGTCAATGCGGCGCCGGGCAAGGCCAACAGCGACTCGAGCGTCTCGATCTGCAGCGCAGTCTGTCCCGACTCGCCATAGGCCCGCGCCAGGCCGATGCGTACCTTGACGACCTGCCCGGCGATGTCGGCATCGGTCTCCGCACCGCAAGCCTGCAACAACGCGTCGGCGCAAGCCACGGCTTCGTCGTAACGGCCGGCGCGGCGCAGCCGGATGCTTCGGTTGACGGCCGACTTGGCAGCTTCGAGCCGGATCGCGGCCTCGGGTGCGTGCAGGCTGGTGCGCATGACTTCTTCATACAGCGACAGCGCGCCTTCGAGATCGGTGTCCGCGATCGTGATGGCCTTGCAGTAGCGTGCGCTGGCGACCCGCTGGCGCAGGTAGGCCACGCTGGAGCCGTGCCATCGCGCAATGATGCGGTCGTAGGTCTGCACTTCCTCGTCGTGCCGGCCCAGCCTGTCGAGCTGCACGGCGCGGTTCGACATGGCGAGCGCCACGTCCTTCTCCACCGTGGTCGAGAGCTCGTCGCCATAGCGCGCGATGATCTCGTCGTTCACTGCCAGCGCGGCCTCGCGCTGTGCCAGCTGCCCCAGGCTGTAGCCCTTTCGGACCATCGCGTCGAGGCATTGGCGGCGCAGTTCGGGATGCAGCGATTCGACATGCACCGCCAGCACCTCGTCGTAGCAGGCGATGGCTTCACGGTGCTTGCCCGCCACCGCCAGCACGCGGCCACGCTCGACGGTCGCGCTGATCGCGTCGCGCTGCGCCAGCGAAAGGTCTTCGTACTGCGCACCGTAGTCGACCGCCACGCCCTGGCGCTGAAGCCGGTTCAGGCAGGTGAGGCGGCTGGCCGCGGCCTTGGCCAGCGTGTCGCGCATGGCGGCGCTGGTGGCGTTGGCGAAGCGTGCAATGAGGGCGTCGTAAGCGATCAATGCGTCGGCTTCGCGGTCCATGAGCATCATCAACACGTAGCCCTGGTTGAGCCAGGCCATCGCGGTGAGGGGCTCGATCGACGGGCTCGTGTCGGCGGCGAAGGTTCGCAGGTAAGCGGCATAGGTATCGGCCGCCTGCGCAAAGTGCAAGCGCTCGCGCCAGTTCACCGCGAGCGTGTACAGCGCGTTCGCCGCGATGGCGCGAACGTGCGGCAACGGGTCCGCCGAGAAGCGTGCGCGGAGCGCTTCGACGGCTTCGGCATAGCGCTCTTCGGCTTCGGTCACCGCGACTTCGATCGGGGCGCCGTCGTCGTCGCGGCCGCCCTGGCGTGGATGGGCTTCGGGCGCGCGCTCGTTCCAGATATCGGCCCGCAGGTCCATCGCACGCGCGATTGTTTCGCGCAGGCCGTCCGGCGCGTTGTCGGGCGTGTGAAGAAATTCGGACAGCCCATCGAGCGCCGCAAGCGCCTCGTCCTCACGCTCGAGGATGCGCAAGGCTCGGGCCTCGAGCAGGCGCGTGCGCGCAATGGCCGCCTGCAGCAGGTCGGATGACGAGTTGCCGAAGCGTGCGAGCAGCAACCGACACCCGGCCAGCCGCTGCTCGGCGTCCCGCAGCGACGACAGCTTGTCGAGCATCGCCAGCACGACCTCACGCTGGATCTGTGCGTCGGGATGGTCGGCGTACAGCGCCCATTGCCGGTCGCTCAAGGCGTCCGCCGCGCGCGCGCCGCCAAACCTGCCATCACCATCAGCATCGCGATCGCGCAACAGGTCCGCCTTCACGCGCATCGCCTGGTTGACGCACCGGAGCACGACGGTGTCGGTACTGCCCTCATGGCTCGCCAGCAGCGCATCGCAGGCATCGATGACGTGCGCATCGGCGTCGCTGTCTTCGCTGTCGTCCGCGCCAGCGAACCGGTCGCGCTGCCGATGCAGCAACTGGTCCGCCTGTGCCAGCGCGAGCGTCTGGCGCAGGCCCGGATGCACGGCGTCGGCGCAGGCCTCGACCAGGGTCTGCAGCGCGGCCGATGCTTCGTCCTGCCGGTCCAGCCGATCGAGCAGCCTCGCCTTCGCATGCAGCGCATCGGCACCCTGCTCCTTCAGCGCCGGTTCGGTGGTGCCGAGCAGATCGCCATGCAGCGCCGTGTAACGCGTCAGGGCTTCATCGTGATAACCGAGCTGCGACAGCAGGCGGGCTTGCCAGGACCGCGTGCGGGCGACGGTGACGCGCGTCGCAGGCCAGTCGTCGGGGCCGAAACGATCGATCAGGTCCTGGCAATGCCGCACCATGTCGACCAGGGCGAAGGTAGCGCCGGCGCGCAGCATCGCCTCTTCCAATCCGGCAACCGCGACCCATTCGCGCAGCGCCGGCGACTGGGCATTGCGAAAGCGCTGTTGCAGATCCTGCAGCAGCTTCAGCGCGCGATCGCGTGGGTCAATGCCGTCGAGACCTTCAAGGCCGCCCAGTGCCATCGCTTTCTCGCACAGCGCGCGTGCGATCCAAGGCCACGCCGTCACGGGCGCGACGATGTCATTCGCTTCGGATTCGAAATGTGCGCACAGCGCGTCGGCGACGGCGGGGATGTCGGCCAAACGATCGAGTCGCCGGAGCGCATCGATCCGGTTGAACCAGGCCGACACCAGATGCTCCTGCAATGGCATCGACGCCACGTCGGACTGGTCGATCAATGGCAGCAGGCGCGCGACGACGGCATCGGCTTCGGCCAGCGCGGCCTCGGCGAGGCGGGCGTCATCAACAGGGAAAGACAGCGTCATGGTTTCGCTCCATAGGCTTCGGAGCGGCTACGGCGACTCCGGTGCAAGGCTCAGCCGAGCGGTTTCCAGATCGGAATTTCAGGTTCGGGGTAGTGGATGGGTCGATGCTGCTGCACGAGTGATTGCTGCTGGCGCTGCCGCTTCATCTGCCGCGGCTTGAGCTTGATTGCGCGTTCCGAGTGCTGCGTTTTCGACATCGTAGGTTGCTGAGCTTCGATTTTGCGATTGAGCCACCGGCCTGAAGCATGCCATGTCAGCCAGCACCGCGACCCTTGCCGACGCGTGCTGCGACTGCAGCGCACAGTCATCAGACGATCTACAACATGCCACAACAAATCCCTCCTCGTGCGCAATCAGGGAAAACGTGACTAGAACACACGGGCAAACCTGCCAGCGCCCGACCGTTCGTTGCGATCGAAACCACAATGGCCCGCGATAGAACAACACAAGGGTCGGGCACGATGCGGCTACGCAGGTCGGGGTTTTTCGCCTCTGTTTTTTGGGGGGCGCTCGGGTTGGGTCTGGCCGCTTTCATGGGATCGGCGCACG
>JAZKDL010000237.1:0-4605 GCA_040387575.1 Pseudomonadota bacterium
CGATCGAGGCGCGCATCTGCGCCGAGAACCCCGACAACAACTTCCTGCCCGCCACCGGCACGCTGCAGGTCTACCGCAAGCCGGCCGCCGCGTCGTTCGAGCGGGCGCCGGTGCGCATCGACGACGGCGTGCGCGAGGGCGACGTGATCTCGCCTTTCTACGATTCGATGATCGCCAAGCTGATCGTGCACGGCGCTACCCGCGAAGAAGCGCTGGCGCGGCTCGATGCGGCGCTGGCCGAGACGCAGATCGTCGGCTTGGCGACCAACGTTCAGTTCCTGCGTGGCGTGTTGCACACCCAGTCGTTCTCGCAGGCGCAGCTCGACACCGCGCTGATCGAGCGCGAACGCGCGGTGCTGTTCGATCAGGAGCCGCTGGGCCTGCCACTGGCTGCCGCCGCATCGATCGCGCGCACGCTCGTCACCGAGGCTGCGACCGCATCGGCCGCTGCATCGACCAGCCCGTTCGCGCGGCGCGACGGTTGGCGCAGCCATGGCGCGCTGCAGCGCCGCTTCGACTTCCAGTTCCGCGGTGCCGACGAAAGCGCGGTGCTCGGCTATGGGCGAGACGGCGCGCTGAACCTGAGCGTCGGCGGCGTCGATGGGCCGCTCGCGGTCGCCACGCTGCCCGGCGGTGAAATCGAGGTCCGCTTCAACGGCGAGCGGCAGACGCTGCGGGTGCATCAGGCCGGCGACACGGCGCACGTGTTCGCTGCCCGCGGCGCGACCCGCATCGTCGCGATCGACCGGCTGGCGCATGCGGGCGAAGTGCAGGCCGAAGGCGGTCGCCTGACCGCGCCGATGCCGGGCAAGGTCGTGTCCTTCGCGGTCAAGGCCGGCGACAAGGTCACGCGCGGCCAGGCGCTGGCGGTGATGGAAGCCATGAAGATGGAGCACACCATCGCGGCGCCGGCCGACGGCACGGTGGAAGAGCTGATGTTCACGCCCGGCGAGCAGGTGGCCGAGGGCGACGAGCTGCTGCGCATGGCGGCCGCGGTTGCGGTTGCGGCTTGATGGCGACGCGCATGACGCATCGCCCGAATCCTCTCTCGTCGCCGTTGCCGATGACCGCATCCAGCCGCCGTGCGCGCCTTGTCGCGCTGACCTTGTTCGCGGCAATCGCGCTCGTGGCCTGTGGCCGCAAGGACCGCGGCGAACCATCGGCACCACCGCCCCCCGCCGCGCCGATGCAGGCGTCGGCGAGCCTGGGCGCGATGGAAAAGCGCGCGCCCGCTGTCGAGTCGACATCGGCCGCCGATGCCGCACCCATGCAGCGCTTCGTCGCGGTGCGCCAGGAACTGCGCGCCGAAGTCGCGCCCGAGCAGCTTGCCGACGCCTGGGCCAAGGTGCGCGACCTGTGCGGCACGCTGCAGTGCGAACTGCTGTCGTCGTCGCTGCTGCGCGAGGCACCGCAGCAGCCCGGCGAAGGCCAGCTCGAGATGCGCGTGCTGCCGGCCGACGTCGACAAGCTGCTCGGCGGCCTGGCCGGTGTTTCCACCGTGGTGTCGCACGTCACCACCGCCGAAGACAAGACCGCCGAGGTGATCGACGTCGAGGCGCGCATCCGCAACCGCACCGAGTTCCGCGACAGCCTGCGGCTGATGCTGGGCGACAAGGTCACCAAGCGGACGATGTCCGACCTGCTGGAAATCCAGCGCACGCTGTCGGACACGCAGGCCGAGCTCGACGCCAGCGCCACGCAGCGCAAGGTGCTGGCGCAGCAGACCAGCAAGCAGCACATCCAGATCCAGTTCACGCCCAAGCGCTCGCTGGTGCGCGGCGGCGACAGCTACAACCCGATGACCCGTGCATTGCGCGATGCCGGCGCGGTGCTCGCCGAAAGCGTAGGCACGCTGATCACCTTCGTCGCGGCGGTGCTGCCGTGGCTGGTGCTGGTGGTGTTGCCGGTCGGCTGGCTGCTGCGCTGGGCCTTTCGCCGGCGCCGGCGTTCCAGGGCGGCGTGACGGCGGGCGCCGCTTGAGATCCTAAGATTCGGGCCATGCGAATCACTGTCTGTCTCACCGATACCCGGCCCGATGCCTGGGTCAGCGGCCTGCGTGCTGCATTGCCCGGCGCGGAGGTCGACGTCTGGGCGCCTGGCGCGCCACCAGCCGACCACGCCGTGGTCTGGGCGCCACCGCAAGCCTTCATCGACCAGCAGCCCGGCTTGCGCGGGTTGTTCAACATCGGCGCGGGCGTCGATGCGCTGCTCAAGCTCGCGCTGCCGCCGCAGACGCGCATCGTGCGGCTCGACGACGCCGGCATGTCGGTGCAGATGGCCGAGTACGTCTGCCATGCGCTGATCCGCCATTTCCGCGAGTTCGACGGCTATGCCGCCGATGCGCGCGAGGCGCGCTGGGGCTACCGCAAGCCGCTGTCGCGGCAGGACTTTCCGGTGGGCGTGATGGGCCTGGGCGCGTTGGGCGAACGCGTGGCCCGCACCGTCGCGCAGTTCGACTTTCCGGTCAACGGCTGGAGCCGCACGCCGAAACCGATCGACGGCATCCGCGGCTTTGCAGGGGCGGAGAACTTCGACGCCTTTCTCGCGGCCAGCCGCGTGCTGGTCTGCCTGCTGCCGCTCACGCCCGACACGCGCGGCATCATGCGCCGCGAGACGCTCATGAAGCTGTATGGCGGCCGGCCGGGCGGCTACGTCATCAACGTCGCACGTGGTGCGCACCTGGTCGAAGCCGACCTGATCCCGCTGCTCGACGCGGGCCAGCTCGCCGGGGCCGCGCTCGACGTGTTCGAGACCGAGCCGCTGCCGCCCGCGCATCCGTTCTGGCGGCATCCGAAGATCGAGGTGACGCCGCACGCCTCGGCGCGCACGCTGCGCGAGGAGTCGATCGCGCAGATCGCCGGCAAGATCCGCGCGGTCGAAGCCGGTGCGGGTTTCGACACGCTGGCCGGCGTAGTCGACGCACGCCGCGGCTACTGATGTCCCGCCCGCTGCGCCACAGCTGGCACGGCGGGGTAGTCGTCCAGCGGGCGCAGCGTCGTGGCCGCCTGTTCCGGCGTGAGCAGGGCGATCCAGATGTCGTCGAACATGTGCGGCCGGTGCAGCGACGGCGGGCCGATGCGCGGCGCTTGGAGTTCGCCCAGCAGGACCTGCGGCGCCAGCACCGTCGTCACGCGCCCGTTGCCGTCGGCGAACGGGTGGGCCAGCAGCAGTCGCTGCGACAGGCGGGCGATGAGCGTTTTCAGGTCGTTCGCGTTCTGCGGGTCGACGCCCGACAGCGCGCGGCGATGGTCGGCGATGAGGCCGTCGATGAACGCGGCGCCGACCTCGGGCTGCAGCGCGCCACGGCTGATGCGCACCTCGTGCAGCGTGTCCAGCGGGTGCTGGCGCCAGTCGGTGTAGTGGTCGCCTTGCATCGCCGTGACGATGCGGTTGTCGATCGTCATCTGCCACGGATCGATGCCCGGCTTTCCGGTCAGCGCGGCGATGCGCCGGTTGAAGTCCTGCAGGCTGTTCCAGGCCGTGAAGATGCCGTCGACGGTCATGTTGCGGCCGGCCGGCGCACTGAAGGACAGCGGCTCGCCGAACATGGCCGAGTCCCCGGCCGCGACGCCGGCGCCGTGCAACCGCTTCATCGAATCGGCACTCAACGGGGTGCCCGCCCGCTGTTGGCGCGAGACCTCGCGCAGGCCGTCCATCACGCGTTGCGCATAGTTGGTGTTGCGCAGGTTGAGCAGCGCAGGCATCAGCGGGTTGGCCGGGTCGAGCCCGAAAGCGTCTTCCAGTCGCCGGCGCAGCACGGGCTCGTAGACCATCCAGCCCAGGCGGCCCGCGGCGTCCGGCGTGTTCGAGAAGAAAGGCAGTCGGCCGACGTCCGCCATGCTGTCGAACAGCTTGGCGAAGTCGACGTTGAAGCCTCGTTCGAGCGAGTCGAGCGCGACCTGCTGCTCTTCGGCGAATTCCCGGCAAAACGCCTGCGGTGCGTCGGCCGTCGGCCGCAGCGTGCGCGCCTGGGTCAGCATCTGCCGGCCGGCGTGGCGCGTTCGCTCGCTCGTCTGCGGCCAGTCGAATTGCCGCGCCACGGCGCACGTCCAGACCCATTGCAGCGTCAGCGCGGCATAGACGTTGTCCAGACACGGAAGGCAGGTTCCGTCGATGTGCCGGTACAGGGCCGGCAGCGCCGGGGTCAGCACGTCGGGCAGGGCGGCGGGCGTGGCGCCAGCCAGGTTTGCCGATGCGGTGAAGATGGCGTGAACCGCTTCGGGTGGCACATCGCCTGGCTGCGGCACGCCGCCCAGCGAACCGCCGTGTGCCGTTGCCGATGGCCGTGGCGCATGCGTGGGCTGGTTCTCGACGCCGGTCTGCTGCGCCTGGCCGCGGCCCGTGGTCGTGTCGGAAAGAAGACTGGATGCGCCTGTGGCTGCTTGCATCGCCGGGCCTTGAAAGTGGATGGCCCTGCCCATTCTGGGGAGCACGGCCACCGTGCGCACCCCGAGCACGAAGTTCGGGCAAAAATCACGAATCGGCTGCGCGCATTGCACAACACACAACAAACGAAAGACACACCATGAGCCTCCCCCGCAAAGTGAAGATCGTCGACGTCGGCCCGCGCGACGGACTGCAGAACGAGAAGCAGCCCGTGCCGGC
>JAZKDL010000238.1:0-9079 GCA_040387575.1 Pseudomonadota bacterium
CGGAAGGCTGCGCTCCTCAGCGGTACAGAAGGGAATCGCCTGGACTGCACCGCATGCCGGGCGCTTGGGGGTGTTCGACGGACGTGTGCACCTCGCGCACTTCCCAACAGCCGCAGCGCTGTGGATGCCCAACGATCGCATCGGGGCGCCCACTCGCCGACGCCTCTCTCCAATTACTTCATCGGCCTTGACCTTGATGCCGGCGGCGTTGATATGCTGCTCGGGCACAAAAAAAGGGGAGTGCAAGCATGAACACAGCCATACGCCGTCCGGTGGTCCAACCCGTCCCGGTCAAACCGCCGATCGGCATCGAGGCCTGGGAACGCGGCATCGACAAGGCCGATGAGAAGTGGGACATCTACGACTGCCTCATCAAGTCGACGATCCATGAATACGACATGCATTTGTCGCGCACACCGGGTTATGTGTCACCAGACTGGCGGCTGATCAAGGCGATGCTTTGGACCGAAACGGGGTGTGGGCGTCGACGATTGGAGGCGCAGGCCGATGCAGATCGGCAACCTCGGCGACCCGGCGATGGCTGCGGTACTGGCCAACGACCAAGGCGCTGAATTGGTCATTCCGCCATCTCTGCGCGTGCATCTGTCGGCAGTTTCGATCACGTCCGATCCAGCCGCCAACATCCGGGCTGGCATTGGCTACTTGCTGATGCGCACGGCCGAGTACGCCTACAGGAGCGTGCCCGATTCGGACAGCCGGGTCTACGAGATCACGGTCGGTCCATTCGACACCATCGACAGGATCGCCAAGACCCAAGGGAGTACGCCCGAAGTGATGAAGAGGCTCAACCCCACGGCGCATACGCTGCGGCCTGGCCAGGTGCTGAAGTACCAGAAAGCGTCGATCAGGAAGGTTGTCAGCGGGTGGAGGTCAATCTCTGTTGCAAGCGCCGCGGCACGCTACAACGCCAGCAGGAACGCTGTGCAATACGCCAGCAAGCTGCGCCATGCGATGGGCGTGATGACGACTCGCACGGATACGGCATGCAGGTAGCCAGAGCCGCGCTCTTGTCGTTGTGCCTGACGGTCAGCACTGTGTCGGCGGCAGACAGACCTTTCACCGTTGCGTTGACCGGATGGGGAAGGGCATGTGCCGGCGGGCTGTTCGTTCGCACCAAGACCATCGAATGGAACACCACTTTCGTCACCTGCAAGCCGAGTCCTTACGAGCTTCTCGAAAGCAGCATGCAGGGCGGTAGCAAGGTGGTCGTCCTGCGCATTCTGAAGCCCAGCAAGGGCTGCATCTACAACATCATCAAGGTCAGGCAGTCGCCCCCTGAAGGCACTTGGGATGTCACAGGCTTTCAATCGCTGGATGCTTACAGAAACCACGATCAGCCGGAATGGTTCTACACCACGTTACCTGAGCGAAATTGGCTCTCCTGTCCGATGGAGGAGAGCAGAAATTAATTCGCGCTGTGCCCCTGACGGCAGGTCGCTTCTCGCATATCGCTGGAAGCGCGCGCAGGCGGCTTTCAGGGATGCACATCCCACTCGCCGACGCCTCCCCACAACCGCAACACGCTCCAAGCAACCAGCAACCAGCAACCAGCAACCAGCAACCAGCAACCACCCAAAAGCGCAAGCTACACGGCAGCCTTCACTCCCAGAGCCCCCAGCCCCGCTCGCTTCCTCATCATCGCAATGAACGCCTCCGCCGCCGGTGACAACGCCATCCCGCGCCGCTGATAGATGAAGAACTGGCGCCGGATTTCCGGCCCGTGCAGCGGCACGAAACGCACGTCGAAATTTCCCGCGAACATGCGCGCGTAGTCGGGTACCGCGGCCAGTCCGGTGCCCACGCCGACCAGCGCGAGTGCCGTCGTGAGATAGCCCACTTCGGCTGCCGTCTGCATCGACAGCGACGCATCGTGCGACTGCAGGATGCGCTCCAGATGCCGGTTGAACTCGCTCGAGTAGATCACCCAGCGCTCGCTGCGCAACTCGTCCCACGCCACCGCGCGGCGCTCGGCCAGCGGATGGCGCGCGGCGCAGACCATGCGGATCGGCACGTCCATCAGGAAGGTGCGCGTCACGTCGTCGCCGGTCGACCGCTCGGGGCCGACGCCCAGCTCCACCTCGCCGCGTCGCACCGTGCCCACCACGTCGTCGGTGGTCGCGTCCAGCACCCGCAGGCCGATCTCCGGATGCGCGGCCTCGAACTCGCCGAGTACCGACGAGATCCAGGTGCAGGCCAGCATCTGCGGCGCCACCACCCGCAGCATGCCGCGGCGCAGCGTGCGCAGGTCCGACGCGCCTTCGATTACCTGGTTCAGGTCGTCCAGGATCCGTCGCGCCAACGGCAGCAACTGCTGGCCCGCCTCGGTCAGCGTCACGGCCGCGCCGCGGTCGAACAACTGCAGACCCAGCGAATCTTCCAACTGCTGCACCAGCATGCTCACCGCCGACTGCGTCAGGTTCAACTGGCGTGCCGCCGTCGTGAAGCTGCCCGCGCGCGCGACCGCCGAGAAAGCCCGCATCTGCCGAAAACTGATGTTCATCGCTGCACCACCTTGGGAAGCCGCCAACGTGGCGGTGCGTCGATTATCAAAATTTCTGATGGACGCATCAAAACAATTGGCTTGCCTGATGTTCGAGCGGTTCCCAGAATTCGCCGCCATGCACATCGCCGTCATCGGAACCGGAATCGTGGGCGTCTGTACAGCCGCCTGGCTGCAACGCGACGGCCACCAGGTCACCTTCATCGATCCGCTGGAGCCGGGCGAAGCCTGCTCCTTCGGCAACGCGGGCTCGCTGTCGCCCAGCGCCTGCCTGCCCGTCGGCATGCCGAAGATGTGGAAGAAAGTGCCGCGCTGGCTGCTCGATCCGCTCGGCCCGCTCACCGTGCGCTGGGGCTATGCGCCTGTCGTTCTGCCCTGGCTCGTGCGCATGCTCCAGCATTCGAGCCGCGAAGAAGTCACGCGCATCGCGACCGCGCTGCGCAGCCTGCTCGAGCCCATCTTCGACTGCTACGACCCGTTGGTGGCCGAGGCCGGTGCGCAGTCGCTGGTGCGCCGCAGCGGTTGCCTCTATGTCTATTCGTCGCGTGAAACGGCCGCGCAATGGCAGTGGGGCATGAACCTGCGCCGCTCGCTCGGCGTCAAGCTGGTCGATGTCGAACGCGACGAGCTCGAGCACCTGGAGCCCGATCTGAAGGGTCGCTTCCGCTTCGGCATCCTTGCGCCCGACAACGGCTCGACCAGCGATCCGTCCGCGCTCGTCAAGGCGCTGCATGCGCACTGCGTGGCGCTGGGCGCGCGCACCGACCGACGCCGCGCCGCCGGCTTCGAGCGCCAGGGCAGCCGCGTCACCGGCGTGCGCTTCGACAGCGGCGAGCCGCTCGCGGTCGACGGTGTGGTCGTGGCTGCGGGTGCCTGGTCGGCGCCGCTCGCTGCACAGCTCGGCAGCCGCGTACCGCTCGAAACGCAGCGCGGCTACCACGTCACCGTGCGCAGCTCGAACCTCGGGCTGCGCCACACCGTGATGGCGGTCGAGCACAACCTGATGGTCAACCCGATGGCGATGGGCCTGCGGCTCGCTGGCACGGTCGAGTTCGCCGGCCTGAAGGCGCCACCGAACTACGCGCGCGCCGACGCGCTGCTCAAGCAGGGCCAGCAACTGTTCCCGCACCTCGACACGTCCGAGGTCACGCGCTGGATGGGCCACCGGCCGTCGATGCCCGACAGCCTGCCGGTCGTCGGTCGCGCCGAGAAGGCCGACAACGCCTGGCTGGCGTTCGGGCACGGCCACATGGGCATGTGCATGGGCGCCAGCACCGGCCGCGAAGTCGCGCACCTGGTCGCCGGCCGACCGACGCAGGTCGATCTTTCGCCGTTCGCACCGGGTCGTTTTCGATGAGCGATGCGGCCGTTGGCATGCGCCGCACGCGCTGGTCGATCGGTGTCGACATGGGCGGTACCTTCATCGACGTGGTCGCGGCCGGCTCGGACGGCCGTCTGCTGAGCCTCAAGCACCCGCGCGTGGCGGGCCAGCTCGCGGCGCCGGTGCTCGCCGGCATCGACCGGCTCTGTGCGGAGAACGGCATCGCGCCCGGCGAGGTGGCCCGCATCGTGCACGGCTCGACCGTGGTCACCAACCTGCTGCTCGAACAGAACGCGCCGCCGATCGCTGTCGTCACCACGGCCGGCATGCGCGACGTGCTCGCGCTCGCGCGGCAGGACCGGCGCGCGCTGTATGCGCCGGTGATCGCGCCCGCGGTGCCCGAGGCCGCGCTGTTCCCCGCGCATCTGCGCTTCGAGATCGGCGGCCGCATCGACGCGCAGGGGCACGAGACGGCGCCGCTCGATCTGTCGGGCATCGACGCCATCGCGCAGGCGATCGCCGATGCGGGCGTGCGCGCAATCGCGGTCTGCCTGCTGTTCGCACACCGCAACGACGCGCACGAGCTGCACGTGGTCGACGCCCTGCGCGCACGGCTGCCCGACGTCTTCATCTCGCGCTCGTCCGAGGTCGACCCGAAGCCGCGCGAGTTCGAGCGCTTCCTCACGACCGCGCTCGATGCGTATTGCAAGCCGATGGTCAGCGACTACCTGCGCGAGCTGGCCGCGGCACTCACGGTGCGCGGCTTGCCCGAACCCTTTCTGATGCGCTCCGAAGGCGGCACCGGCGCCTGGCGCGATGTCGCGGCGCGGCCGGTGAGCCTGGCGATGTCCGGCCCCTGCGCGGCGCTGCAAGGCGTGGCCGCGAGCCTGCAGGGCCAGCCCGGACTGCCGTCGTCGCTGCTGGCGATCGACGTTGGCGGTACCAGCACCGACATCGGACTGGTCGAAGACGGGCGTCCGGCGTTCGCCGAGACGCTGCAGTGCGGCGACTTGTCGTTGCGGCTGCGTTGCGCCGATGTCGACTCGCTGTCGGTCGGTGGCGGCAGCGTGGTGCAGGTGCTGGCCGGCGGCGCGTTGCGGCTCGGCCCGCGCTCGCAAGGCGCCTGGCCCGGCCCGGCAGCCTACGGATTGGGCGGCGACCGCGCCACGCTGACCGACGCGCTGTGCCTGCTCGGCCGGCTGCCCCCCAGCCTGGCTGGCGGCGTCGCGCTCGACCGGGATGCGGCCGAGGCCGCGATCGTGCGCGACGTGGCGGCGCCACTCGGCATCGCGGCGCAGGACGCCGCCGCGTCGGTCGTGCGAACGGCCGCGGCGGCGATGGCCGAGGCGCTCAAGATGCGCAGCTTTCAGCGCGGGCTCGATCCGTCCGATGCGCTGCTCGTCGCGGCCGGCGGCGGTGGCGCGCAGCATGCGGCGGAGGTCGCCGAGCTGGCCGGCATCGCGCAGGTCCGCGTGCTGCCGCAAGCCGGCGTGATCGCCGCGCTCGGCATGCTGTGCGCGCTGCCGACGCGCACGCTCGAACGCGCCTGCGAGTGGGCGTTCGATGGCGCCGGGCTGCAGCGTGCGGAGCAACTGGCAGCCGACCTGGTGCCCGCCGAGCCAACCGCCACCGTGCGCTGGGATCTGGCACTCGGCAACGCGGGCCAGGAATTCCCGATCGACGTGCCGTGGCAGCCTGGCGTCGACACCGTCGAAGTGCTTCAGCAGCGCTTCGACGCGCGCCACACGCAACTGCGCGGCGCGGCGCCCGGCGGGCACGCGGTGCAGGTCCGGTTGGTGCGCGCCGTGATCGAGCAGCCGCTGCCGCGTCCCGCGCCCTTCGATGGCCTCGACGCCGACATCCAGGCCGACGCCGTCGTTGCTGCAACCCGAGCCGTCAGCGCCTGGCACGGTCTTCCGTCTTCGGGCCACGGCCCGCGAGCTTTGTTCGCCGCGATGACCACGGTCTGGGTGCCGGCCGGCTGGCAATGGCTGCGGCTGGACGACGACTCGCTGTCGCTCACGCCGTTGAACGCAGTCGGGGAGGGCAAGCCATGAACGCGATCACCACCACGGCGCAAGTCACCGCCCACATGGAACCGCTGCGCCTCGCGCTGCAGGGCGCGGTCGACCGCATGCAGAGCGGCATGATGCGCGCCGCCTATTCGTCGATCGCCCGCGAGGGTGGCGACTGCGCCGCGGCGCTGTTCCTGCCCGACGGCCGCTTGCTCGCGCAGGCGCGCTCGCTGCCGCTGCTGCTGGGCTCGCTGATACCGGCCGTGGCCGGCGTGCTGCGGCGCTTTCCGGCGGCCGGCATGGCCGAGGGCGATGGCTACCTGATGAACGACCCGTGGTCGGGCGGCACGCATCTGCCGGACCTGATCGTCGTGCGGCCGGTGCTGCACGGCGGCGCGGTCATCGCGCTGGCCGCGACCTGCCTGCACCACCAGGACGTCGGCGGCATGGCGCCGGGTTCGATTCCGCCGAACGCGACCGAGATCTACCAGGAAGGCCTGCGCCTGCCGCCATTGCGCTGGCGAAGCGCGGCCGGCATCGACGACGGCATCCGCAGCATCCTCGAAGCGAACAGCCGCACGCCGGTCAACCTGCAGGGCGACCTGGCCGCGCAGTGGTCGGCGGTGAGCCTCGGCGCGCGCGAGCTCGCCGCATTGGCCGCGCGCACCGGCGATGTCTTCGTGCCGACCTGCGACGCGCTGATCGCGCAGGCCGAGCAGATGACGCGCGCCGCCCTGCGCGCCGCGCCCGATGGCGAATGGTCGTGGCAGGACCAGCTCGACGGCGACGGCATCGACGCCACGCCGGTGCGCATCGCGGTCACGCTGACCAAGCGCGGCGATGCGATCGCGATCGACTTCGCGGGCAGCTCGCCGCAGGTGCGCGGACCCGTCAACGCATCGCCCGGCAGCGTGCTGTCGGCCGCGCTCTTCTTCATGCGAACGCTGGCGCCCGATGCGCCCAACAACGCGGGCTGCCTGGCGCCGCTCACGCTGCACCTGCCGCCGGGCAGCGTCGTCAACCCCGACCTGCCGGCGGCCGTGAACGCGCGCACCGCCACCGTCAAGCTGGCCTGCAACGCGATGCTCGGCGCCTGGTCGCAGGCCGGCACCGGCGTGTCGGTCGCGCCGCATGCGGGCGTGGCGACGGTGATGTCGATCAGCGGCACCCGCGACGACGGCCGGCGCTGGATGCTCACCGAGATCATCGCCAGCGGCGCCGGCGCGAGCGCGCTCGGTGACGGCCGTTCCGGCGTGTCGACCGACATCGGCAATGCGCGCAACACGCCGGTCGAGGTGATCGAGAGCGAAGCGCCGCTGCAGGTCGAGTGCTATGCGATCCGCGATGGCTCCGGCGGCGCCGGGCTGCATCGCGGCGGTGGCGGCGTGCGGCGCATCTATCGGCTGCTCGAAGGCCGCGCGCTGTTGTCGTACCGCGGCGAGCGCCATGTGAGCCAGGCCCGCGGCGCGCTGGGCGGCGGCCCGGGCGCCTCGGCCGTGGCCCAGATGTTGCGCGCGGACGGAAGCATCGAAACCCTGGGCGCGCGCGCCCGCGTCGACTGGCTGGCCGGCGACCGTCTCGTGATCGAGACGGCCGGCGCCGGCGGCTGGGGCGCAGCGCCTGACGCGCCTGCCGCGTCCTGAAATTTTGTCCATGAACCCCGCGAACCAAGGAACGAACCGATGAACTCCAAGCACGCCTTCAGGACCCTGAAGAACATCAGCAAGCGCGCCGCGCTGAAGGGCGCCGTCGCCGCCGCCGCATTGGCCTTGCTGCCCGCACTGGCCGCTGCGCAGGCCTATCCGACCAAGCCGATCCGCATCGTCGTGCCCTTCCCGCCGGGCGGCAGCACCGACCTGCTGGCGCGCCGCATCGGCGAGAAGCTCGGTGCGGTGTGGGGCCAGCCGGTGATCGTCGACAACCGCGCGGGCGCCGGCGGCACCATCGGTTCCGACTACGTCGCCAAGTCGGCGCCCGACGGCTACACGCTGCTGATGGGCGTGACCGGCACCAACGCGATCAGCGCGGCGCTGTACCCCAAGCTGCCCTACGACGTGGTGAAGGATTTCGCGCCGGTGTCGCTGGTGGTGTCGTCGCCCCTGGTGCTGGTGCGCAACCCGAACTTCGCGCCGAAGACGGTGAAGGAACTGGTGGCCGCGGCCAAGGCCAAGCCGGGTTCGATCAGCTACGGCTCGCCGGGCAACGGCACGTCGATGCACCTGACCGGCGAGATGTTCAAGCTCGCCGCCAAGGTGTCGATGCTGCACATCCCGTACCGCGGCAGCGCGGGCGCGTTGACCGACCTGATGGGCGGCCAGATCGACACGATGTTCGGCGACTTCCTGGTGGTGTGGCCGCAGGTCGAGGCCGGCAAGGTGGTGCCGATCGCGGTGACCTCGGCGCAGCGCCACAAGATGCTGCCCAACGTGCCGACCATCGCCGAGAGCGGTTATCCGGGCTTCGAGGCGCTGTCGTGGCAAGGCCTGTTCGCGCCGGCCGCCACGCCGCCCGCGATCGTCGAGCAGCTGAACCGCGAGGTGAACAAGGCGCTCGCGAGTCCGGACATCCAGGAGTATTTCGGCTCGCGCGGCTTCACGCTGGGCGGCAGCAGCCCGGCTGAGTTCAAGACCTTCATCCAGGGCGAGGCCGTGAAGTGGTCGCACATCGTGAAGGCGTCGGGCGCGACGGCAGACTGATGCCGATGAACGCGATCACGCATGTCGGCCCGCCGGTCGTACGGGCCGGCCTGACACAACCGATCTCGCCCGCGGTGATCGCCGATGGCCCGCTGGTCTTCGTGTCGGGCCAGGTGCCGATGCGCGACGGCAAGCCCGCGGCGCCGGACATCGCGGGCCAGACGCATGCGGCGCTCGACATGATCGAGGCGATCCTGGCGCGCGCGGGCTGCACGCTGGCCGATGTGGTGAAGACCACGGTGTGGCTGGTCGATGGCACCGACTATCCGGCCTTCAACGCGGCCTATGGCGAACGCTTTTCACCGGAAACGGCACCGGCGCGATCGACCGTCATTTCGGGGTTGATCGCGCCGGTGCTGGTGGAGATCGAGGCTGTGGCTGTGTTGCGTCGCAGTGCCTGATTTCGCCTGAGATCGGTGAAGTGCTGCGGTTGATGCCTTCGGTGCATCGGCGCGGTGAGTGCTGTGGGCGGGGCCGAGGGCGACGGGTGACCCCTTCCGCGAATGTCCCCCGCCTTCGGCTCCTC
>JAZKDL010000239.1:0-4085 GCA_040387575.1 Pseudomonadota bacterium
TTGCCCCCGGAAGGGGGTTGGCGAAAGCGACACGCAGTGCGCGAAGCCTGGGGGTCAGTCCACCTTTGCGCCGCTCGCCTTGACGACCTTCTCGTACTTGGCAAGCTCGCTCTTCATGAACGCGCCGAACTGCTCCGGCGTGTTGCCCACCGGCTCCGCCAGCAGCGTCGCGAAGCGGGACTTGGTCTCTGGCGTGTGCAGCGCTGCGATGAAGGCCTGGCTGAGCTTCACGACCACGTCGTGCGGCGTGCCGGCCGGCGCGACCAGACCCCACCACGTATCGATCGAGAAGCCTTTCAGCGTGTCGGCCACCGGCGGCACGTTGGGCAGCGCGCTGCTGCGCTCGAGCGTCGTCACCGCAATCGCCTTGAGCTTGCCCGAACGGATGTTGGGCGCCGCCGTGGCGAGGTTGTCGAAGTTGAAGTCGACCTGGCCCGACAGCAGCGCGAGCTGCGCCGGGTTGCCGCCGTTGTACGGAATGTGCACGGCGAAGATGCCGGCCTGCTGCTTGAACATCTCACCCGCGAGATGGCCCGCGCTGCCGTTGCCGCCGCTGCCGTAGTTCAGCTTGCCGGGGTTGGCTTTGGCATAGGCGATCAGGTCGGCCAGCGTGTTGATCTTGAGCCGCTGGGCTGCGTCGGCGTTCATCACCAGCACGTTGGGCACGCGGACCATCTGCGTGATCGGCGTGAAGTCCGTCGCCGCGTTGAACGGCATCTTGGTGTAGAGCCATGGGTTCACCGCATGCGTTGCGGTCGCAGCCAGGCCGATGGTCAGGCCGTCCGGTGCCGCCTTGGCGACCGCATCGGCCCCGATGTTGCCGCCAGCGCCCGGCTTGTTGTCGATGATCACCACACCGAGCGCATCCTTGACCGCATCGGCCAGCACGCGCGACGTCACGTCGAGCGGGCCGCCGGCCGCGTAGGGCACGATGAGCCGGATGGTGCGCTGCTGCGCCGATGTCTGGGTGGTGGCGAGCAGTGCGGCTGCCGACAACAGCGAGAGAAGGAAATGCCTGGAATTCATGGTGTCTCTTTTGATCTGGGGCTCTTGTGCCGAGCCTCGTTGTCCCTGTCGTTGAAAGTCGCCGCAGCGGCGCCGTTGCGCCTTGCCCCGATCAGGGCACGGCCTTGTCGGCCTCGGTCGTGAACGCGTCGGCGTAGAACTCGTCCTCGGGCAGCCCGGCTTCGGCGACGTAGTCGCGCTTGGCCGAGTCGACCACGATCGGCGCACCGCAGGCATAGACCTGGTGGCCCGACAGGTCGGCGAAATCTTCCAGCACCGCGCGATGGACGAAGCCGGTGCGTCCGGTCCAGTTGTCCTCGGGCACGGCGTTGGAAATCACCGGTACATAACGCAGGTTCGGCATCTCGGCGAGCTGTGTCTTCAGCCAGTCGTCCATGTAGAGGTCTTCGGGCCGGCGGCCGCCCCAGTACACCGTGGCAGGCCGCTCGACAGCCTTGAACTTCATGTGCTCGATCAGCGCCTTGATCGGCGCGAAGCCGGTACCCGAGGCCAGCAGAACGATCGGCTTGTCGGAGTCCTCGCGCAGGAAGAAGCTGCCGTACGGCCCTTCGATGCGGAGGATTTCCTTTTCCTTCATCGCGCCGAACACGTGGTCGGTGAACTTGCCGCCGGGCATGTGGCGGATGTGCAGTTCGACGCCGGTGCCGGGTTCGCTCAGCGTGTGCGGCGCATTGGCCATCGAGTAGCTGCGGCGTGCGCCGTCGCGCAGCAGGAATTCGACGTACTGGCCTGCATGGAACTGCAGCGGCTCGCCGGCCGGCAGTTGCAGGCGCAGCTGGATCACGTCGTGCGACTTGCGCACCAGCGACAGCACCCGCGCCGGCATCTTGCGGATCGGGAAGGCACCGAGTTCGGTGACCTGGCGCGACTCGAGCATCACGTCGCTCTGGGCCGTCGCGCAGCAGGTGAGCACGAAGCCGTTGGCTTCTTCCTCGGCGCTCAGCGCCTTGCTCTGGTGCGGGCCATGCGTGACCTCGCCCGACAGCTTGCGGCACTTGCAGGAACCGCATGCGCCGTCCTTGCAGCCATAGGGCAGGCCGACACCTTGGCGGATGCCCGCGGCGAGAATGGATTCGTCTCCCTGGGCCAGGAACTGGCGGCCACTGGGTTCGACGGTGATCTGAAAGCCTGCCGCATTCGGCGCTGCACTGGTCATGGGGATTTTCTGAACGGAACTCGAAGGGGAGAACGGATTTTGCCTTCAATCAGTCATCCGCTCGGCGCGCGGCCTGCCCGCTTCCGCCGCGCCAGGGTCTTGATCGTCGGATGCGGTGACGTCGGCCTGCGTGTGGCAGCGCCGCTGGCCGGGCGCGTCAGGCTCATGGCGACCACCTCGTCACCCGAACGCCTGCCCACGCTGCGGGCCGCGGGTGCCACGCCGATACGGGTCGATCTCGATGTGCCGGCCAGCCTGCGGCGGCTGGCGGGGCTGGCTACGCGCGTCCTGCATCTGGCACCGCCCGCCAGCGTGGCGGAGGGTGCCGGCTGGTCGCGCGACCTGCGGACGGCAGGCTTGCTGCGCGCGCTCCGGCTGCGCACCTTGCCGGACGCCTTCGTCTACGGCTCGACCAGCGGCGTCTATGGCGACTGCGGTGGCGAACACATCGACGAGACGCGCGCAGTTGATCCGCATACGCCGCGCGCGCATCGGCGTGTCGACGCAGAGCGCCGGGTGCGCCAGTTCGGCCGAGCCGGCGTGGCGGTGCGGATCCTGCGCATTCCGGGCATCTACGCGCCCGACCGGGAAGGCGGCACGCCGCGCACGCGGCTGCTCAAGGGCACGCCGGTGTTGCGCAGCGAGGACGACGTCTACACGAACCACATCCACGCCGACGACCTGGCACGGGCTTGCCTGACGGCGCTGTGGCGTGGCGGCGCGCCGCGCGTCTTCCATGCGAGCGACGACACCGACATGAAGATGGGCGACTACTTCGACTTTGCGGCCGATCTCTATGGCCTGCCGCGGCCGCCACGCATCGGGCGCGATGCGGCGCAGGCGCAGTTGCCGCTGTCGATGCTGAGCTTCATGGGCGAGTCGCGCCGGCTCGACAACACGCGCCTGAAGCGTGAGCTGCGCGTGCGGCTGCGGCATCCGACCGTGGCCAGCGGCCTGCGCACGGTCGATTGATCGGCGCGGCGCCTGGGTCGATGGCATATCGCACGGCAGTGGGCTCAACGCTCCGGATAATGCCGACGGATACGGCCACTCCAGGCCGATCGAACACAGGTGCCAGCGCATGACCACTGCCCAGCTTTCCGTCTACTTCTTTCTCCAGATCGCCGTCATCATCACCGCGTGCCAATTGGTCGGGCGCCTGGCACAGAAGCTGGGGCAGCCGCAGGTCGTGGGCGAAATGATCGCCGGCGTGGCACTCGGTCCGTCGCTGCTGGGCTGGGTCTGGCCCGAGCTGCAGCGCGCGGTCTTTCCCAAGGAGACGCTCGGCATGCTGTACGTGGGCGGCCAGCTCGGTGTCGGCATGTACATGTTTCTGGTCGGCACGGAATTCCGCGCGGACCATTTCCGAAGCCGCTTCCGCAGCGCCGCGACCGTGTCGGCCGCCGGCATCGTGGTGCCCTTCGTCCTCGCTTTCGCCATGATCCCGTGGCTGCACGGCATTCCGGGCCTCTTCGCGGCCAAGGCCAAGCCCATGGAGGCCGCGCTTTTCCTGGGCGCCGCGATCGCCATCACGGCCTTCCCTATGCTGGCGCGCATCATCCACGAGCGTGGCCTGGCCGGTACGCCGCTCGGCACGCTGGCGCTCACGGCCGGCGCGGTCGACGATGCGGCGGCCTGGTGCATCCTGGCCATCGTGCTGGCAAGTTTCGGCGGGTCGTGGGGCGGCGCCTATGCCGCGATCGGCGGCGGCATCGCCTTTGCGCTGTTCATGATCTTCATCGGTTCGCGACTGCTGCGCGGGTTGGCGCGGCACGTGTCGCCCGACGCGCCCCTGAGCCCGACGCTGCTGGCGACCGTGCTGGTGCTGTTCGCGCTCAGCGCCTTCGCCATGGACGCGATCGGCATCCATGCGGTCTTCGGCGGCTTCCTGCTGGGGGCGGTG
>JAZKDL010000240.1:0-1734 GCA_040387575.1 Pseudomonadota bacterium
AAGGGCAAGGCGGCCGACCTCGGCTTCAAGCCGACGCGCATCGTGCGGGTGCAGTGACCATGAACGCATTCGATCTGAGCACGCTCGGCGTGGTGATCGCGACGCTGACGGGCCTTGGCAGCTTCTTCCTGGGACGCCGCCTGAGCCGGCGCCGCACGGAAAAGCGCATGGCCAAGGAGCGCGCGGCGGCCCAGGCCAACGAAAGCCGGCAGGTGCGGCGTGCGCGGGAGCGCAAGGGGCAGCGCTAAGTCAGCTTTCTCTTGGCGCTTCGCCGCGCAAGAGATGTCTTCGTACAGGCGAAGCCGCCTGCATGACCTGAAACCGACCATCCGCGGACATTCACTCCAGGCTGCGAGGTGCTCCATGTCCGTCGGTTCGATATCGCCCAAAAAAGACGCTACGCCTGGGTTGCCGCCAACGTCCGGCACATCCTTGAATCCGCCCGTCGTGGCTGGCGAGGCCGCGGGCTCATCGACGAGCTATTCGGCGTCGTCGACGGCCGCATTCGGCGGTTTGCCGCCAAAGTCGACCGGCGGACCCACCAATGCCGCGGCTTCGGGCTTCTCCGCAGATCCTGCAGACGCGCTGACCCTGCGCAAGCGGATCCTGACGCTGCCGATCTTTCACACGGGCATCGGCAATCTCTTCCATCGCAAACCGAAGGAATCGATGGCGGAGCAACTGCACAAGCAAAGGCTCGAACAATTCGCAGAGCGCTTCGTCGAGTATTTCAACAGGCAACCGCCGAATCTGGACGCGGCGCTCAAGCAACTGCCGGCTGATTTCAGCGAGCTGACACGCACGCATCGCGCCGATACCCAACTGCGAACCGACGAGGTGCGAACGCTGGTTGCGATGCTGATCGAGAAGGGCAAGATCAAACCGCGGGGGCAGGAAGCGGCCGAGCGCTTCATGACGCGTCTGCAGCGCCATGCCGAGCTGATCGACCGATTTCCTTGCCATATCCCCAACCTTGTTCTCAGCGGCCGGCTTCAGGAGACCTTCGAGGCGGGCGGATGGATGGCCGTCGAGCACCTGATGGAGAAGTACCCGCCCGACACGCGGGAGTGGAACAAGAGATTCGATGCCATCGCGGGTGTCTTGCCGGTGCTGTTTCGCGCCGGGGAAATCTCGAAGGAGCTCTACCTCAAGATGCGTGACAGCCTCTCCGATTTCCACGGTCAGTTGTCTCGGGTGCCGAACTTCATCCGCGAAGGACAGGACCTTGAATGTGCCCAACTGCTGAGCGATCGGAATCAGAGTCCTGCGAACCTGCCGTTGCTCTCGAACCTGGTCGGCAATCTGCCTGCCACGAAAGATTCGATCGGCTGGTACCCGTTTGCCAATGGCGGCGGTGTATCGCAAACCGTCAAGCAATTCGTGTCGAGCGATCTTGCGGGCGGCACGGCGATCGTCCGAAGAACGCTTCATGGAGGCCCACCAGCCTTCGATGTCTTCCAGGACGGAAAGCTAATCATCGACGCCCGGGCGCGCCAGGGGCTGCTGGATTCGATACTGAAGCAGTGAATCAAATGGAGGGCATTGCAATCGCCACTGTCCGCTAGCGCAGCGCCTTCCACCACAACACGTTCTCGCGCGGCTTGCCGAGCGTCAGCACTTCGCCGATCTCCGGCGTGGCCAGCGCGATGTTCTTCTCGGCGGCCAGCGCCGAAATGCGGTCGAGCGGGTCGCGCCAGGTGTGAAAGGCCAGATCGAAGGTGCTGTTGTGCACCA
>JAZKDL010000241.1:0-24201 GCA_040387575.1 Pseudomonadota bacterium
AGCGGTCGCGCAGCGGGTTGGTCAGCATGCCGGCGCGGGTGGTGGCGCCCACCAGCGTGAAAGGCTGCAGGTCGAGCTTGATGCTGCGCGCCGCGGGGCCCTCGCCGATCATGATGTCGATCTGGTAGTCCTCCAGCGCGGGGTACAGGATTTCTTCGACGACCGGGCTGAGCCGGTGGATCTCGTCGATGAAGAGCACGTCGTTGCGTTCGAGGTTGGTCAGCAGTGCCGCCAGGTCCTTCGGCTTCTCGAGCACCGGCCCGCTGGTCTGCCGCAGGTTCACGCCCAGTTCGGCCGCGATGATGTGCGACAGCGTGGTCTTGCCCAGGCCGGGCGGCCCGAACAACAACACGTGGTCGAGCGCCTCGCCGCGCTTGCGGGCGGCGCCGATGAAGATCTCGAGCTGCTCGCGCACCTTGGCCTGGCCCACGTACTCGTCGAGCAGCCGCGGACGCAACGCGCGCTCGATCGCCTCCTCGTTGGGCGAGCTGGGTGCAGCGGACACGACGCGGGGCGGCGTCGGGGCGAAGTCGTCGGTCTGGATGGTCATGGTCGGTGCGTGGTCGGACGAGTTTAGTCGCCGTCAAAGCCTGTCACATCGGGTCACGCAATGGCGCGCCGGCCGACAAGCGAATGCGAAATGCTGCGGCAGAATCCGCCCCCTACAAGAAACAACAGAGGGGACGCGGCTTGTCGATCTATGCACTGAAGCCACGCTTCCAGGCGCTGCTCCGACCCCTGGTTCGCGGACTGCACGGCGCCGGTGTCACGGCCAACCAGGTGACGCTGGCGGCCTGCGCAATTTCCGTGGCGCTCGGCCTCTGGCTCTTCTTCGCCGCCCCCTCGCCCGCCGCCTTCGCACTGATCCCGCTCTGGATGTTCCTGCGCATGGCCTTCAATGCCATCGACGGCATGCTGGCGCGTGAACACGGACAGCAAAGCCGGCTCGGCGCCTTCCTCAACGAACTCACCGACGTGCTGTCCGATGCGGCGCTCTACCTGCCTTTCGCGCTGATCGCGCCCTTCAGTCCGTTCTGGATCGGCACGGTGATCGTGCTTGCCGGCCTCGGCGAATTCGCCGGCGCGCTCGGCCCGACGGTCGGCGCCTCGCGGCGCTATGACGGGCCGCTCGGCAAGAGCGACCGCGCCTTCGTCTTCGGCGCGCTCGGGCTCTACGTCGCCCTGGGCGGCCCGCTTCCCTTGTGGTCCGCCTGGCTGATGCCGCTGCTCGCGCTGCTGGCCGGCTGGACCGTCGTCAACCGCATCCGCCGGGCACTGGCCGAAGCCGGTGACTGAGCCCTCCACCTTTCCCAGACAGGAGCCCATGGCTTCACGCACACCACACGACCATCACTTCTCGACGCACGACGGCGTCTCCCTGTTCTATCGGCACTGGCCTGCCACCGGCGCGGTCCGTCGCGGCGCCATCGTGCTGTTCCACCGCGGCCACGAGCACGGTGCGCGCATGGCGCATCTGGTCGACGAGCTCGACCTGCCGGACTTCGACTTCTTCGCATGGGACGCCCGCGGGCACGGCCTGTCGCCCGGTCCGCGCGGCCACAGCCCGAGCTTCGCGACCTCGGTGCGCGACGTGCAGACCTTCATCGAGCACATCGGCAGCGCACATGGCGTGCAGCAGCCCGACATCCATGTCATCGCGCAGAGCGTTGGCGCCGTGCTGGTCGCGACCTGGGCGCACGACTACGCACCGCGCGTGCGCGGCCTGACGCTCGCGTCGCCGGCTTTCAAGGTCAAGCTGTACGTGCCCTTCGCGCGCGCCGGCCTCGGGCTGATGCACAAGCTGCGCGGGCTGTTCTACGTCAACAGCTACGTCAAGCCGAAGTTCCTCACGCACGACCCCGAACGCATCGCAAGCTACGAGCGCGATCCGCTGATCTCGCGGCCGATCGCGGTGAACATCCTGCTCGGCCTGTACGAGGCCGCCGACCGCGTGGTGGCCGATGCCAACGCGATCACGCTGCCGGTGCAACTGCTGATCTCGGGCGCCGACTGGGTCGTGCACCAGAAGCCGCAGCAGCGCTTCTTCGAGCGGCTCGGCAGCGCGGTCAAGACCAAGCTCGAGCTGCCCGGCTTCTTCCACGACACGCTCGGCGAGAAGGACCGCGCGCCGGCCGTGCAGGCGATCCGCACCTTCGTGCTGCAACTGTTCGACGCGCCGCCAGCACCGGTCGACCTGCGCCAGGCGCACCTCGCCGGTGACACCGCCGATGAATCGCGCGCACTCGCGCAGCCGCTGTCGCCCTGGTCGCCACGCGGCGCCTACTGGGCGTTCACGCGCGCCAGCCTGCGCTTCGGCGGCCGGTTTTCGCAGGGCGTGAAGCTCGGCCACGACACCGGCTTCGACTCCGGCAGCACGCTCGACTACGTCTACCGCAACCAGCCTGCCGGCAACGGCAAGCTCGGCCGTTCGATCGACAAGACCTACCTCGACTCGATCGGCTGGCGCGGCATCCGGCAACGCAAGATCCATGTCGAAGAGCTGCTGCGCGACGCGATGGAGAGGCTCGTGCGCAAGCACCGCGACGTGCGCGTGCTCGACATCGCCGCCGGCCACGGCCGCTACGTGCTCGACGCAGTGGCGGCCAGCCCGGTGCGCACCACCTCGATCCTGCTGCGCGACTACAGCGAGATCAACGTGCGCGACGGCCAGAAGCTGATCGCCGAGCGCGAGCTGCAGGACATCGCCCGCTTCGTGCAGGCCGACGCGTTCGACCGGTTGAGCCTCGCCACGATCACGCCGCGGCCGACGCTGGCCGTCGTGTCCGGCCTGTACGAACTGTTCCCGGACAACGAGATGGTGAGCCGCTCGCTGGCCGGCGTCGGCGACGCGGTGGAAGACGGCGGCTACCTGGTCTACACCGGCCAGCCCTGGCACCCGCAGCTCGAGATGATCGCGCGCGCGCTCACCAGCCACCGCCAGGGCGAGGCCTGGGTGATGCGCCGCCGCACGCAGGCGGAGATGGACCAGCTGGTGGAGGCCGCCGGCTTCCGCAAGATCGCCCAGCGCGTGGACGAGTGGGGCATCTTCACCGTATCGCTGGCCGTGAGAACCGGTCCGTGAGTTCGGCGGCGAAGCGCTGGTTCGCCGAACGCCCCTGGCGCCGCGCAGTCGGATGGCTGCTGCTGCTCGGGCCGCTGTTCTATGCGACCTACGGCTTCGCCAACTGGTGGGCCGCCTCGCGCGCCGAGGTGCCGACCATGGCCTTCGCATGGGAGCGCGCGGTGCCCTTCTGGCCCTGGACGATCTTTCCGTACTGGACCATCAACGTCTTCTATGCGCTGTCGGTGTTCCTGGCGCGCGACCGGCACACGCTCGACCGCCATGCGGCGCGGCTCGTCACGGCCACGGTGATCGCCGTCAGCTGCTTCCTGCTGTGGCCGCTGCGCTTCAGCTTCGGCGTGCCACCGGTCAGCGGCGCGCCGGCTTTCCTGTTCGACGCATTGCGCAGCTTCGACCAGTCGTTCAACCAGGCGCCGTCACTGCATATCGCGCTGGCGGTGATCCTGTGGGACTGGTACCGCCGCTTCATCCATGCGCGCTGGGCGCGTGTGGTGCTGCATGTCTGGACGTTCGCGATCTGCGCGTCCGTGCTCACGACCTGGCAGCACCACTTCATTGACATTCCGACCGGCGCTTTGCTGGGCGTCTTCTGCGTCTGGCTCTGGCCGGTGGAACGCGGCGTGTCGATGTCGCAGGCTTGGCGCATCACGCGCGACCCGCAGCGCTGGAAGCTGGGCGCGCTGTACGCAGCGGGCGCCTTGTGCTGTCTGGCCGCAGCGTTGTCGCTGGGCGGATTCGCGCTGTGGCTTGGATGGCCGGCCGTGTCGCTGGCGCTGGTCGCGCTGAACTACATCGGCTTCGGCGCACGCGGCTTCCAGATGGACCGGCGCGGCCGGATGCGCTGGGCTGCGCGCTG
This sequence comes from Pseudomonadota bacterium, assembly GCA_040387575.1. Classification (GTDB taxonomy): domain Bacteria; phylum Pseudomonadota; class Gammaproteobacteria; order Burkholderiales; family Burkholderiaceae_C; genus Variovorax. The sequence continues at coordinate 3,939 of JAZKDL010000241.1, forward strand.
GCTTCTCGGGCCGTACCGCGCCGGCGCGGCGCTCAATGCCTGGCTCTGGACGCGCCGGCTGCCGGCCTCCGTCGACGTGGCGCCGGGCCTGCGGCTCGGCCGCATTCCGACACTGGCCGAATGGCGCGCCGCCGGCGAGCCGCAGCTGGTCGGACTGTGCGCCGAACTTCAATTGCCGCAGGTGCCAGGCGCGCAGTGCGTGCCGATGCTCGACCTCGCCGTGCCGCCACCGCTGCAACTGCGCCGCGCCATCGCGACCATCGAACGGCAACGCGATGCCGACGCCACGCGCCCGGTGTGGATCTGCTGCGCACTCGGCTTCTCGCGCAGCGCAGCAACGGTGCTCGGCTGGCTCCGGCTGCACGGCGCGTTGAGCCACACTCTGGCGGAAACACGGGTGCGCGAGGCCCGGCCGCAGATCGTGTTGCGGCCGGCCTGGCGTGCCGCTCTCGACCACGCCACCCGGAAAGACCCGTCATGACCGACCCCGACCGCGCGCTCTGCGCCACCACCGTCAGCCTGCTGCGCGCCACCGGCGTCGTCGCCGCCTGGGGGCTGGCGCTCAGCGGGATCGCCTTCGGCGTGCTGGCGCTCACCGGCCGTTCGCTGTCGACCACGTCGTGCATGGGCTTCGGCGCGGTCGTGATCATCGGCGTGCTGGAACGCTATCTCGCGCTGCGCCTGCGGCTGGACATCGGCCTGTTCGATTCGCTGGCCGATGGCCGCGTCACCTCGCTGTCTGCGCTCGACGGCGCCTTGCAACGCCTCGGCCTGCGGCTCGCGCCCGAGACGCCGCGCTCGCTCGACGACCGCGTGCTCGGCACGCGCCAGATCGTGCAACGCCATGGCATCGCGGTCGCCTGCCAGAGTGCGATGTTTCTGCTGGCGCTGCTCACACAGGACCTGCAATGACGACCGATGCACACGGCTTCAAATCCCATGCGCGACGCGCCGCGGCCGTGGTCGCTGCCAAGCTCATCGTCGGCGCCGCGAGTCTGCTGACCGGCGTCCGGGCGATCTGGTCGGGGACCGAGCCCAAAGCCGAACAGACGGTGTACTTCGCCAACCACACGAGCCACGGCGACTTCGTTCTGCTGTGGGCCACGCTGCCGCCGGACCTGCGCAGCCTCACGCGGCCGGTCGCAGGGCAGGACTACTGGGAAGCCTCGGCGCTGCGTCGCTTCATCGGCGAAGACGTGTTCCGCGCGTTGATGATCCGGCGCGACGGCAGCGGTGCCGGCGCTGCCACCGACGGCGTCGCGGCACCCGCCAACCCGGTCGAGCAGATGACCGAAGCGCTGCACGCCGGCGACTCGCTCATCATGTTCCCGGAAGGCACGCGCAACACCGGCGACGACGTGCTGCTGCCGCTGAAGAGCGGTCTCTATCACCTGGCGTGCGCCTGTCCGCAGGTGCGGCTGGTACCGGTCTGGATCGAGAACTTGAAGCGCGTGCTGCCCAAGGGCAAGCTGGTGCCGATCCCGCTGGCCTGCTCGGTGCGCTACGGCACGCCGCTGGTGCTGGGCGACGGCGAAGACAAGCGGGCCTTCATGGACCGGGCGCGCGCCGCGATGCTCGACCTGCGGCCCGACCACGACAAGACCGCTGCATGACAAGCCACCCGAGACGTCGATGAATCCCACCACCTTCAAACTCTTCGGCGGTGTCGCGGCCGTGTTGATCCTGGCCTCGGCGATCGGCGCCCTGCTCAAGTGGCGCGTCGCGCACGGCCGGCCGAACACGGTCATCGACAACCTGAACTCGCGCGTCAACGCGTGGTGGGTGATGGTCGCGGTCATCGGCCTGGCCTTCGCCTTCGGCAAGGGCGGCGTGATCGTGCTGTTCTATCTGATCTCGTTCTATGCGCTGCGCGAGTTCATCAGCCTGGCCTACACCCGGCGCGGCGACCATGCGGCGATCGCGGTCGCGTTCTTCATCGCGCTGCCCGCGCAGTACTTCCTGATCTGGATCGAGTGGTACGGCCTCTATTCGATCTTCATCCCGGTCTACGCCTTCCTGGTGCTGCCGATCCTGGCGGCCGTCGGCGGCGACACCCAGCGCTTTCTGGAGCGCACGTCCAAGGTCCAGTGGGGTCTGATGATCTGCGTGTTCTGCATCAGCCACGTGCCTGCGCTGATCACGCTGCCGATCCCCGGCTTCGAGGGGCGCGGCCTGCTGCTGATCGCCTTCCTGGTGATCGTGGTGCAGGGCAGCGACGTGCTCCAGTACGTCTGGGGCAAGCTGCTGGGCAAACGCAAGGTCGCACCGGAGCTTTCGCCGTCCAAGACATGGGAAGGCCTGATCGGCGGCGTGGCCAGCGCCACCGCGATGGGCGCGGCGCTCTACTGGATCACGCCCTTCACGCCGTGGCAGGCAGCGTTGATGGCGTTCGTGATCTGCGTGATGGGCTTCTTCGGCGGCCTCGTGATGTCGGCGATCAAGCGCGACCGCGGCGTGAAGGACTGGGGCACGATGATCGAAGGCCACGGCGGCATGCTCGACCGGCTCGACTCGGTGATCTTCGCGGCGCCGGTGTTTTTCCATGCGCTGCGCTACGGCTGGGTGCCTTGATCTCGAGGCCTCGACGGCATCGCAGGCGCGACGCGCCGCTCAATCGTCCAGTGATTCGGATCGACCCAGCAAATAGCCCAGCGGCAAGGCGACGCCCACGCAGCCGATCGCGATCCACAGGCTGATGAAGGTGTAGACGTTGTGCCGGCCCGGGTCGCTCGCCAGCGCGGCGAGCAGGTCGGCGTCATGCAGCCCGCCAAGTCCGCGCGCGGCGGCGAAGTCGTATGCCGCCGACCCGAGATGCGGCAACGCCACCAGCAGCGGCCCGATCACGCCCAGCGGCAACCAGGCGCGGCGCACCTTGCGCCACGCCAGGAATTGGCAGAAGAAGAACAGCGCGACGCCGATGCCGATCAGGCCGAGCACGAAATCGTCGCGCGCAAATGGAAGCAATCCGGGCCAGACCCACTGCAGCGGCCACAGCGGCCATTCGGCGTTGGGTGCGAACGCGATCACCGGCCGGGCGAATGCACCGAGCCCGATCGCCATCAGCGCCCGCCCGGCCAGCGCCGAGCCGCAAGCGATCGCCGCGACGATCAGGCAGGCGGCACGCAGCCGCTGATGCAACGACGTCGGTGCGGACTCGGGCGGCAACGTCGTCTTCAGTTCGACTTGCCGCAACGGCTGGCCAGGCGCCCGCCAGATGGTGTGCGTGGTCGTGGTGGTGCGTGTCCGCGGCTGCATTGGACGATCACCGGCCAGGAGCCAGTCGGCCGCAGCCAGGGCGAGCGCAAAGCTTCCAGTTGCCGTGAGCCATGCGCAGGCGCCCAACATGTCGATGAAACCGAGCGGCGTGAGCATGGCCGAGTGGCCATAGATCAATGCGGCCACGCCGTGGGCCAGCGTGATCGGCACGCAGCACAGCAAGGCGATCCGCCCCAGCAGCGCATCGCCTTCGGGCGACTCCTGACGCGGATCGAGCCGCTGCCAGAGCGACACCCAGCGCGGCGCCTCGCCGCGCGGATGCACGGTGCGCGCCGTCGCGGCGACGCGCTCGAGACGGGTGCGCCACCCGCCCCGGCGACTCACTTCGCGAGCGCCCGCAGCGCCAGCTTGATGCCTTCGCTCACGCTCACGTCCTTCGGCAGCACCTTGAGCGCCGCGGCCGCTTCCTTGTCGCTGTAGCCCAGCGCAATCAGCGCCTGCAGGATGTCGCCCTGGTCGTCGGTGGCGGCATGGGCCGGCAGCGCGATGTCGGCACCGAGCTTGCCCTTGAGTTCGAGCAGCAGGCGCTCGGCCGTCTTCTTGCCGATGCCCGGAATCTTCACCAGCCGGCCCGCGTCCTGCAGCGTGATGATCTGCGCGAGCTCCGCCACGCTGAGCCCCGACAGCACGCCCAGCGCCATGCGCGGACCGACACCGGAGATCTTGATGAGCTGCCGGAAAGCCGCGCGCTCCGCATGGGTGCCGAAGCCGTAGAGAATCTGCGCGTCCTCGCGCACCACGAAGTGCGTGAGCAGCGACACGCGCTCGCCGGTGTGCGGCAGGTTGTAGAAGGTGCTCATCGGCACATCGACTTCGTAGCCGACACCGTTGCAGTCGACCACCACCTGCGGTGGATTGCGTTCGGCGAGCGTGCCGGTCAATTTGCCTATCATGGGTGTCCCTTCTAGAGCCGGAATTATCCTTTGATCGTTCGCCACACCTTCACGCCCCTGAACAACGCGCGCCTCGGCCACCTGTGCGGACCGATGGACGCCAACCTGCGGCGCATCGAAGACACGCTGGGCGTGAAGATCGCCCACCGCCACGAGCAGTTCAAGATCGACGGCCCCAAGGCCATCGCCAACCAGGCGATGGAAGTGCTGCAGGCGCTGTACGAACTGGCCGAGCGGCCGATCGACCCGGCCGTGGTCCAGCTCACGCTGGCAAGCGACTCGGGCATGACCGAGAGCGGCGAGGTCGGCCCGATGCTGGCGACACGCCGCGCCGACCTGCGCGCCCGCACGCCGACGCAGGCGACCTACCTGGAAAACATCGCCAGCCACGACATCACCTTCGGTATCGGCCCGGCCGGCACCGGCAAGACCTACCTCGCGGTGGCTTGCGCGGTCGATGCGCTGGAGCGCAGCGCGGTGCAGCGCATCGTGCTGACGCGCCCTGCCGTCGAGGCCGGCGAGCGCCTGGGCTTTTTGCCCGGCGACCTGACGCAGAAGGTCGACCCGTATCTGCGGCCGCTGTACGACGCGCTCTACGACCTGATGGGCTACGACAAGGTGATGAAGGCCTTCGAGCGCAACGCGCTGGAGATCGCGCCGCTGGCCTTCATGCGTGGCCGCACGCTCAACAACGCCTTCGTGATCCTCGACGAGGCGCAGAACACGACGCCCGAGCAGATGAAGATGTTCCTGACCCGCATCGGCTTCGGCGCCAAGGCCGTGGTCACTGGCGATGTGAGCCAGATCGACCTGCCCAAGCAGCAGCTGAGCGGACTGATCGACGCCGAGCGCGTGCTGCGCCGCGTCAAGGGCATCGCGATCACGCATTTCACGACGGCCGATGTGGTGCGCCATCCGCTGGTCGCGCGCATCGTCGATGCGTACGACGGGCAGCGCAAGCGCGCCGGCGGCCGCGCCCTGTTGGAGGAATGACATGGCGATGCCCGCACTGAGCCTGTCGCTGCAGTTCGCGCGCTTCAGGGGCGTGGAACGGCATCGCGCGGCGCTGCCGCGCCACAGCGTGTCGCGCTGGATCCGCCATGCGCTCGCGCTGGACGGCGAGATCACGGTGCGCATCGTCGATGCCGAAGAAGGCCAGCAGCTCAACCGCGAGTTCCGCGGCAAGGACTACGCGACCAACGTGCTGACCTTCGACTACGCGCAGAGCCCGCTGGTGATGGCCGACCTGGTGCTGTGCGCGCCCGTGGTCGCGCGCGAGGCGAAGGAGCAGCGCAAGACGCTGGCCGCGCACTACGCCCATCTGCTGGTGCACGGCGCACTCCATGCCCAGGGCTGGGACCACGAGACCGGCGAGCAGGACGCCGAGGAAATGGAAGCCTACGAGACCGAGATCCTCGCGGGTCTGGGCATTCGCAACCCGTACTGATACCCAGACGGGCGGACGTCCAAGGCCGCGTCAGTTCATCTGCAGCGGAATGGTGATCGGCCCGTCGTTGATCAGGTGAACCTGCATGTCGGCCGCGAACACGCCGGTTTCGACGATCGGATGCGCCGCACGCGCCTGCGCGACGAATCGGTCGTACAACCTGCGGCCCTCGTCAGGCGCTGCCGCCTGCGTGAAGCTCGGCCGGTTGCCGCCGCTGACATCGGCGGCCAGCGTGAACTGGCTGACCAGCAGCAAGCCGCCACCCACGTCCTGCACGCTGCGGTTCATCTTGCCGGCCTCGTCCGAGAAGATGCGCAGCTTCAGCAGTTTCGCCAGCACGCGATCGGCCACCGCATCGGTGTCGCCCCGCTCGGCGCACAGCAGCACGAGCAACCCCTGGCCGATCGCACCGACCGTCGCGCCCTCGATATCGACGCGCGCCTCGCGCACGCGCTGGATCACAGCTTTCATTCGTCTTCGCCGGCCTGTGCGGCCCGCGCCTCCATGTTCAAAGGCAACAGCTGGATCGTGACGCGCAGGCCCGGCACCGCGGCCATCAGCGCCAGCTCGACCTCGTCGCGCAACGCTGCTGCGCGCTGCAGCCGCCAATCGCCAGGCACATGCATGTGCAGGTCGGCGAAGCGTCGCTGACCCGCGCGGCGCGTTGCGAGATCGTCGAAGCGCAAGTGCTGGCCGTCGCCCGGCCGCGCGCTGAAGCCGTCGAGCGTGCGCTGCAAGGCAGCGCGCGCGTCGGGCTCCATCGCCTGATCCATCAGCCCTTGCGACGAGCGCCAGACCAGCCGCGCACCTTCGCGCACGATGTTCAGCGCCACGCCGATTGCCAGCAAGGGGTCGAGCCAGAGCCAGCCGGTGACATGGACGGCGCCGATGCCGACCACCACGCCAACCGACGTCCAGACGTCGGTGACGAGGTGACGCGCATCGGCCTCCAGGGCAATCGAGCGATGCTGGCGCGCGGCACGGAAAAGAAAGAAAGCCAGCGCGCCGTTGAAGCCTGAACTCAGCACCGACAGCGCAAGCCCCCAGCCGAGTTGTTCCAGCGGCTGCGGCGCGAACAGCCGCCCGACCGCGACCCAGCAGATCGCCACTGCCGCGCCGATGATCAGGATGCCTTCGAAGCCGGATGAAAAATACTCGGCCTTGTGATGTCCGTACGGGTGATCTTCATCGGCAGGCCGCACTGCGATGGTCACCATGGCAAGGGCGAACATCGCGCTCGCGAGGTTCACGAAGGACTCCATCGCGTCGGAGATCAGCCCCATCGAATGCGTGACGTAGCCGGCCCAGCCCTTGAGCACGATCGTGAGCAGCGCCACCGCGATCGACAGCCGCAGCAGCGCGTTGGGGTTCCAGGCGCTTGGGCGCCACCAAGAGGATGTCGAGCGGGTCAAAGGTCGAAGCGAAGCGCGCGGAATTCACGCGGGAGCCGGGATTATCACGATTAGACACAAGTAAGATAACGCCCGCCCGACATCGCCCGAACCTGCAGCGATCGTCGTCCATCTCCGGAGCGTTTCATGAAATCCCGAATCCTGCCCGTGTTGTGCGGCCTGGCCTTGGCCGGCACCGCAGCGCTGGCGCAGACGGCCCCGTCCGCAGACCCGATCGCCGGCATCGTCAAATCGGTGCGCGGCGATGTCCAGATGTTCGACGTGAACGGCGCATTGCGCCCGGCCAGTGCCGGCGACGCGATGGCACCGATCGACCGCCTCATCACCGGCGCAGATTCCGGCGCGAGTGTGGTACTGCGAGACGGTACGACGCTGGTCGTGGGTCCGTCGTCCCGCCTCGACCTGAAGGATTTCCATTTCGACGCCACCACGCAGGAAGGCGGCATGTTCGTCACGCTGCTGCGCGGTTCTTTGCGCATGGTGACCGGGCTGATCGGAAAGGCGCACCCGGAAGCGGTGCGCGTGCAGACCCAGACCGCCACCATCGGCATTCGAGGCACCGACTTCATCGTGCAGGCGGACGAGCAGCCATGAACTTCTATCGACTTCTCGCGGCCGGGCTGCTGGCCGCCCTGCTCGCTGCCTGTTCGACGCCCAAACTGGGCACCCGCGTGATCCTGTTGCCGCAGGCCGACGGAAAGCCTTCCGCCGTGGTGGTTGGCGCCAAGGGGGGCGAAGAGGTCCTCGCAAAGCCCTACCAGCGCGCAACCGTGCTGTCGGGCACCACCGGCGCGCCCGCTGTGGATGCAGCCGATCCGGAACGGGTCCGCGCAGAGAACGGCGCACTCTTCGACCTCGTGCCACCGCCACCGGTTCGCTTCACCGTGTTCTTCGAAACCGGTGGCACGGTGCTGACGCGCGAATCGCAGCAGACCATGACCGAGGCGCTCGCGGCCGCGCTGGCCCGCAGCGGCGGCGAACTGGTCGTGACCGGCCACACGGACACGACCGGCAGTACCGCGCAGAACGACACGCTGTCCCGTCAGCGCGCGCAGCAGGTCCGCCAGTTGTTCGTGGACCGCAACTTTCCGGTGCAGCGCACCGAAGCGATCGGCCGCGGCAAGCGTGAACTCGCAGTGCCGACCGCCGACAACGTCAACGAGCCACGCAACCGGCGCGTGACGATCGAGGTCCGCTGATAGCTTGCGGGCCATAACCGGCAGCACCTTGCCGGTCCGGCTCGACACTGCGGTTCAAGCCACGGTTGCAGTGCGTGCGCCCTGCACACGCGTGCCGACTGGCATGTGCCCGGCCCAATTCAGGATTTCCAGCGTGCCGTCCGCGTGTTCGGCGAGCGCCGTGAGGCTTTCGACCCAGTCGCCATCGTTGCAGTAGAGGATGCCGTCGATGTCGCGCATCTCCGCATGGTGGATGTGGCCGCACACCACACCCTGCACGCCGCGCTTGCGCGCCTCGCGCGCCACGGCGCTCTCGAAGTCGCCTACGTAGCTCACCGCGCGCTTCACCTTCAGCTTCAGGTACTGCGACAGCGACCAGTAGGGCAGGCCCATTCGCGCGCGCAGCGAGTTGAGGTGCCGGTTCAGCTTGAGCGTGAATTCATAGAGCGAATCGCCGACGTAGGCCAGCCACTTGGCGCACTGGATCACGCCGTCGAACAGGTCGCCGTGCATGACCCAGAGCTTGCGGCCGTCGGCGGTCTCGTGAATCCAGTCCTCGGCGACGTCGATCCCGCCGAAGTTGTGCTGCAGGTACTTGCGCGCGAACTCGTCGTGGTTGCCCGGGATGAAGATCACGCGCGTGCCCTTGCGCGCCTTGCGCAGCAGCTTCTGGATCACGTCGTTGTGCGCCTGCGGCCAGTACCAATGCCGCTTGAGCTGCCAGCCGTCGATGATGTCGCCGACCAGGAACAGCGTGTCGCATTCGGTGTGCCGCAGGAAATCGAGCAATGCCTTGGCCTGGCAGCCCGGCGTGCCCAGGTGCAGGTCGGAGATCCAGAGCGTTCGGAAGCGCAGCGGAGCGCGGGTGAGCTCTTCCTCCGATTCCGGAGGACGTTCGGCGGTGTCGCGCCATGCGCGCAGGAGGGCGTCGTCGCGTTGCATGGACGGAGATGGTCACGCCGATGCATGACCCGCCCGTGGCAGCGCCATGACGCAGCGATGACAACCCCGTCCGCCGGCTGTCCGCGAGGCCGTGGCAGCCGCAGCGCTTCAGCTGAGCGTCACGCGCGCGAACTTGCGCTTGCCGACCTGCACCACGTAAGTGCCGGCCTCGAGCTTCAAACCCTTGTCGCTGATGGCCGTCGAATCGATGCGCACTCCGTTGCCATCGATCAGACGGTTGCCTTCGGAGGTCGACGCTGCCAGACCGGCTTGCTTCAACAGCTGTGCGATGCCGATCGGCGCACCGGAAAGCGCCACTTCCGGGATCTCGTCCGGCACACCGCCCTTGCTGCGGTTGATGAAGTCCTGCTCCGCCGCTTCGGCGGCCGCGGCGCTGTGGAAGCGCGCGGTGATCTCCTTGGCGAGTGCGACCTTGGCGTCCTTCGGATTGCGGCCGCCCTCGATTTCCGCTTTCAGCACGGCGATGTCGGCCATCGAGCGGAAGCTCAGCAGCGTGTACCAGCGCCACATCAGCTCGTCGGAGATCGACAGCACCTTGGCGAACATCGCGTTCGGCTCCTCGGCCACGCCGATGTAGTTGCCCTTGCTCTTCGACATCTTCTGGACGCCGTCCAGGCCCTCGAGCAGCGGCATGGTCAGGATGCACTGCGGCTCCTGGCCGTATTCCTGCTGCAGATGGCGGCCGACCAGCAGGTTGAACTTCTGGTCGGTGCCACCGAGTTCGAGGTCGCTCTTGAGCGCCACGGAGTCGTAGCCCTGCATCAGCGGATACAGGAATTCGTGCACGGCGATCGACTGGCCGCCCTTGAAGCGCTTGGTGAAGTCGTCGCGCTCCATCATCCGCGCCACGGTGTAGCGCGACGCCAGCTGGATCAGCCCGCGCGCGCCGAGCGGGTCGCTCCACTCGGAGTTGTAGCGGATCTCGGTCTTGGTGGGATCGAGCACCAGACTGGCCTGGCGGTAGTAGGTCTGGGCGTTGGCCTCGATCTGCTCGCGTGTGAGCGGCGGGCGCGTGGTGTCGCGGCCGGACGGGTCGCCGATGGTGGTGGTGAAGTCGCCGATCAGGAAGATCACGGTGTGGCCGATGTCCTGCAGCTGCCGCATCTTGTTCAGCACCACGGTGTGGCCGATGTGGATGTCGGGCGCCGTCGGATCCAATCCCAGCTTGATGCGCAGCGGCGTGCCGGTGGCCTCGGAGCGCTGGAGCTTGCGGATCCACTCGTCCTTGGGCAGGAGCTCGTCAGTTCCGCGGAGGGAAATGTCGAGTGCGCGTCCTACAAGCTCGGAGATTTCGTTGTGTGTAACAGGCTCGGAATTCATTGGGCTTTCTGCCTCGTTTTCAAGCGCCGAAGCTATACTGAGCCCGACATTTCAAGCGCCGGATTCTAAGCGGCGCTTCTTCCGCACTGTCCTGCCGCCCCGCTGCCTGGGGTCCTACAGCACAGATTTGCCGAATCGAAACGGGACTTTCAGACGTTGATCAACGCCATTCTTGCCGCCGAGGAGTTGCTTGCTTCGCGCGTGGCCCATACCTTCCGCACGTATCCCAAACACATCGCCGCAGCCATCGGCACGCTCCTGCTGTGCGCTGGAGGCGGTGCCTTCGCAGTGGCATCGCTGGGCCCTGACGCCGCCGATCTCCCGGTCAAGCAGGTTCTGGAAGCTGTCCGCACCGTGCCTTTCGCTGATCAGGCCGAGGCGCTCGACACCCACGACTTCACCCTTTTCCGGACCGAAACCACCCGATCGAGCGACACGATCGAAGCGCTGCTGAAGCGCCTGGGCATCGCCGATCCGGCTGCTGCAGCCTTCGTTCGCGGCAATGCCGAAGCGCGCAACGCGCTGCTGAGCCGTGTCGGCCGCACCGTGACGGCCGAGGCCGGACGCGACAACTCGCTGCAGCGTCTGAGCGCTCGCTGGATGCCCAGCTCCGACGGCAGCTTCAAGCGCCTGGTCGTCAGCCGTACCGGCGCCACCTTCACGGTGACGACCGAGGACGACGCGCTCGCACCGGCGAGCCGACTGGCCAGCGGCGTGATCCGCAGCTCGCTGTTCGCCGCCACCGACGAGGCCCGCATTCCGGACGCCATCGCCAGCCAACTGGCCGACGTGTTCTCCGGCGACGTGGATTTCCGTACCTTGCGCAAGGGCGATCGCTTCGCGGTGGTCTATGAGACCTTCGAAGCCGATGGTCAGACGATGCGAACGGGTCGCGTGCTGTCGGCTGAATTCGAGAACAACGGCAAGGTCCATCAGGCGCTTTGGTTTCAGGAGCCCGGCAAGAAGGGCGCCTACTACCGCCCGAATGGTGACAGCCTGGTGCGTGCTTTCTTGAGCTCGCCTGTCGAGTTTTCGCGCATTTCCAGCGGTTTCGCGATGCGCCTGCATCCGATCATGAACACCTGGCGCAAGCACACCGGCATCGACTTCGCCGCGCCGACCGGTACCGCAGTGCGCGCTGTCGGAGACGGCACCGTGGAATTCGCGGGCCAGCAGAATGGCTACGGCAACGTGATCATCCTGAAGCACCGCAATAGCCAGGAAACTGTCTACGCCCATCTGAGCCGCATCGACGTTCGCGTCGGTCAGGCCGTGAACCAGAGCCAGTTCATCGGTGCCGTGGGTTCCACGGGCTGGGCGACCGGCCCGCACCTGCATTTCGAGCTCCGCGTGAACGGCGTCTACACCGATCCGTCCAACGTCGCCAAGCAGGACGGAGGCGGTACGCCGCTGGCCGCCGCGTCGCGCCCCGCCTTCGATCGCCTGGCACAAGCCACGCGCACCGAACTCGCCGCCGCCTTCTCGGTGATCCAGGCCAGCGCCGACTAAGCTCGACGCGCCTGACCGCTGGCGCGTCTTCTTTCTACGCTGCTCTCTCCTCCCACGTGGCTGAACGCTTCATCGGCCTGATGTCCGGCACGTCCCTGGACGGTGTCGATGGCGTGCTGGCTGATTTTTCGGGCGGCCGCATTGCGGTTCGAGGGCATGCGAGCGCGGAGTTTCCCGTCGCCTTGCGCGCCGAGCTCCTCGCCCTGAACGCCCCGTGTGGCAGCGACGAACTCCACCGCGCGGCCTTGGCAGCCAACGGTCTCGTACAGGTCTACGCCCAGGTCGTCGAGAAACTGCTGGCCGATACCGGCCTGGCGCCCGATGCCATCACGGCCATCGGCGCCCACGGCCAGACCGTACGGCACCGCCCCGGTGAATTCGACGGCATCGGCTACACGCTGCAGCTCAACAACTCCGCCCTGCTGGCGGAACGCACCGGCATCGACGTGGTGGCCGATTTCCGCAGCCGCGACGTCGCAGCGGGCGGCCAGGGTGCGCCGCTGGTGCCAGCCTTTCATCAAGCGCTGTTCTCGCAGGACGACAGCGCCGTCGCGGTCCTCAACATTGGTGGGATCTCGAATCTGAGCCTGCTGCCGGCGCAGCAGAACGACAGCCCGATACTGGGGTTCGACTGTGGGCCCGGCAATGCGCTAATGGACCACTGGTGCGAGTTGCACACCGGCCGGGCATTCGACATTGGCGGACGCTGGGCCGCCAGTGGCCATGTGCTGCCCGGCCTGTTGGCACGCTTGCTGGCCGAACCGTTCCTCGCGAAAGCACCGCCCAAAAGCACCGGCCGCGACCTGTTCAATCCGGTCTGGCTTGCCGACCGGCTGGCGGGCCTGCAAGCCGCACCAGTTGACGTACAGGCGACGCTGACGGAGTTCACGGCGGCGGCTTGCGCGGCGGATCTGCAACGCCACGGCCCGGCCAGCCGTGCACTGATCGTCTGCGGCGGCGGTGCGCTCAATACCCATCTGATGCTGCGTCTGGCCGCTTTGCTTCCCGGCGTGGCCGTGATGTCGTCAGCCGATCGCGGATTGCCGCCGCAGCAGGTCGAGGCAACCGCCTTCGCCTGGCTGGCGCGTGCGACGCTGCGACGCGAACCCGGCAATCTCGCCAGCGTGACCGGCGCGCGCGGCAGCCGCGTGCTGGGCGCGATCTACCCGGCCTGATCGCCGAGAACGCCGAACACGCGAGGAACGATCGCGTCGTCGCGGCCGCCCAGCGCCAACAGACAGGCTCAACGCTCAGCCCTGCCCCGACACTTCGGGCTGCGTCGGTTGCACCGCACGCGCTTCCGGCGGCAAATGCCAGAAGATCAACGCCGAGGCTAACGTGATCAATCCCATCGTCGCGAAGGTCGCCTGGAACGCATGCAGCGTGTCGACCGGCTGCACCGCACCGAACATGCCGGTGTAGCCACCCAGAACCGAACTCGCGACCGCCACGCCCAGGCTCATTGCCAGCATCTGCACCATCGACAGCAGGCTGTTGCCACTGCTGGCCATGCCCCCATCGAGGTCGCGCAGCGTGACGGTGTTCATCGCGGTGAACTGCAGCGAATTGACCGCGCCGAACAACAGCAGCTGAACGATGTGGAGCACGATCGGCTGGCCCGGCGTCGCGAGTCCGAAGCTGGCCATGGTGAGCCCGACCAGCGCCGTGTTCACGACCAGCACCGTACGGTAGCCGTGGCGCTGAATCAGGGGCGTGGTGAAGCGCTTCATGGTCATGCCGGCCAGTGCGATCGGCAGCATCATCAGCCCGGCATGCAGCGGCGAATAACCCATCGACACCTGCAGCAGCAGCGGCACCAGGAACGGCATGCAGCCGCTGCCCAGACGCGAGAACAGGTTGCCGATCAGGCCTATGCTGAGCGTCGGCACCTTGAACAGCAGGGGCGAGAACAGCGGCTCCGGCCGGCGCGCCGCATGCAACCAATACCCGGCCAGGCAAGCGAAGCCGAAGATCATCAGCACCAGCACGCTTACCTGCCGCAGCCCCAGTTCGGCCACACCATCGACCGCCAGAGAAATCGTCACCATGCCTACCGCCAGCATGCCGTAGCCGACACCGTCGAAGCGCCGCTGTACCACGCCGCGGATGTCGGGCATGAAGCGAACAGTCGCAATGCAGCCCAGCACGCCGACCGGCACGTTGATCAGAAAGATCCAGTGCCACGACGCGTACTGCACGAGCCAGCCGCCAAGCGTCGGGCCCAACAGAGGTCCGATCAAACCCGGGATCGCGACGAAGCTCATCGCCTGCAGGAACTGGTCGCGCGGCACGGTGCGCAGCACCGACAGGCGCCCGACCGGCAACAGCAACGCACCGCCCATACCCTGAAGCACGCGTGCCGCCACCAGCTGGCCCAGGCCCTGCGACACGGCGCAGGCCACCGAGCCCAGCACGAACATCACGATCGCGCTGAAGAAAACGCGGCGCGTACCGAAGCGGTCGGCGATCCAGCCCGATGCCGGGATCAACATGGCCATGGTGAGCGCATACGCGACGATGACCGACTGCATCCGCAGCGGACTCTCGCCCAGGCTGGCCGCCATGGCCGGCAGCGCGGTGTTGATGATCGTCGCGTCGAGCGTCTGCATGAAGAAGCCGACGGCGACGAGCCACAGCAAACTCTTGCGGGCAGTAGTTTCAGAGGACATGCGCGAGGTGCCGGCAAACGGCGAGGCAAGACACAAAAAAACCGCCCTGAGGCGGTTTCGATGGAGGCGGCGCAATTGCTGGTGCCACGCGCTGCCAAAAGACGATCAGGCTGAGAAGCTCGAACCGCACCCGCAGGTACTGGTCGCGTTCGGGTTCTTGATGACGAACTGCGCGCCTTGCAGGTCTTCCTTGTAGTCGATCTCGGCACCGACCAGATACTGATAGCTCATGGCGTCGATCAGCAACGACACGCCATTCTTGGTCATGGTGGTGTCGTCTTCGTTGGTGATCTCGTCGAAGGTGAAGCCGTACTGGAAGCCGGAGCAGCCGCCACCCTGGACGAACACGCGCAACTTCAGCTCGGGATTGCCTTCTTCGGCGATCAGGTCGGCGACCTTGGCCGCAGCGCTGTCGGTGAAGACGATCGGCTCGGGCATCTGGGTCGGGGTCTGGATGGTTTCGGCAACAGCACTCATGGTGAACTCCGGTGGGGTGCGTTCAGCGACGCAGAAAACAGATGCTATCGCAATCGGCGTTTGCAAGCCGGCCCCGTCGATTAGACGACGATGGCAGTGCGGGCTTCAAAAAACAAAACCGCCCGAAGGCGGCCTTGTCGACTCGAAGCGATGAATATCAACGCTTGGAGAATTGCTTGCGACGGCGTGCAGAGTGCAAGCCGACCTTCTTACGCTCGACTTCACGAGCGTCGCGGGTCACGAAACCAGCCTGGCTCAGCACCGGCTTCAGCGTCGCGTCATAGTCGATCAGCGCACGGGTGATGCCATGGCGCGCTGCGCCGGCCTGACCCGATTCGCCGCCGCCATTGACGTTGATCATGATGTCGAAGGTTTCAACATTGTTCGTGAGAAACAGCGGTTGCTTCGCGATCATGATGGAGGTTTCCCGGCCGAAATAAGCCTGGATGTCCTTGCCATTGACCGTGATCTTGCCGGTGCCCTTTTTCATGAACACGCGAGCGACGCTGGATTTGCGACGGCCGGTGCCATTGTTCCATTCACCAATCATTCTCAAGGCTCCTTACAGTTCCAGCACTTTGGGCTGTTGGGCGGTATGCGGGTGCTCTGCGCCACCGTAGACCTTGAGTTTCTTGATCATCGCGTAACCGAGCGGACCCTTGGGCAGCATGCCCTTGACGGCCTTTTCCAGGGCACGGCCCGGGAACTTCGATTGCATGTCGCGGAAGTTCGTCGCGGTGATACCGCCCGGGTAACCCGAGTGACGGTAGTACACCTTGTCGATCGACTTGGCGCCGGTGACGCGCAGTTGTGCTGCGTTGATGATGACGATGAAGTCACCGGTATCGACGTGAGGCGTGTAAATGGCCTTGTGTTTGCCGCGCAAACGGAGAGCAACTTCGCTGGCTACTCGTCCGAGGACCTTGTCGGTCGCGTCAATCACAAACCACTCGTGCGTCACGTCAGCGGGTTTGGCGCTGAACGTTTTCATGAGTTTTTCTCTTTGAAGAGGGTTTGGCTGGCCCTTTTCCACGGTCGGTGTTCATCTGGTGAGAACCTCTTAGGTGGGTGAAATGCCTTCGCCGCGGGGCCAAAAAAACGCTGCGAAGCCTGCGATTATATGAAGAATCGCGCTTCTCAGGCAAATCCGGCATGGACGGCATCGCCCGAGCGGCGCACGGGCAGGTACCATCGCAGCATGTTCAGTTACCGCCACGCCTTCCATGCCGGCAATCACGCCGACGTGCTCAAGCACATGGTGCTGATTGCCACGCTCGACTACATGCTCGAGAAAGACGCCGCGCTCACGGTGGTCGACAGCCATGCGGGCGCCGGCCTGTACCGACTCGACGGCGATTACGCCGGCACGAGCGGCGAGGCGGCCGAAGGTGTCCTCCGACTGCTGTCACCGGAACCTGAGGCGGCGCCGGCACCAGGCGCCAAGGCATCGCCAGGCGCAGCAGCGCGTGCCAAAGCATTGGCAGAGCCCGCTCCAGCGCTTGCCCGTTATCTGGAAGTGCTCAAGGACTTCAATCCAAAGGGCGGCGCCCGCGTCTACCCAGGGTCTCCGTTCATCACGCAGCACCTGCTGCGCGATCACGACAAGCTCAAGCTGTTCGAACTGCACCCGACAGACGCCAAGACGCTGGACGCGAACATCGCCCAACTTGAAGCCGGCCGTCAGATCGCCGTGCTGCGCGAGGACGGTTTCGGCAGCGCGACCAAGTTCCTGCCGCCGCCGTCGCGGCGGGCTCTGCTGCTGTGCGATCCGAGTTACGAGATCAAGAGCGACTACGGCCGCGTGCTCGACCTGGTCGGCGAGTCGCTCAAGCGTTTCGCAACTGGCACCTATGCCGTCTGGTATCCAATCATTCCGCGGCCCGAGGCGCACGACCTGCCACGCCGGCTCAAGACGATGGCGACCAAGGCCGGCAAGCCCTGGTTGCACGCCACGCTGACCATCAAATCGAGCAAGCTGCTTTCCACGCCGACCGGCGAAACCAAGCGCC
The DNA here is from genome assembly GCA_040387575.1 of Pseudomonadota bacterium. GTDB lineage: Bacteria > Pseudomonadota > Gammaproteobacteria > Burkholderiales > Burkholderiaceae_C > Variovorax. The sequence continues at coordinate 21,092 of JAZKDL010000241.1, forward strand.
CGGGCCTGCCGGCGAGCGGCATGTTCCTGATCAATCCGCCGTTCACGCTGAAGGCCGCGCTGCAACCCGCGCTGGAACAGCTCAAGGTCCTGTTGGCGCAGGATCGGAACGCGAGCTTCACGCTCGACGCTGGCGGCTGAGCCACTCGGATCGACACACGGTCGACCAAGATCCGGCGGCGACCTAGCGCCGCGCTTTCACCACAGGCCGCTTCGCTGCCTGCACGACCTTTTTGCGCGCTACCGGTGCACGTCGCACGCCAAGCGACGGAGTGGCCACCGTCTCGGCGATATCCACGTCGTCGAATTCATTGACGACGTCGCCGCACTTCTGCCCCTTGAGGATCACTGACAACGCAACCTGCTTGATGCCCAGGCCCAGCAGGCCGATGGCATCGGCCGCGGATCGGCTCAGATCGATCACTCGGCCCTCGGTGAAAGGGCCTCGATCGTTGATGCGCACCATCACTTCACGCCCGTTGACCAGGCTCCGCACGCACACGCGGGAGCCGAAAGGCAAGGTCTTGTGCGCTGCGGTCAGTGCGCCCATGTCGAAGCGCTCCCCGCTGGCGGTGCGGCGTTGGTGGAACTGGATGCCGTACCAGGACGCGCCGCCGCGCTCGAGCTCCTGCAAGGGCGACGCATCTCCCGGGATGCCGTCATCGGGCGGCAGATCTGCATTCTTCGATGTGAGTTCGTAGCTGACAGCGGCCACCGTGGAGCGCGCCGGTGCGTTGGCCGGCGCGGCCATGTCGCGTTCCAACGGCGTGAGCGGCGCGCTCGGCGCGCCGACCGAGCCAGGAGGCTGCGCCTGAACGGTGCCGTCTGCAACCGCAGGCGGCTCCGTCGGCGGCACCGCACAGCCGACCAGCACGCATGCCGATGCCAGGGCCACAAGCCCCGCCCGGCAGCGCGCCGGCACGCTCATCTGTTCCAACCGAGGCGGTCGAGCAGCGCGAGCGGCGCGGTCGACTGGTTCATCGTGTAGATGTGCAGGGCGGGCGCGCCACCGGCGCACAGCCGTTCGCACAGCGAGGTAACGACGTCCAGGCCGAAAGCCCGGATCGATGCCGTGTCGTCGCCGAAGCTCTGCAGCCGCAGCCGGATCCAGCGCGGGATTTCGGCGCCGCAGGCGTCGGAAAAGCGCATCAGTTGCGTCGAGCTGGTGATCGGCATCACGCCCGGCACCACCGGCACGTCGAGGCCGAGTGAACGCGTTTCTTCGACGAAACGGAAGTACGCATCGGCGCTGTAGAAGTACTGCGTGATCGCCGAATCGGCGCCCGCGCTCACCTTGGCCGCGAAGGCCTTCAGATCGGCCTCGGGCGAACGTGCCTGCGGATGCACCTCCGGATAGCAGGCGACTTCGACGTGGAAGTCGCGGCCGGTTTCGCTGCGGATGAACGCCACCAGGTCGCTCGCGTACTGGAATTCGCCGCCGGCACCGTAGCCGCTCGGCAGATCGCCACGCAGGGCGACCAGCCGCTTCACGCCCATCGATTTCAGCTCGGCCAGTTGCTCCCGCACCGTGGCACGCGTCGCGCCGATGCACGAGAAATGGCTGGCCGCATCGACGCCCTCCTGCAGGATCTCGCGCACCGCGTTGAAGGTGCCGTCGTGCGTCGAACCGCCGGCACCGTAGGTGACCGAGCAGAACTCCGGCTTCAGCGCATACAGCTGCTGGCGCACGGCCCGCAGCTTGACCGCGCCTTCCGGCGTCTTGGTCGGAAAGAACTCAAAGCTCAGCGGAAGACGCACCTGCGGCTCCTGATGTGCCGTCGTTGCGGACGGCGTGAATGAAGAACTCGCGGTTGCCGTCGCCGCCCGTGATCGGGCTGTCGAACCAGCGCACGACGCGCAGGTCGAGGTCGGCGCAGGCCTGGCGCAGGCGCGCCTCGACCACCGCGTACATCGCGTCATCGCGCACGATGCCGCCCTTGCCGACCTGGCCCGGCTGCAGTTCGAACTGCGGCTTGACCAGCATCAGCAGATCGCCGTCGCCCGCGAGAAACGGCACGACGGCCGGCAGCACCAACGTCTGCGAGATGAAGGACAGGTCGCCGACGATCAGGTCGAAGTCGGTGCGCTCGACATCCGCCAGGTCGTCCGCCGTCAGCGCGCGGGCATTGACCTGTTCGATGGCGGTGACACGCTCGTCCTCGCGCATGCGCGCATGGAGCTGGCCATGGCCGACGTCGACGCCGACCACATGTGCAGCGCCGTGCTGCAGCAGGCAGTCGGTGAAGCCGCCGGTCGACTGGCCCACGTCCAGGCAGTGCCGGCCGGTGGGGTCGATGCCGGCTGCCTTCAGCGCGCCTTCGAGCTTGAGACCGCCGCGCGACACGTAGCGCGCCTCGGCCGCATCGGTCAGGTCGAGTTCCGCGCCTTCGGGGATGTCGTCGCGGTTCTTGCCGACGACGCGCCATTCGGCGGTGTCCGCACCCGCATCGCGCCAGCGCAAACCGCCGGCGATGAGGCGGACGGCCTGCGAACGAGACGCGGCCAGGCCGCGCTCGACGAGCAGTTGATCTGCTCGCATCAGTAGCGGTACGTTTCCGCCTTGTACGGACCCGCCTTGTCGACGCCGATGTAGGCGGCTTGTGCGTCGGTCAGCTCGGTCAGCATGGCGCCGACCTTCTTCAGGTGCAGGCGCGCGACCTTCTCGTCCAGGTGCTTCGGCAGCACGTAGACCTTGCCCGACTCGTAGGCGTCAGGCTTGGTGAACAGCTCGATCTGGGCGATGGTCTGGTTCGCGAACGACGACGACATCACGAAGCTCGGGTGGCCCGTGCCGCAGCCCAGGTTCACCAACCGGCCCTTGGCCAGCAGGATGATCTTCTTGCCGTCCGGGAAGGTGATGTGGTCGACCTGCGGCTTGATCTCTTCCCATTCGTACTTCTCGATCGACGCGACGTCGATCTCGTTGTCGAAGTGGCCGATGTTGCAGACGATCGCCTGGTCCTTCATCTTGACCATGATGTCGTGCGTGATGACGTCCTTGTTGCCGGTGGTCGTCACGAAGATGTCGGCCTTGTCGGCCGCGTATTCCATCGTCACGACCTTGTAGCCTTCCATCGCGGCCTGCAGGGCGTTGATCGGGTCGATCTCGGT
>JAZKDL010000242.1:0-4744 GCA_040387575.1 Pseudomonadota bacterium
CCTTCTCGACCATGTCGCCGACCACCTGCTTGGTGACGTTGAACATGCTGTTGAGATTGGTCTCGATGACTGCGCTCCAGTCTTCGGGCGTCATCTTGAGGAACATGCGGTCGCGCGTGATGCCGGCGTTGTTGACCAACACGTCGATGCTGCCGTGTTCCGCCTTGGCCTTGCCGAAAGCCTCGACGGTGGAGCTCCAGTCGCCCACGTTGCCGACCGATGCGTGGAACTCGTAGCCCTGCGCCTTCTGCTCGGCGAGCCATTTCGAAAAATCACGGGTTGGGCCGCAACCGGCTATCACGGTAAAGCCATCGCGGTGCAGGCGCTGGCAGATAGCGGTACCGATGCCACCCATGCCACCGGTGACGTATGCGACTTTTTTGCTCATGAGTATTCCTTGATTTTGACGAAGCTGGACAGCGAGAACACTGTACCGAAATTTGGGCTCGAAGCCGTCTGAGGAAAACACTGACTGCTGCACTGCAACAGAACTGTCACGTTGCATTTCTACACTTTGTCATGTCTTCCATTGCGCTGAACGGCGCCGCTAAATCCTGGGGCGACAGCATTGCGCTCCACGCGATCGATCTGCAAATCCAGTCAGGCACCTTCTGCGTGCTGCTCGGTCCGTCGGGCTGCGGCAAATCGACCACCCTTCGGATCATTGCCGGCCTCGAAACCGCCAGCGCGGGCCGGGTGCTGATCGATGGCCGCGACGTGACAGAGCTTCCGCCAGCGCAGCGCGGCATCGCCATGGTGTTTCAGAACTACGCGCTGTTCCCGCACCTGAGCGTTGCCGACAACATCACCTTCGGACTGTCAGTGCGCAAGGTGTCGGCCGCCGAAAGCGCGAAGCGGTTGAAGGAGGCTGCTGCGCTGCTCGGCCTCGGCGCCCTGCTCGAGCGCCGGCCCGGCCAGCTGTCCGGCGGCCAGCAACAGCGCGTCGCGCTCGGCCGCGCACTGGTCGCGCAGGCCAAGGTCTGCCTGATGGACGAGCCGCTGTCCAACCTCGACGCCCAACTGCGCCAGGAAATGCGCCGCGAACTGCGCGACCTGCAGCAGCAGCTCGGGTTGACCGTGGTCTATGTGACGCACGACCAGACAGAAGCGATGAGCATGGGCGACCAGGTCGTGCTGCTGAACCAGGGCCGCATCGAGCAGGCCGGTACGCCGCGCGACCTGTATGCGCGGCCCGCTACCACTTTCGCGGCGCGCTTCATCGGCACGCCGCCGATGAACCTGGTCGCGCTCGAACAGGGCCGCATCGCCGGCAGCGATGTCGCCACCGGGCTGTCGGCCGCCACGCTGGGCGTGCGCCCCGAAGCGATCGCGCTCGACCCGCAGGGCATTCCGGCGGTCGTGCGCAGCGTCGAGTACCTCGGCGCCGATCTCGCGATGCGCTGCAGCGTCGGTAGCCAGACGCTGCTGGTTCGTGCCGCCGGCCAGCACCTCGCCGCGCCGGGCGACCACGTCGGCCTGCGCTGGGCTGCGCACGACGCGCACGGTTTCGACGCCAACGGCCGCCGCACCACCGATTGATCGAATGCCCGATCGACTGACCGATCCGAATTTCCCCTCCCGAAGAGAAGACCCTCCCATGCAACGCAAACGCTTCATTCACACCCTGGCCGCGCAACTGGTCGCCGTCAGCGCCGCCATCGCCGGCCTGCCCGGCCTGGCCCACGCACAGACACAGGCGCCGGTCGACCTGCAGTTCTATTACCCGGTCGCCGTCGGCGGCCCGATCGCCAAGACGATCGATGGCTTCGCGGCGGGTTTCATGAAGGAGAACCCCGGCATCAAGGTCAGCCCGATCTATGCCGGCACGTACCAGGAAACCATCGTCAAGGCGCTGACCGCGCACAAGTCCGGCACGCCGCCGGTCACCTCGGTGCTGCTTTCGACCGACATGTTCACGCTGATCGACGAAGACGCAATCGTCCCCTTCGACGACTTCGTGAAGACGCCGGAAGACAAGGCCTGGCTCAACGGTTTCTACAAGGCCTTCATGGCGAACAGCCAGACCGGCGGCAAGACCTGGGGCATTCCGTTCCAGCGCTCGACCGTGGTGATGTACTGGAACAAGGAGCTCTTCAAGGAAGCCGGCCTCGATCCGAACAAGCCGCCGACGACCTGGGCCGAGCTCAAGGACGCGGCCGCCAAGCTGACCAAGAAGGACGCGAGCGGCAAGGTCGTGCAGTACGGCGTGCAGATTCCGTCGAGCGGCTTCCCGTACTGGCTGTTCCAGACGCTGACGACGCCGAACGACACGCTCCTGGCGAACGACGCCGGCACGCAGGTGAAGTTCGACGACCCGAAGGTGATCGACGCGCTGCAGTTCTGGGTCGACCTCGGCAAGTCCGGCGTGCATCCAGCCGGCGTCGTCGAATGGGGCACCACGCCCAAGGACTTCTTCGAGAAGAAGGCCGCGATCATCTATACGACGACCGGCAACCTGACCAACATCAAGGCCAATGCGAAGTTCGACTTCGGCGTTGGCATGATCCCGGGCAACAAGCGCAAGGGCTCGCCGACCGGCGGTGGCAACTTCTACATCTTCAAGAAGTCGACGCCGGCGCAGCAGGAAGCGGCCTTCAAGTTCGCCAAGTGGATCACGCAGCCCGAGCGCGCGGCGCAGTGGAGCATGGACACCGGCTACGTCGCCGTGTCGCCTGCCGCGTATGAAACCGAGACGCTCAAGAAGTACGGCAACGACTTCCCTGCAGCGCTCGTGGCGCGCGACCAGTTGCCCGTGTCGGTGGCCGAGTTTTCGACGCACGACAACCAGCGCGTGACGAAGGCGCTGAACGACGGCCTGCAGGCCGCGCTGACCGGCACCAAGCCGGCCGCCCAGGCGATGCAGGACGCGCAACGCGAAGCCGACCGCATCCTCCGCAGCTACAAGTGACCCGCCTCGGCTGACATGAAAGGTCGAAGTGCGAGCCAGGCCTGGCTGTTGTTGCTGCCTGCGCTGCTCATCCTGCTGGCCTTCACGCACTGGCCGACGGTCGCCACGCTGATCCACAGCTTCCAGTCGACGCCCAAGGGCGGTCGGCCGCCGCTGTGGGTCGGCCTGGAGAACTACCAGGTCATGCTCGACGATCCGGTGTTCTGGCGGGCGGCCATCAACAACCTGTGGTTCGCGGCGGCCACCATTCCGCTGTCGATCGGCCTCGCGCTCGCGATGGCGCTGTGGGTCAACGAGCGCATCGCCGGCCGGACCTTTCTGCGGATGGCGTACTTCACGCCGACCGTGCTGCCGATGATCGCGGTCGCGAACATCTGGCTCTTCTTCTACACGCCGCAGTACGGCCTGCTCGAACAGGTCTCGGGCCTGTTCGGCCTGCCCTCGCACAACTGGCTCGGCGACCCGCGCACCGCGCTCGCCTGCGTCACGCTGGTCGCGGTGTGGAAGGAAGCCGGCTTCTTCATGATCTTCTACCTGGCCGCGCTGCAGTCGCTCAACCCGAGCCTGCGCGAAGCCGCTGCCATCGAAGGCGCGTCGCGCTGGTTCTTCTTCCGGCGCGTGCAGTGGCCGTTGCTGATGCCGACCACGCTCTTCGTGCTGATCAACTGCGTGATCAACGCCTTCCGCATGGTCGACCACCTGTTCGTGCTGACGCGCGGCGGGCCGGACAACGCCTCCACGCTGCTGCTCTATCACCTGTACGAGGTCGGCTTCAAGTTCTGGGACACCGGCTACGCATCGGCCATCACGGTCGTGCTGATCGCGGCGCTGGTCGGCGTCACCCTGCTGCAGTTCTTCGTTCTCGATCGCAAGGTGCACTACCAGTGAGCTCACGACGCATCGCCTACAACGCGCCGACCTGGATCGACACGGCCGCCGCCTGGCTGCTGGCGCTGTTGTGGATTCTTCCGCTGGTCTACACGGTGTGGACCGCCTTCCATCCGTCCGAGTACGCGGCCCGGCTAGCGCTCGGCGCGCCGCTGACGCTGGACAACTTCGCCCGTGCCTGGGACGCCGCGCCGTTCGCGCGCTACTTCTTCAACACGACCGTTCTGGTCACGATGATCCTGGCCGCCCAGCTCGTGCTGAGCACGCTCGCCGCGTATGCGTTCGCGCGCTACGAATTCCCCGGCCGGAACATCGCCTTCGCGCTGGTCCTGGTGCAGCTCACCGTGATGCCCGACCTGCTGCTGGTCGAGAACTACCGGACGATGGCGCAACTCGGCATCGTCGACTCGCTGTTCGCGATCGGGCTGCCCTACTTCGCGTCGGCGCTCGCCATCTTCCTGCTGCGCCAGACCTTCCTCGGCATTCCGAAAGAGCTCGACGAGGCTGCGCGGGTGGAAGGCGCCAGCGCTATGCAGATCCTCTGGCGCGTCTACGTGCCGCTGGCCAAGCCGATCTACGTCGCCTTCGGGCTGGTGTCGGTGAGCTACCACTGGAACAATTTCCTCTGGCCGCTGATCGTCACGAACAGCGTCAACGCACGGCCGCTGACGGTCGGGCTGCAGGTGTTCTCATCGGTCGACCAAGGCATCGACTGGTCGATCATCACGGCCGCCACGCTGATGACGTCGGCGCCGCTGCTGGTAGCCTTCCTTCTCTTTCAACGTCAGTTCGTCCAGAGTTTCATGCGCGCGGGAATCAAATGAAGTTGGTGACCTGGAACACGCAGTGGTGCTGCGGCCTCGACGGTCAAGTCAGCGTGCAGCGCATCGTCGAAGGCGCACGCGCCATGGCCGACTTCGACGTGCTGTGTCTGCAGGAGATCGCCTC
>JAZKDL010000243.1:0-2146 GCA_040387575.1 Pseudomonadota bacterium
CCTCTCTGTTTAGAAACATGCTCATCGTCAGCGGGGGCTCGCAGTCCGCCGATGAGAGTGCAAGTGCCGCGTCGATGAAGGCCCACGCCTTCGGCCACCCGGCCGCGCTGCCGCGCATAGGCCCCGTGGCATAGCGCCATGTGTCGATGCAAACGCCCTCGCTGTCGGTGCGATAGCAGATGTCATGCTCGCCAGACGGCCAGCGCACCAGCACTGACTTGTTGCGTGGGACGGCATCGCCATCGGCATTCCAGATGTCACTTGCAGTCTGCACCCCAGATCCGCGATGCGCTGCTATCAACTCCATAATCTGCCGCGCCGTCTCGACCGTGTAACCCTCAAGGCGCGCCTTCATGATGCGACCGAACAGGATGTGCTCGATCTCGCGCTCTAGCGCGCTGTCTGGCTGACACTGGTCATTTGTCATGTCCTTGCCTCCATCGCGAGACGAATCCTGTAATCAACCAGGTTCGTCCGGCCTTCCTCAATCAATCGGATCATGGCGTCGTCGGACTGTCCCAAGATGCCAGGCGACGGCGGGAGGGCCTTGAACTCTGCGAGCATGGAAGCCATGCTCTTGGGCTGCCTTTTCTCCGTCATGTCATCCTCGATTTGGTTGCCAGAGCGGGGGTGTCAGCACGCGCAACTGAAGTAATTCTCGCGGTCACCACGCTCCCCGGTGATCGCCTCCCAATGCGCCCACCACTCATCGTCGATGTATTCCCGCGCGCTTTCGTATGGTCCGATGCTGTGTGTGTGGCCGGCCTCTATCGCGGCTGCGTAGGCGACTTCCGGGCTCCGCTTTTTTTCGTAGTCGTCGCCGTAGTAGTCTTCGCTCATGTGCTGCACCGCCCACGCCTGCATCCATTGCTCTGATGCGCTCTTTGTGGGCTGGGGCGGCGCCTCAACCTCAAACGCTGGATGCGTCCAATTGTGGCGCAGCGAAGTGATGGTGTTCGGCAGCAAGAACATAAAAAACTTGTCGCCTGGGTAGACCGATTCCGTCAGGAACGGGTCTACGATGCCGATCACCTCTTGCGGCAGGCGGCCAACTTTGCCGTCCTCTTTGAACCCGATCCGCATTCCAGCCGACAATGGGCTGTCACCGCAGACCACAGGCGCGACCGCGATATGGATCGCGTCCCGCTCACCTTCGCCAACGATCAATTTTCCGATATCTGTTTGAACTGTCATAACAACTCCCCCTTCAAGAACGTGGATGCAGCGTCATTGCGAGCAAGAACGGATCAATCCCGTACTGCGCCCAAAACGCCATTTCGTTCATTTCGTGCTGTTCGCGGTGATGCCGGTTGCACAGCGGCAGCGCCCACTTATCGGATGGCTTCTCGGCCCGCCCCGTCTCTCGCTTCCCGTGAGCCAGGGATGACGTTCGGATATGCGCGGCCTCTGTGTCGATCCCGCCGCAAATGCAGCAGGGGAGGCTCCTGACGTAATCCAGGTGCTTGTTGTCCTTCACTCGTGGTTCGCGCTGGCGGAGCATTAGAGCCTCATCTCCGCTCGCTTTGTGGCGTTCTCGCTCTGCCATTCCATGAACTTCATGCGGATGTATTCGAGCTGCACCTTCAGCCGGTTGGCGGCCTGCCTGGTTGTCGAGATCGTCCGCAGATCGTCGCGCCATTCCTTCGATGCCTTGACCGTCATTTCGGCCTTCGATACCGGCATCTCGCCAAGCGCTGCCATGCGCTCGGCCAGAACTGCGCTCTTGGTATCTTCGAGCAGTGACGCCGCAGCTTCAGCGTCAACCCACGCCTTTGCTACAACGCGGTACTGCTCGGACCATGGTTGGTTGGCGCTCAAAACGGAATGTCCCCGCCGTCGTCAAGACCGCTGGAAATGGGATCGCGCCTCGGCTTCTCGGCTGCCGGCCGTTGGTCGTGATGCTCGGAATCTTCGCGCGGCTTCGGCACGAACAGCGAGATCCATGCTTGCCCCTCGGCGTTCGGCATAGGCAGCGCATCCAACACGATGTTGAAGCCATCGCCCTGCTTGGACGGGAACGCGGCGCCGATCTTGGTATAGCGGCTCTTGCCGTCCTTATCCTTGCGGCTGATTACTGCGTCGTATCTCGTGGTCATGCTGCTTCCTTTTCGCCATACAGGCTGTTGAGTTCGGAAAGTTTGACTGC
>JAZKDL010000244.1:0-5774 GCA_040387575.1 Pseudomonadota bacterium
GCAGCGAGATGAAGGCGCCGCCGAAGCCCATGATCAGCGCGAAGCCGAGCAGTGCAGTGAGGTTGAGCCCGTTCGCGGTGAGGAAGCGGTTGACGCCGAGCAGGCTCGCGACGATGCCGAGTACCGCCACGACCATCACATTGGTCAGAACGAACAGAAGGATGCGTTTCAAGGTTGATTTCTCCGTGAGGAAACTGACGTCCAGTTGGGGGCCGGCCGGCCCGCTTCAAGCTGGATCTTGGCGCCGCACCCTGCTGTTGTCGTTGTTCTGGAGGTGCCGCGCGGACGAAAGACGTCCGAGTCATCATAGAAGGAAAAGTTCTCGTTTTCGGGGCACCAGCCCGGGATGCCCAGCACCGGCAGCGGGGCAAAGGGCTTGCTGGCCAGCCACGCCGGCGCGAGCGCTTCGGCCAGCAGCGCGTCGATGTGCGCCATGCCACCTTCGCCGCTCTCACCGCTCTTGCCGAGGCCGATCGGCAACGGCAGGCGCAGCACGTGCGCCGTCGCGGCCTTGCGCGGCTGCATCAGTTTTTCGAGCAGCGCATGGCCGAAGATCCAGAGGCGCGCCTGCGTCCACAGCGCGCGCTCCGTCACGAACAGCCTCGGCCAGTCGCGCGCGATCAATGCGTCCCACAGCGCAGGCGGCGCATCGAGCAGCGCGCCGTTCTCGTCGAACAGCGTGAGCGCGTCGCGCAGCGGGCCGCGGGTGGCGCCGACGCCGGCGCGTTCGATCTCGCCGGCCTGCAGCCGGTTGAGCTGGCGCTTCGCCATCGGGCAGTGCAGCCAGATCAGGCCGTTGAAGAAGTCGTGCAGGTTGTCGCGCGTCGGCACCTCGCGGGTGCGGAAGATGTACGACTCGTAGGGCTCGCCGTCCGGCAACCGGTCTTGCGGCACGAAGCGCACCGAATCCGCCGCCGCGCCGCGAGCGGACGCCTGCAGCGCCGTGGCGGTCGCGCCGTGCGCTGCATCGGCCGCCGCACGCTGCGCGATCGGCACGCCGATGTCGGCGTGGGCCGTGAGCCAGGGCTGCGACCAGTCGATGGCCGCAAGACCCGAGGAACTCGACGGACTCAAGTCTGCGGCGCGTCCGTCCAGCGGATGCGGTCCGGATGCTGCAGCACCGCGAACTCGGCGGTGAGCTTGTCGAACAGCTTGAGCGAGCTGCCGTGCTTGCCCAGCAGTCCGGCAGCACGCAGCGCCTGGGCGGCGTCGTTCAGCGGCACCTCGGCGCCGGTGCGCAACGCGGGCACGGCCTGCAGGATGAACTCGGCCGCTTCCGAGGTCTGCGGCGCCGGCTTGGCGCGCGACGCGGAGGTCTTGCGGGCGGTCTTGCGCGCCGGTGCGGGCCGCGTGTCGGCAACAGGCGCGACAGGTGCTACGGGTGCGACGGCCGGCGCCGCTTCGGCGACGGGCTTGGCGCGCGAGGACGCGACGGCCCGGGTCCGCGGCGCGGCCTTGCGGGCCGCAGGCGGCTTGGCACCCACTTGATGCGTTTGGTGCGCCAGATCGACGAACGCGTCGTACACCGCCATCGTCTCCTCACCGGTCTTGCCCTGCTGGCCGATGCCACACACGTGGCAACCCTTCTCGCGCAGCCGGATCACGAGCGGCGCGAAGTCCGAGTCGGACGACACCAGCACGGCGACATCGGGCCGTTCGGCGATGGCGAGGTCCATCGCGTCGACCGCGAGCGCGATGTCGGTGCTGTTCTTGCCGGCCGAGAGATTGACCATCGGCCGCACCGACAGCCGCTTGAACAGCGCCTGGTGCTTCAGCGCCGTCTCGGCATTGCCGTAGGCGCGGCGCACGTGCACGGCGCCGTATTCGGCCAGCGTGCGCTGCACGGCCTGCTCCATGACGTCGGCCGAGACGTTGTCGGCGTCAATCAGCAGCATGACCTTGGGGCCGGCACGCGTGGTGCGTTCGGCGCTCATGCCAGCTTCCAGTTGAGCGTTTCGCCACCGCGCAGCGGCTTGAGCGTGGCCTCGCCATAGGGCACGGTTTCGGGCACGGTCCAGGTCTCGCGCTTCAGCGTGACCGTGTCGGTGTTGCGCGGCAGGCCGTAGAAGTCGGCGCCGTGCAGGCTGACGAAGCCTTCCAGCTTGTCGAGTGCACCGGCGTTGTCGAAGGCTTCGGCATAGAGCTCGATCGCGGTCATCGCGGTGTAGCAGCCGGCGCAGCCGAGCGCGTGTTCCTTCAGGTGCGCGGCGTGCGGCGCGCTGTCGGTGCCGGCGAAGAAGCGGTCGCTGCCGCTGGTCGCGGCTTCCACCAGCGCCACGCGGTGCGTCTCGCGCTTGAGCACCGGCAGGCAGTAGTAATGCGGCCGGATGCCGCCGGTGAAGATCGCGTTGCGGTTGTAGAGCAGGTGATGCGCCGTGATGGTCGCTGCGGTGAAGCGGTCGGCGTCGCGCACGTACTGCGCACCTTCCATCGTTGTCAGGTGCTCGAACACGATCTTGAGCTCGGGCAGGTCGCGCCGCAGCGGGATCATCACGCGGTCGATGAAGACGGCCTCGCGGTCGAACAGGTCGACGCTCGGGTCGGTCACTTCACCGTGCACCAGCAGCAGCAGGCCATGCTTCTGCATCGCTTCGAGCGTCTTGTAGGTGTTGCGCAGGTCGGTCACCCCGGCGTCGCTGTTGGTGGTCGCGCCGGCCGGGTAGAGCTTGAGCGCGCGCACGCCGGCGTCGGCGGCACGGGCGATTTCGTCCGGCGGCAGCTTGTCGGTCAGGTAGAGCGACATCACCGGCTCGAAGCTGCGCTCGGCGGGCATCGCGGCCAGGATGCGGTCGCGGTAGGCGAGCGCCTGTTCGGCGGTGGTGACCGGCGGGCGCAGGTTCGGCATGATCAGCGCGCGGCCGACCTGGCGGGCGGAGTGCGGCACCACGGCCTGCAACGCGGCGCCGTCGCGCACATGCAGATGCCAGTCGTCGGGGCGGATCAGGGTCAGGGAATCGTCGGTTCGTGTCATGGCGGGAATTGTCGTCGGCCTCCGCGCTCGACGATAGGCCGCGGAAACACAGTCGACCGATGCAGTACCGCAGCACCGGCCGGCACGCGGCTTGCTGCGTTCATAAAATCGATAATCGATTTCCTCCTATATTCATTCGCTATGGCCAGCAAGACGCCCTTGAAGACCTCGCGCCGCGCCGCCGTGCCTCCGCCCGCACCCGCACCGGCCGCCAAGCCCGACCCGCTGTTCAACCAGTCGCTCGAAAAGGGGTTGGCCGTGCTGCGCGCCTTCGACGCCGCGCACCGCACGATGACGCTGGCCGAGCTGGCCGAGCGCACCGACATGAGCAAGGGCTCGGCGCAGCGCACGGTCCACACGCTGCAGGTGCTGGGCTACGTGGGCAAGCATCCGCAGACGCGCACCATCGAGCTGGGCTACAACTACATGGCGGCCAACGCGCTGATCCGCATTGCCAACCCTTACCTGTCGCAGCTGGCCAACGCGAGCGGCGAGACCGCCAGCGTGACCGAGCCGGTCGGCGACGAGATGGTCTACGTCGCGCAGCTGGTGACGTCGAAGTTCATTCCGGTGCTGACACCGGTCGGCATGCGCATCCCGATGTATTGCACGAGTTCGGGCCGGGCCTGGCTCAGCAGCCTGCCGGACGATCAGGTGCGCGCGCTGCTGCAGGCCACGCCGCGCACCGCGCGCACGCCGGCCACGCTGACGGACATCGACGCCATCATGGTTCGCATCGACGCGTGCCGGCGCGTCGGCTACGCGACCAATACCGAAGAACTGTTTCTCGGCGACATGGGCATCGCCGCGCCGATCCTGGACCGGCATGGCGCGGCGCTGGGCGCGGTCCACGTATCGCCGCCGACCAGCCGCTGGACCATGGAAGAAGCGCAGAAGAAGCTGGCACCCATGGTGATCGAATGCGCGCGTGCGATCGCCAGCGCCATCACCCATTGAGACGCACTGAGACCGACTCAACGCACCGAGCGCGCCGCCAAGCGCACTGCTTTCGCGCAGCCATCTATCGTTAAAACGCAAAACTGTATCGAACATCGATTTCACCAAAGCGATTTTCATTGGCATGTCACTTGCTTGAGGGCGAATACATCGCAACTCCAAGGTCGACCTCCCCATGAAGATTCATTCGTTGAAGTCCCTGCCCGCGTGCCGCCTGGGCGCCGGCACCGGCGCACTGTTGATCGCCGCGGCGATGTCGCTGGCCAGCACGGCCGTGCTGGCGCAGGAAAAGGTGCTGCGCATCGCCATGACCGCCGGCGACATTCCGCGCACGTCCGGCCAGCCCGATCAGGGCTACGAAGGCAACCGCTTCACCGGCATCCCGATGTACGACAGCCTCACGCAGTGGGACCTGAGCTCGTCGACCAAGGCCAGCGTCGTGATTCCCGACCTGGCGGTGTCCTGGGCGGTCGATGACAAGGACCGCACCAAGTGGGTGTTCAAGCTGCGCCCCGGCGTGAAGTTCCATGACGGATCGCCGTTCAATGCCGACGCGGTCGTCTGGAACGTCGACAAGGTGCTGCGCAAGGACGCGCCGCAGTTCGACCCGGCACAGATCGGCGTGACCGCCTCGCGCATGCCGACGCTGCGCACGGCCCGCAAGATCGACGACCTGACGGTCGAGCTCGTCACGTCCGAGCCCGACTCCTTCCTGCCGATCAACCTGACCAACCTCTTCATGGCGTCGCCGGTGCAGTGGGAGAAGAAGCTCGCCGCAGTGCCCGCCAGCGTGACCGCCCCGGCCGAGCGCAGCAAGGCCGCCTGGACGGCTTTCGCATCCGACTTCTCGGGCACCGGCCCGTTCAAGGCCTCGAAGTTCGTGCCGCGCGAACGGCTCGAGATCGTCAAGAACCCCGACTACTGGGACGCCAAGCGCCGCCCGAAGATCGACCGCGTCGTGATGCTGCCGCTGCCCGAGGCCAGCTCGCGCACCGCCGCGCTGATGTCGGGCCAGGTCGACTGGATCGAGGCGCCCGCGCCCGACGCGCTCGACGCCATCAAGGCCCGCGGCTTCAAGCTGTATTCGAACCTGCAGCCGCACCTCTGGCCGTGGCAGTTCTCGCTGCTGCCCGACTCGCCCTTCGCCGACAAGAAGGTGCGCTACGCGGCCAACCTGTGCCTGAACCGCACCGCGCTGAAAGAGCTGCTCGGCGGCCTGATGGTCGAGGCGACCGGCGTGGCCGAGCCCGGTAATCCGTGGCGCGGCAACCCCACGTTCCAGATCAAGTACGACCCCGCCGCCGCCAAGAAGCTGATGACCGAGGCCGGCTATTCGGCGGCCAAGCCGGTCAAGGTCAAGGTGCAGACCTCGGCCTCGGGTTCGGGCCAGATGCAGCCGCTGCCGATGAACGAGTTCATCCAGCAGAGCCTGAAGGAATGCTTCTTCGACGTGGAGTTCGACGTGGTCGAATGGAACACGCTGTTCTCCAGCTGGCGCCTCGGCGCGAAGGACCCGGGTGCACACGGCGCGCACGCGACCAACGTGAGCGCGGCGACGATGGATCCGTTCTTCGCGATGGTCCGCTTCGTGAGCACCAAGGCCTTCCCGCCGGTGTCGAACAACTGGGGTTACTTCAGCAACCCCGAGGTCGACGCGCTGGTCGACAAGGCCCGCACCACCTTCGACGAGAAGCAGCGCGACGTGGCCCTGGCCGCGTTGCAGGCCCGCATCATCGACGAGGCGCCGTTCCTCTTCGTGGCGCATGACGTCGGTCCGCGCGCGCTGTCGCCCAAGATCAAGGGCGTGGTGCAGCCGCAGAGCTGGTTCATCGACCTGGCGACGATG
>JAZKDL010000245.1:0-1506 GCA_040387575.1 Pseudomonadota bacterium
CCACGGCACAACAAAAAAGCGCCGAAAGGCGCTTTTTTCATGGCGGCTCTGGAACGAGCACGATCTACTTGCCGACGGGGAGCCCGCCCGGGTGGAGGTAGCCCAATTTCCAGCCCAGCAGGATGCAGAGGAACAAAACCACCGACAGGCCGATCCGAACGGTGAGCGCGCGGGCCATGCCGCCGCTTTTGGGGCGCCCCTCGCGCCCGTCTTTCAGCATGAAGAACAACGCGCCGGCAAGACTGGCCAGGATGCCCAGGAACGCAAGGGCGACGAGATATTTCATGAAGTTCATTATCGGCCGACAGGCCCCGATCGCGTGCTGAACGCGGACGCCCCCAAGCCAGGACGCGGACGCGCGCGCTTCTGGATCATCACGATCGCGGCGGTCGCGACGATTGCCGTCACGGTCTCGCTCGGCCGCTGGCAGTTGTCTCGCGCGGCGCAGAAAGAGGCGCTCCAGGCCGAGATCGACGCGCAGAAGAAGCTGCCGCCGATCCCGCAGAAGGAGTTCCTCGCGCTCGACAAGGGCACCGATGCGCTGCACCGGCCTGTCACGCTGTACGGGCTCTGGCTCGGTTCGCAGACGGTGTATCTCGACAATCGGCAGATGAATGGCGTACCTGGTTTCTACGTCGTCACGCCGCTGGCGATCGAGGGCAGCGACCAGACCGTGATGGTTCAGCGGGGCTGGATCCAGCGCAACTTCAACGACCGGACGAAGCTGGTCGAGGTGACGACGCCAGCCGGTCTGGTCGAGGTCACCGGGCTGGTCGCGTTGCCGCCTGCGCATCTGCTGGACCTCGGCGGCGCGAAGACGCCTGCAGCGGCTGCGTCCGAGCCGCTGGCTGCTGCGTCCGCTGCGCCGAATGCGGCTGGTGCCTCGAGCGCAGCCGCTGCGGCCAGCGCCGTGGGGTCTTCGGCCATCCGGCAGAATCTCGACCTGGAAGCGTTCCGTGCCGAAACCAAGCTGCCGCTGCGCACCGACGTCTCGCTGCAGCAGGTCGGCGACGCTTCCGAGGGACTTCAGCGCAACTGGCCCGCGCCCGCATTGGGCGTCGAGAAGCACTACGGCTATGCCTTCCAGTGGTTCGGGATCGCGGCGCTCGTCGTGCTCCTCTATGTCTGGTTCCAACTCATCGCGCCCAGGCGCAAGGCCAACCATGCAAGCTTCTGACGAGCCTCTCGGGCTGACCGTCCACTCGATGCCTTCGCCCACGCAGGCGCTGGATGGCGCCGAAGGCCGGCGGACGGTGCTCGGCCGCTGGAAGATGATCCTGGTGATGCTGTGCTGCGCTGCGCCGGTGATTGCCTCATATTTCACCTACTACGTGATCCGGCCGGAAGGCCGCAGTGTGTATGGCGAGCTCATCGATCCGCAGCATCCGCTCCCGGCGCTGAACGCGACCACGCCCGATGGCCGCACGATGCCGCTGTCGTCGCTCAAGGGGCAGTGGCTGCTGGTGGCGGTGGGCGACGCCGCATGCGACGCGCTGTGCGAACAAC
>JAZKDL010000246.1:0-14443 GCA_040387575.1 Pseudomonadota bacterium
CGGACTTCGTCGCCGACGATGGCTTCAAGGTGCATACGCGCTGGATCGAGACCGACTTCGCGAACACGCTGGCCGCGTCGGTGCGTGCCGAGCCGCTGGCGGATGTCGCGCTGGTGCGTACCGCGATCGAGATCGACGGTCGGCGCATGGCGCTGGGCTTGCCGGCGGCGCTACTGAATGGCCTTCGGTCGACCGCGGGTGCAGTGGCGACTGCGTCGCCGATCGGTGCGAATGAAGAGGTCGATCCGACTGCAGTGGCCGCACCGGTCGCCGGCACCTTGCAGGCGTGGAAGGTCGCCGACGGCGACACCGTGGCCGTCGGCGACACGGTGGCCACGATGGAGGCGATGAAGATGGAGATGCAGGTCACGGCGCACCGTGCCGGGCGCATCACTCTCCGCGCCGCACAGGGTGCGTACGTGGCCGCCGGCGCGGGGATCGCGGCGATCGCCTGACAGTGCGACGGGGAGGGCTAAGGCGCTACGGTGCCGAGCCGCGTTCCCGCGCAGGCATCACCGCCATCACCGCCGAGATCGCCAGCAATACAGCAGCGAGCGTGTAGATCAGCGTCGGCGACCAGATCGGCAGCACGACCCCGGCCACCAGCGGTCCGACGCCGCCGCCGAGGTCACGCCACAGCGACCGCGCGACCAGCGCCTCCACGCGGGCAGGCCCCGGAAAGCGCCGCGCCACGATCACTGGCAGCAGCGGCAGCTGCAGGGCGCGCAGCGCGAGGATCGCGGTCGCGCCGACCATCAGCCAGCCGGTGCCGAAGGCCACCAATGCAGCCGCCGTGCTCAGGCTGAGCACCAGCAGCATGCGTTCGGCGCCCCACCGGCTGGCGGCATGGCCGCCGGCCGGGCTCAGCACGATCTCGGTGAGGTAGCGCGAGGACATCAACATCGCAGCCGCGAACAGCGGCGATTCGACGCCCGACGACTTGGCCAGGTAGGTGAGTCCGATCACGAACAGCCCGTCGAGCACCGTGCCTTCGATGAAGGCCCAGACGTCGAGGCCGGTCGGCATCGTGAAGCGGCGGATCTTCGGTACCTCCATCCGCCTCGGCAGCACCGGCAGCGACCGGCTGGCGAACAAGCCGCCCAGTGCGCCGAGCGCCGCCACGACGAAGATGGCGCGCGGCCCCCATTCGAGCGTGAGCCAGGCGCCCAGCGGCAGCGCCACCATCGGGCCCAGCGCGGCCAGTGCGCGCGAGATGCCGGCGCGGCGCGCGGCGCCTTCGATCTCGGCCACGGCCAGCGCCTGGTTCGACAGGTTGAATGCGCCGTAGCACAGGCCCCACACCAGCCGCGCGCCGATCAGTAGCCAGAAGCCCGACAGCGTGGCGTAGACGATGCAGCAGCACGTGGCTGCCATCAGCGCCCAGGTCAGCGTGGGCCGGTCGCCGCGTTGCGCATAGAACTTCGCGACGTGCCCGTAACCCACGATGCGTACCAACCGGTTGGCCGCCAGCAGCATGCCGACCTCCGCCAGCGTGAGCCCGAAATCGGATGCGTACAGCGGCAGCAGCAGATAGAGCAGGGCGTCGCTCGGGGAGGCGGCCGCCATCGCGAGTGCCGACAGCGCGGAATTTCGGTTGGCGCTTCGGAGGGATAGTGCCGTCATGCGGCGTGTGCGGCGGAAGAACACCGCCTGTCAGGCAAGGCCGAAAGAAGATACATGTCGAAGTGACTTTATCGGTCGACGCACCGGCATGCCCGGCATGGCGGACTTGGCCCTGTGCTTTGATCGGACGTCGGCTAAGGCGCGCCGGTTCGGCCCCGCGCCGGCAGGACGGCGATCACCGTCACGACCGCCAGCAGCGCAGCGACCAGTGAGTAGATCAGCGCGGGCGACCAGATCGGCAGCACCACGCCTGCCACCAGCGGTCCGACGCCGGCACCGATGTCGCGCCACAGCGACCGGGCGACCAGGGCTTCCACCCGATCGGGCCCCGGAAAGCGCCGTGCCACGATCACCGGCAGCAGCGGCAACTGCAGCGCGCGCAGCGCGAGGATCGCCAGTGCGCCGGCCACCAGCCAGCCGCTGCCGAAAGCCACCAGGGCCACCGCCGTGCTCAGGCTCCACACCAGCAGCATGCGTTCGGCGCCCCAGCGGCTGGCCGCGCGACCACCGGCTGGGCTCAGCAGGATTTCGGTGAGGTAGCGCGCGGACATCAACATCGCAGCCGCATACAGCGGCGACTCGACGCCCGACGACCTGGCCAGGTAGGTGAGGCCGATCAGGAACAGTCCGTCGAGCACCATGCCTTCGACGAAGGCCCAGGCGTCGAGGCCGGTCGGCATCGTGAAGCGACGGATCTTCGGTACCTCCATCCGCATCGGCAGCACCGGCAGCGAGCGGCTGGCGAAGAGGCCGCCCAGCGCGCCCAGGGCCGCGACCACGAAGATCGCGCGTGGCCCCCATTCGAGCGTGACCCAGGCGCCCAGCGGCAGCGCGACCATCGGCCCTAACGCAGCCAGCGCGCGCGAGATGCCCGCACGTCGCGCAGCACCTTCGATCTCGGCCACGGCCAGCGCCTGGTTCGACAGGTTGAAGGCGCCATAGCAAAGCCCCCAGACCAGCCGCGCGCCGATCAGCAGCCAGAAGCCCGACAGCGTCGCATAGGCGATGCAGCAGCAGGCCGCGGCAATCAGCGCCCAGGTCAGCGTGGGGCGGTCGCCGCGCTCCGCATAGAACTTCGCAACGTGTCCATATCCCGCGATGCGGACCAGCCGGTTGGCGGCCAACAGCACGCCGACCTCGGTCAGGCTGAGCCCGAAGTCGGCGGCGTACAGCGGCAGCAGGAGGTAGAGCAGGCTGTCGCCGGGTGCGCCGGCGGTCATCGCCAGCGCGGACAGCGCCGAATTCCTGTTCGCGCTCTGGAATGCGGTTCCCTTCATGGTGCGTACCGCGCACCGTCTTGGATCGCCGAGGCCGAGGTATGCCGGGAAAAGGCTGCCCATCCGACAGGTAAGGCCAAAATAAGATTCATGGTCAGGCCACTTTACCGGGTTTACCCGTTAATTGTGGCCGGATTCTTGCTAAGTCAGGGTGTTGATGCCTTTATTCGAGAGAATTGGTAAGGCCAAAAACAAAGAGGACACCGTGATCGACCAACTGAAACAAGTAGACAGCCGTCGGCTGTATCAGCGGATCGCCGACCAGATTCGCACGCTGATCGAAAGCGGCAGCTATCCGGCGGGCGCGCGGCTTCCGCCGGAGCGCGACCTTGCCGTGCAACTCGGCGTGTCGCGGCCTTCGGTACGCGAGGCGTTGATTGCGCTCGAACTCGACGGCAGCGTCGAGGTGCGCATGGGCGCGGGCGTCTATGTGTGCAACGCGCCCGCCACCAGCAAGCAGCCGGTGCCCGCGATGGGCGAAAGCCCGATCGAGCTGATGCAGGCGCGCGTGGTACTCGAAGGCTCGGTGGTCATGATGGCTTGCGCCCGCTGTACGCCCGACGCGTTGGCGGCGCTGCGCGAGTCGCTCGACGGCATGCGCCACGCGATCGCCGAAGGCAGCTCGCCGTTGCAGCACGACCGCCAATTTCACCTGGGCATCGCCGCGATGTCGGGCAACACGGTACTCGCGCGCCTGGTCGGCGAACTCTTCGACGAGCGCCACAGCCCCATTTCATCGCGGCTCAGCGTGCGCGCCGAAACCCCGCAGACCTGGAGCGAAGCGGTCGACGAGCACGAGGCGATCCTGCGGGCGCTCGAAGGCCGCGACGTGATGGGCGCCCACACCGCCATGTGCCGGCACCTCGGCGCATCACAGCACCGCTGGACCGAGTACGGCCGCAAGGAATGGTCTTGAGCACCGCCCGGCGGACCGAGGCCGGCGGCCCCACCTTCATCGAGAACACAGCAGGAGTTCGATTTGCCAATGAGTGATTCCCCACCGCTGGACGGCGCCGCGACGCGCGTGCCGGCGGGTGACCGCAGCAGCCTGGCGCGCGCCGGTACATGGGCCCGCGAGCGCAGCCAGTTCATCACGCTGATGCTGATTCCGCCGATCGTGCTGCTGGTCGGCCTGATCGCGATGCCTTTCATCATCGGCCTGGGGCTGAGCTTCACCGACTACATGCTGTCGAACCCGCCGGCCCGCTT
The DNA here is from genome assembly GCA_040387575.1 of Pseudomonadota bacterium. Lineage (GTDB taxonomy): Bacteria > Pseudomonadota > Gammaproteobacteria > Burkholderiales > Burkholderiaceae_C > Variovorax. The sequence goes on from JAZKDL010000246.1 coordinate 4,110, forward strand.
CAATGGCTTCGGCAACTACCTCGAGATGCTGCAGTCGGGCGAGTTCTGGGCGGCGCTGCGGCTCACGCTGCTGTTCACGGTGATCGCCGTGGCCGTGCAGACCGCGCTGGGCGTCGGGCTGGCGGTGCTGTTGCACGAGGAAACGCGCCACGTGCCGCTGTTGCGCATGCTCTACCTGCTGCCGATGGCGGTGACGCCGGTGGCCGCGACCTTCACTTTCCGCATGATGTTCAACCCCAGCCTGGGCGTGCTGAACTACCTGATGGGCCTGCTCGGGCTGCCGCCGCAGGACTGGCTGGGCAACGGCACGATGGCGCTGGTGTCGCTGATCCTGGTCGACACCTGGCAGCACACGCCCTTCATCCTGCTGATCGTCGGCGGCGGGCTGGCGTCGCTGCCGGCCGAGCCCTTCGAGGCCGCCAAGATCGATGGCGCGACCGCCTGGCAGACCTTCACGCGGATCACGCTGCCGCTGCTCAAGCCCTTCCTGGCGATCGCGATCCTGTTCCGCTCGATCGACGCCTTCAAGACCTTCGACATCATCTTCGTGCTGACCGCCGGCGGTCCTGGCACGTCGACCACCACGCTCAACGTCTATGCCTACAAGCAGGCGATCGAGTTCGTCTCGCTCGGCTACGGCGCGAGCGTGGCCATCGTGATGATGCTGATCGTGACGATCGCGGCCATGGTGTTCCTGCGCCGTTCGCGCTTGATGACGGTCGCCTGAGAGAGAAGAGAAAACCATGCTCGTGACCGTCTTGCGCCGCATCGTGCTCTGGGCCTTTGCCCTGTGGTGCGTGTTCCCGATCTACTGGCTGCTCAACACCTCGCTGAAGAGCGCGGTCGACGCCACCGCCTTCCCGCCCACCTTCATCTTCTGGCCGACGTTGAGCAACTATGCCCATGTGCTGGCGGATTCCAAGGTGCTGGGCTTCCTGGGCAACAGCCTGGTCATCGCGCTGGGCACGGTGTTCGCCGGGCTGCTCATCGGCGCGCCCGCTGCCTATGTGCTGGCGCGGCATCGCTTTCGCGCCAACGCCGGCATCGCGTTCTGGATCCTGGCGACGCGCTTCACGCCGCCGATCGCGATGCTGATTCCGTTCTTCGTGGTGTTCTACAAGCTCGGCCTGCTGGGCACGCACCTCGGGCTGATCATTGCGCACACCGGCCTGAACCTGGCCATGATCGTGTGGATCATGCGGGGCTTCTTCCAGGACCTGCCGCGCGATCTGGAGGAGGCCGCCTTCATCGACGGTGCCGGCTATTTCGAGACCTTCGTCAAGGTCATCCTCCCGCTGGCCTGGCCCGGCATCGCGGCCGTGGCCATCCTCACCTTCCTGTCGTCGTGGAACGAGTTCCTCTTCGCGATGGTCCTTGGCGGCTCCGACATGATGACCGTGCCCGTGGGCATCTACGCCTACATCGGCTTCGAGCAGATCGAGTGGGGCAATCTTTCCGCCGCCGCCATGCTGATGCTGGCACCGGTCATCGCCTTCATCCTGCTCTTCCAGCGCCAGCTCATCCGCGGCCTCACGCTGGGTGCCGTCAAGTGACGCGTCCCCCGACTCCTCCCATTCCAACTTGCAAAAACCGAAAGGACTCCCAATGAGCCAGCATCCGTTCAGCCGTCGCTCCTTCACTGCCTCCATGCTCGCCGGCGCATCGCTCGGTGCCACCGGCCTCGGCAGTTCGTCGGTCTTTGCGCAGGGCGATGCACTCGCGCCCTACAAGTCGGCCAACGTCGACTGGAAGCAGGCCGCGGGCCAGACGATCGTGGTTGGCGGCGCCAATCACCCGTGGTCGGCCGCCATCCTGCCGCTGCTGCCGCAGTTCACCGAGCTGACCGGCATCAAGGTGACGACAGACTTCCGCTCGGAAACCGAATTCGTGACCGCCTTGCCGATCAAGCTCGCCGGTGGCAGCCCCACGCCCGACGTGTTCATGTACCTCGCCTACGGGCAGGGCATCACCGCCGGCTGGCTCGAGCCGCTCGAGAGCTACTACAGCGACAAGAAGCTGGTCGACATGGCTTGGTACGACGAGGCCGACATCCTCAAGACTGCGCGCGAATACCCGGTCTGGCACGACAAGCAACGCTATGCCTTCCCGATCACGTCGGAGGCGCAGACCATGTTCTACAACCGGCAACTGCTCGAGGCCAAGGGCCTGGCCGTGCCGAAGACCTTCGACGAACTGCTGATCGCCGCCAAGGCGATGAAGACATCGACGACTTCCGGTATCGCCATGCGCGCCAAGGCCGCGGGCAACGCGTTGTTCCCGATGACCGGCTTCCTGTTCTCCTACGGTGGCCACATCGTCCAGAACGGCCGCGCCGTCTTCGATTCACCCGAAGCGGTTGCCGGCGTCGACATGTTCACCCGCCTGCTGCGCGAAGCGGGCCCGGTCGGCGTCAGCAACTACGACTGGTACGAGTCGCTGAGCGACTTCATGCAGGGCGTGTCGGCCATCGGCTGCGACAGCAGCAACTTCGCAACTGATATCTCCAACCCGACCAAGAGCAAGGTCTCCGACAAGACCACCTTCGGCCTGTTCCCGCATCTCGAGGGCAAGCCGTCGCTGCCGAACATGTCGCATTGGCAGGCTGCGATCAACTCGAAGTCCGGCGCCAAGAAGGCCGCCTTCCTGTTCATGATCTGGGCCACCAGCAAGCCGACCGGCCTGCTGACATCGGCCAAGGGACTGGCCACGACGCGCGTGTCGGCCTGGTCCAGCGACGGCTTCAAGAAGGCCTTCGGCGCGCAAGCGGCCGAAGCGGCGCTCGGCAATTTGCAGAACGCCAACGCCGACCTGGCGCGCACCGCACGTTTCCATCCGCAGTCGCCGCAGATCCTGAATGCGCTGGCCGTCGGCATGAGCGAAATCCTGACCGGCGTCGACAAGCCGCAGGTGGCGCTCACCCGTGCCGCCGCCAAGGCCAACGCCGCCATCCGCACCTGAACACGTCGCACCCCCGTCGACGACCGAACGAAACGACCCGAGCCAACATGACAGACCTTTTCCGCGCGAGCGCGACCGAGCTCCTCGAGGGCTACCGCACCCGCAAGATTTCTCCGGTGGACGCGACGCGCGCGTGCCTCGACCGCATCGCCAGCATCGATGCGACGGTCAATGCCTTCTGCCTGGTCGACGAGACCAGCGCGATGGCCGCGGCGCGCGCATCGGAGGCGCGCTGGCTCCGCGGCGAGCCGCTCGGGTCGATCGACGGCGTGCCGACCTCCGTCAAGGACCTGTACCTGACCAAGGGCTGGCCCACGCTGCGGGGTTCGAAGACGACCGTGCGCGACCAGCCCTGGGATGTGGATGCGCCATCGGTCGCGCGGCTGCGAGAACAGGGTGCCGTGTTCATCGGCAAGACCACCACCACCGAATTCGGCCACAAGGGCGTGGGCGACAGCCCGCTGACCGGCATCACGCGCAACCCGTGGAACCTGCAGCGCACACCCGGCGGGTCGAGCTGCGGTGCCGCCGTCGCTGCGGCCACCGGCATGGCGCCGCTCAACCTCGGCGGCGACGGCGGCGGATCGCTGCGCATACCGGCATCGTTTTCGGGCGTGTTCGCCATCAAGCCGGGCATCGCGCGCGTGCCGAGCGCACCGGCCGGTGCCAGCGGCTCGCTCACCGCACCCGGGCCGCTGACGCGCAATGTGCGCGATGCCGCCCTGATGCTCCAGGTCATCAGCGGCGACGACTGGCGCGACGGCTTTGCCCTGGCCGAACCGGGCCTCGACCTGCTCGGCGGGCTGGAGCGCGGTGTGGCCGGGCTGAAGATCGCCTATGCGCCCACGCTCGGCAGCGTCGCGGTCGACCCGGAGGTCGCAGCCGCGGTGGCGCAGGGCGCCGAGCGCTTTCGCGCGCTGGGTGCGACCGTCGATCAGATCGAGTTCGACCTGCCCGGTGCCGGCGCCGTGTACCGCGCGATCAATTCGGTGTCGTTCGCGCACCGTGCGGCCAGCCTCAGCGAGAGCGACCGCGCGCTGGTCGACCAGGGCTTCCTGGTCCTCGCCGACGAAGGCAAGCACCTGTCGGCCATCGACTATGCACAGGCGCTGCACATCGGCCGCAACGAGATCGCCGCGGCCATGCGCCGCCTGCACGAAAGCTATGACCTGCTGGTGCTGCCGTCGCTGCCCATCGTGGCCTTCGACGTGTGCCTGGACTTCCCCGGCGACAAGGGTGGCGAATGGCGCGCCGACTGGACGCCCTTCGCATTCCCTTTCAACCTGTCGGCGCAACCCGCGTGCTCGATCCCTTGCGGACTGACGCAGGAACGCATGCCGATCGGGCTGCAGATCGTGGGCCGGCATCGCGAGGAAGCGCTGGTGCTGGCCGCCGCGCGTGCCTTCGAGGCCAGCATGCCGTGGGCGTTGCCCGACTTCAACTTTTGATCGCCGAGCCATCCTCATGACCCAGGTCTCCATCCGAAACGTCGTCAAGGACTACGAAACCTACCAGGCCGTCCGTGGCGTCAATCTCGACATCCACCCCGGTGAATTCCTCGTGCTCGTCGGCCCGTCGGGCTGCGGCAAGTCGACCATGCTGCGCATGATCGCGGGCCTGGAGGACATCAGCTCGGGCGAGATCCAGATCGGTGATCGCGTCGTGAACGACGTGGCGCCGCGCGACCGCGACATCGCGATGGTGTTCCAGAACTACGCGCTGTATCCGCACATGAGCGTGTACGACAACATGGCCTTCGGCCTGCAACTACGCAAGCTGCCCAAGTCGGAGATCGAGCCGCGCGTGGCCAAGGCCGCGAAGATCCTCGACCTGACGTCGCTGCTCGACCGCAAGCCGCGTGCGCTGTCGGGCGGGCAGCGCCAGCGGGTGGCGATGGGCCGTTCGATCGTGCGCGACGCCAAGGTCTTCCTGTTCGACGAGCCGCTGTCGAACCTCGACGCCAAGCTGCGCGTGCACATGCGCACCGAGATCAAGAAGATCCACCAGACCGTGCGCACCACCACGATCTACGTGACGCACGACCAGGTCGAGGCGATGACGCTGGCCGACCGCGTGGTCGTGATGAACCACGGCGTGATCGAGCAGGTAGGCACGCCGCAGGCGCTGTACCGCGCGCCGGTGAATCGCTTCGTCGCGGGCTTCATCGGATCGCCCGCCATGAACTTCCTGCCCTGTGCGCTGTCGCAGGCCGGCGATGGCCTGATGCTGCGGTTGCCGGACGGCCAGACGCTGCCGGTGCCTGCGAGCCGCCTGACGCGCTACGCGGCGCATGCCGGCGCCGGGCTTGAACTGGGGTTGCGGCCGGAGCACCTCACCGATGTCGGCGCGGAGGGCTTGCGCGCCGACGCCGCCACGCTGAACGCGCGGGTCGAAGTCGTCGAACCGATGGGCTCCGAGACGCTGCTGCATGTCCGCATCGGCGAGGTGCTGGTCACCGCGAAATTCGACGCGGAGCTCGACGTCGTGCCCGGCGAGACCGTGCAGCTCGCGGCCAACCTGAACCACATGCACCTGATCGACAAGGAGAGCGGCCGAGTGATTTGAGGCTTGGTGCGCACGTTGGCGCAACTGTATGAAGCGCAAATCATCTATTTACGCTTCTTTTTTGAAGCGTAAATAACTAGAATGCGCTTCATGTGGATTTGGCAAGCCCCCGATTGGCCGCATTGGCAGGTAGATGCCCAGGCACTTCAGCCCGCGCTCGCGGCCGCGCGCCTTGCGCAGGGCCGCATGCTCGGCATGGTCGCCGGCATGCAGCTGATCGACGTCGGTGCGTTGCAGACGGCCGAATGGGCCGATGAAGCCGTGGCCACGGCGCAGATCGAGGGCGAGGCGCTGCAAGCCGACTCGGTTCGCGCGTCGGCTGCACGTCGCCTCGGCCTGACGCAAAGCAGTCGCGCCCAACTGAAGCAGCGCGAGCCTCGCATCGAGGCCACGCTCGACGTCATCGAGGCAGCGGTGCAGCATTGGTCGGAGCCGTTGCAGGCCGAGCGTCTGTTCGGCTGGCATGCGGCACTGTTTCCGACGGGCCGCAGCGGCGTCACGCGCATCGTCGTCGGCGGCTGGCGCACGCATGTCGATCCGATGCAGATCGTCACGCCCCGGCTCGGGCGTCCGGACGAGGTGCATTACGAGGCGCCGGCATCGGCGGACGTGCCTGCGCAGATGGCGCGGCTCATCGACTGGTTCAACGACGACGCCGTGCGCGGTCGGCTCGACGGCATCGTGCGCGCAGCCATCGCTCACTTGTGGCTGGAGGCGGTCCACCCGTTCGAGGACGGCAATGGCCGCATCGGCCGTGCGTTGTCGGACCTGGCCATGGCGCAGGACCTGCGCAGTGGCGAGCGCCTCTTCAGCCTGTCGCGGCAGATCTGGCTGGACCGCGTCGGCTACTACCGTGAGTTGCAGGCCGCCACCGGCCAGTCGGTGCTCGACGTGACGCCGTGGGTGCGCTGGTTTGCCGGCTGTGTCGAGAAGGCCTGTCTTGCCACGGTGGCGCAGGTTCACGGCGCCGCGCGAAAGAACGGTTTCTGGGTCGAGCTGCTGAGCCGGCACCCGGAGCTCAGCGCGAGCCAGCGCAAGGTGCTGAACAAGCTTTACGACGCGGGCCCGGAAGGTTTTGCCGGCGGTATGAGCACCGAGAAATACACGGCCATCGCGCAGGTGTCACGCGCGACCGCGTACCGCGAGTTGACCGACATGGTCGCATCGGGGCTGTTGGTGCGAACGGGGGAAGGGCGGGGAACGCGCTATGCGTTCGTCGAAAGCGCCAGCCAGGCGTCGAAGCCGATCACGCCGAGCCTTGCGCCATCGTCGGGCGTAAGCGATCGATCGTCCAGCAGCACGCCGAAGTAGGGCGCCTGCGCGTCCGCCACGACTGTGCGCGGATCGCCGATCGCGCCCAGGTAGCGCTGCACCAGCGCACCCAGGCCGACGCGCTCCGGTCCGGCGATTTCGACCAGGCCGTTGACCGGCGCGCCGAGCGCGAAGTCGGCCATCGCGGTCGCGACGTCGTCCGCCGCGATCGGCTGCACCATTGCGCTCGACACGCGCACGGCCTGCCCGTCGGTGCCCGATCCGGCAATGGCGCCGAGGAACTCGAAGAACTGCGTGGCGTGAACGATGGTGTACGGAATGCCCGCGGCCTCGATCAGCTTCTCCTGCGCCTGCTTGGCACGGAAGTAGCCGCTGCCCTGCAGGCGCGCGGTGCCGACCACCGACAGCGCGACGTGGTGCTTGACGCCTGCAACGGCTTCAGCGGCGAGCAGGTTGCGGCCCGAGGTCTCGAAGAAGTGGAGCACCGCCTTGTCTTCGAACGAAGGCGAATTGGCCACGTCGACCACCACCTGCGCGCCCGTCAGCACATCGGCCAGGCCTTCGCCGGTGAGCGCGTTGACGCCCGTGTTGGGCGACGCCGCGATCGCCTCATGCCCGCGTTGGACGAGCTGTTTCACGAGCCGGCTGCCGATCAGGCCGGTGCCGCCGATGACGACGATTTTCATGGGATCTCTTTCAGGGCCTGCGCCCGCTGCTGTGTGGATGCCTGAATCGTAGGCGTGGAACAATATGGCTGATATGACGAAGACCCCTGAAATCCTGCCAGTACGCCGCCGAGCCCGGCGCGTGCTGTTCGTCGCCTATCCGGATGTCGGCCTGCTCGACCTGACCGGCGCGCAGACCGTGTTCTGGGCCGCGACCAAGGCGATGGAAGCGCGCGGGCTGAAGGGCTACGAGCGGCTCACCGCCAGTCTCGATGGCGGCCTGATGCGCAGTGCCGAGAACCTCGAAGTGCAGACCTCGCCGCTCGCCGGCATCCGGCTGTCGTCGGTCGACACGCTGATCGTTCCCGGGTCGCCGCACATCGCGTCGGTGCTCGAGCGTTCGGGGCCGTTGGTCGACTGGCTGAAGCGCGCGTCGCGTGCGGCCACGCGCACCGCCTCGGTCTGCAGCGGCGCCTTTCTGCTGGCGGCGGCGGGCCTGCTCGACGGCAAACGCGCCGCCACGCATTGGGCGATGTGCGACATGCTGAGCCAGCGTTTTCCGAAGGTGCGGATCGATCGCGATGCGATCTTCGTGCGCGAAGACGCGGTGTGGACATCGGCCGGCGTCAGCGCGGGCATCGACCTTGCGCTGGCGCTGGTCGAAGAGGACTGCGGCCACGACGTCGCGATGGAAGTCGCGCGCGAACTCGTGGTGTTCCTGAAGCGTCCGGGGGGCCAGTCGCAGTTCAGCGAACTGCTGCAGGCGCAGGCCGACGACACGGCCGTGTTCGACGAACTGAACCTGTGGATCGCCGGCAATCTCGAGCAAAGCGATCTCACGGTCGAGACGCTGGCCGAGCGTGCGCGCATGAGCCCGCGCAACTTCGCCCGCGTCTACAAACAGAAGACGGGCCGCACGCCGGCCAAGGCGGTCGAGGTGTTTCGGCTGGAGGCGGCGCGGCGCTTGCTGGAGGACTCGGCGCGCAACATCGACCAGATTGCCGGCCTGTGCGGCTTCGGCGACGAGGAGCGCATGCGCGTGACCTTCCAGCGCCACCTCGGCGTGGCACCGCGGGAGTACCGCAGACGCTTCGCACGCCGGGTTCCGGCGGCGGCGGCAGGGCCGTGAACGGCGCTGCAATCGCGGCCCGAGGTCGCAACATGGTCCAGTCATCGCGCCATTTCTTGGGTCTACCGGTCAAGGCCTGCGCTGCATAAAGTTCTCTCATCGCGATCGATTCCGATGGCGACGATGAAGAAGGAAACGCAATGACCATCGAAGAACGGGTGCCGTCGCTGGCTGCCGGTACCGCGCTGCGCCATGCCGAGACGGAGGCCGAAGTGCGCGCCTGCTGGCCGGTGATGCGGCAGTTGCGTCCGCGGCTGAAGGACGCCGACGAGTTCGTCGCCCGCGTCGCGCGCATGCGCCCCGGCGGCTATCGGCTGCTGGCCGCGTGGCAGGACGATGCTGCGGTGGTGCTGGGCGGCTACCGGTTGCAGGACAACCTGATCCACGACCGCTTTCTCTACGTCGACGACCTCGTCACGCTCGACTCGGCACGCGGCCGGCAGTGGGGCGCCCGGTTGATCGAGGCGATGACGTACATCGCCGAAGAAGCCGGCTGCGATGCTTTCGTGCTCGACACCGCGCTGTCGAATGCGCTCGCGCAACGCTTCTATTTCAGGCAGGGGCTGCTGGCCGGCGCCATGCGCTTCGCCCGGCCGATTGCGCGGGGCGTGGCCGCATGAACATCCTGCACATCCTCTGCAGTCCGCGCGCCGATGGCTCGCACAGCACGCGCTTCGCCAATGCCATCGTCGAGCGGCTGCGTGCGCGCGACCCCCATGCCGACGTCGTGCTGCGCGATCTTTCGGCGGCCCAGTTGCCGCACGTCGATGGCGACTATGCCCATGCACTGGCAGGCGGACCGCCGAGCGTGACGGGCGCCAGCGTGCGCTCGGAGCACCTCATCGCCGAACTGGAACGCGCCGATGCAGTCGTCATCGGCACGCCGATGCACAACTACACCGTGCCGTCGTCGCTGAAGGCGTGGATCGACCATGTGCTGCGCATCCAGCGCACCTTCGTGCCCACGCCCGAAGGCAAGCGCGGGTTGCTGAGCGACCGGCCGGTGTACATCGCAGAGCACACGGCCGACCGTGTCGCGTGCGGCGAGCGACGGTGCGGCACGGCCCTGCAGCTGAAGCTCGCCGAGGTAGTCGTCTTCCACCACCCAGGCGCCGGCCGCCGCGGCCCAGTCGAGCAGCGCACGCCGCCGTGCGGGCGACAGTGCCACGCCCAACGGCGCCTGCTGGCCGGGCGTGACCATGGCCATCGCTGCATGCGGCGCGGTCGCGATGCCGGCGGCGACGTCGAGCCCTTCGGCATCCACCGGCACCGGCACCGACGCGATGCCCAGCGCGGCCAGCACACGGCGCGTCGGCAGGTAGCCGGGGTCCTCGGCCCAGGCGGTGCCTGCGATGCCGAGCGTGTGCACGGCCAGGGCGATGGCTGCGGCATGTCCGCCGGTCACGAAGATCTGCGCGGGATTGCAGGCCATGCCGCGCGCCACCGCGAGACAGGCCGCGATCTCGGTGCGCAGCGCGGGCTCGCCGCGTGGATCCGGATAACGCGGTACCGCGCTGGCGGCGGTGCGCGCGGCCCGCAGGAGGATGCGCGACCACACCTTGGCCGGGAACGCGTCCTGCGCGGGTATGCCCATCTGGAACACGCCACCCGTGTGCGGATAGTCGGCGATCGGGTCGCGCACCGCCGTGATGGCCGCTGCATCGCTGCGCGGCCGCAGCGGCGCACGGCGCGCCACGTGGGTACCGGCCGCACCGGAGGACACGACGAGCTGCGCGTCGATCAGC